>NZ_JBIDCW010000009.1:7205-263731 GCF_043204795.1 Streptomyces sp. NPDC047706 | reverse complement strand
CCGACTGGCGGCGCCGCCACCAGGCCCGATCCCAGGCCAGCCACTACCGTCGACAAGCCACTCAGGCATGAAGATCACGATCTACGGCTGGAGTATTAGGCGGGTCAGAAGTCGGTGGCGACGATCTCCTCGATGTTCTGTTCGGCGAGCGCCGTGATGGTGACGAACGGGTTCACGCTCGCGTTGCCCGGGACCAGCGCCCCGTCGACGACGTAGAGGCCCACATGGCCGTGCAGACGGCCGTAGTTGTCCGTCGCCCTGTTCAGCACCGCGCCTCCCAGGGGATGGTAGGTGAGGTGGTCGCCCCAGATCTTGTACAGGCCGAAGAGATCCGTCCTGTAGATCGTGCCCTCTTTCGCGTTGATCCGGTCGAATATCGACTTGGCCATGGTGATCGACGGCTGTTTCCAGGCCGTCTGCCAGTTGAGTTCGACCTTTCCGCTCGCCGGGTTCCAGGAGAACTCGGCGCGGTGCGGGTTCTTGGTGATCGACAGATAGAAGGAGGCGTACGTCTCGATTCCGGTGGGCAGCGGAGCGACTTCGGCGAATGCTCCGCCGGCTGCCCAGTTGTCGATTCCCGCGGTCGGAATCGAGGATTGCAGGGCGCCGGTGGGATCCCACATGTGGTTGGCGCGCCCGCACATGACGTTGCCGTTCTCGCCCCAGCCCTTGCCGACCTCGCCGTTCAGGCCGGGCAGCGCGCCCTGGGCCTTGAGACGGACCAGGAGCTTGCTGGTGCCCACGCTGCCGGCGGCGAAGAACACCCGGGCCGCGGTGACCGTCTTCACGGCCGTGACGCCGCCGCCGGTGTCGAGCTGCTCGATGGCGGCGGTGTAACCGCCCGAGGACGCCGGAGTGACGGAAGCGACCCTGTGCAGGGGGGACACGGTGACCTTTCCGGTGGCCCGGGCCCGGGCGAGATAGGTCTGCTGGAGGCTCTTCTTGCCGTGGTTGTTGCCGAAGAGGATCTCACCGGCCAGCGCCGATCTCGGGACCGTGCCGGCGGCCTCGCGCTTCATGTACTCCCAGTCGTAGACGTCCGGCACGAAGACGAAGGGAAATCCGGAACGCTGGGCGTGTCTGCGGCCCACCCGGGCGTACTGGTAGCACGACGCCGTCTCGAACCAGGCGGGGTCGATCGTGCTGACGCCGAGCTCGGAGTTGGCGCGTGGGTAATACACGTCGTACATCTCGTCGGCGTCGACCGACGGCAGTACGGCCGCGAAGTTCTCGCGTTTCGGCGTGACGGCCATGCCGCCGTTGACCAGTGATCCACCGCCGACTCCGCGGCCCTGGTAGACCGTGATCCCGCCCATTTCCTCGGCGTCGAGAATGCCGGTGTAGCGCGGGACGTTCTTGTCGAGCGGAAAGCCCAGGAAGTTGCTCAGGGGGTGTTTGGTCCTGGTGCGCAGCCAGAACGAACGGTAGTCGGGGCTGGTCGTGTTGGCGAAGATCTTCCCGTCCGGACCCGGGGTGTCCCAGGCCATTCCCATTTCGACCATGTGGACGTCGACACCGGCCTGCGCGAGCCGGAGAGCGGCGACCGAGCCGCCGTACCCGGTGCCGATCACCAGGACCGGAATCCGCGCACCCGGTTCGATCCCGGCGGCGTTCTGCTGCCGCGCCGCGAGCGCGGGCGAGCCGTTGCCATTGAGTACAAGGGCGCTTGAAATGAAACCTGTTCCTGCGATGAATCGACGGCGGGAGATTCCGCTCAGTGGGGGTTTCTTCTGGAGGTCAGCGCTCATACGGCACTCCTCGATTTCGAGTGAACCGAAACGGGTTCTACTGCCGTTGGCATGCGAAGTCACGGCATACCAATTGGTAACTTCTCGCGCGCCGCCTCCGAACACCCCTTCTTCCCTTGCGTCTTGACGGAAGGCTGGTCCGTACCTATGGTCACGGCCAGTGTGTGCGTTCAGTCAGTCGCCAGTCGTTCACATACGAGAACGGACCTCCCCCATGACAGACGCCCCCGTCCGTCCCCGCCGCCGGGCTCGCCGCCCGCTCCTCGCCACCACCGCCACGGCCGCGGCCCTCGTGGCCACCCTGGTCGCGGGACCCGGCGCACCCGGCGCCGGCGCCGCGCCCGCCACCTTCGTCCACCCCGGCGTGACCGTCTCCAAGGGTCAGCTGGACTTCACCCGAAGCAAGGTCGGCGCCGGCGCCCAGCCCTGGAAGGGCGCCTTCGACCGGATGAGGGCAAGCAAGTACGCGGACCTGAACCGCACGCCCAAGCCCCGCGCGGTGGTCGAGTGCGGCTCGTACTCCAACCCCAACCACGGCTGCACCGACGAGCGCGAGGACGCGATCGCCGCGTACACCCACGCACTCGCCTGGTACATCACGCGCGACGAGCGGCACGCCCGGAAGGCCATCGAGCTGATGGACGCCTGGTCGGCCGTCATCCGCGACCACACCAACAGCAACGCCCCCTTGCAGACCGGCTGGGCTGGTTCCTCCTGGCCGAAGGCCGCCGAGATCATCAAGTACACGTACACCGGCGGCTGGGCGAACTCCGGCCGCTTCGCCACCATGCTCCGCAACGTCTATCTGCCCGAGATCATCAACGGCTCGAACTCCAACGGCAACTGGGAGCTGTCGATGATGGAGGCCGCGATCGGCATCTCCGTCTTCCTGGAGGACAGGGCCTCGTACGACAAGGCCATGGCGAAGTTCCGCACCCGCACCGCCGCCTACGTCTACCTGGAGTCCGACGGCGCCCTGCCGAAGACCGTCCCCAGCCAGAACCTCAACACCCGCGACAAGATCGTCAACTACTGGCAGGGCCAGGGCACCTTCGTCACCGGCCTCACCCAGGAGACCTGCCGCGACCTCACGCACACCGGCTACGGCATATCCGCCATCTCCCACGTCGCCGAGACCAGCCGCATCCAGGGCCAGGACCTCTACGGCACCGATGTCGGCGAACGGCTGCGGCACGCGCTCGGCTTCCAGGCCAAGTACGAGATGGGCGCGGGCGTGCCGGGCTGGCTGTGCGGCGGCTCGCTGCACCTCGGGCTCGGCCCGGTCACCGAGGTCGGCTACAACGCCCTGCACAACCGGCTCGGCCACGCCATGACCAACACCGCGGCCCTGACCGCGCGCAACCGCCCGTCCGGCAGCAACAACCTCTTCGTCGCCTGGGAGACCCTCACGCACGGCGACAACCCGGGCTGACGCAACGCGCGGACCGAGGGGGCGGACGGGCCGACGGGGTCCGCTCGCCCCCTCCCGTGTCAGGAGACGGGGTGCACGCGCTGCGTCGTCAGCTCGTAGCGGGCGCCTACGACGGCGAGCTGACCGGAGGTCACCCTGGCGGCCAGGTCGGGTTCGGCGGCCAGGCGGGAGCGGACGAGCCGTATCTGGGCGTCTATGGTCGCGTCGACGCGGGCGTCGCCGTCCTTCGTGTGGTCGATCGCCGGGCTGATCCGGTCGGCCAGGTACTGGATGCGCTCCGGCAGCCGCTCACCGGACTCCTCCGCCTCGACGGCGGCCCGGACCGCCCCGCACGACTGGTGGCCGAGGACCACGACCAGCGGCACCGCCAGTTCGAGCACGCCGTAGGCGACGCTGCCGAGCACGGCCTCGTCGAGGACCTCGCCGGCGCTGCGGACCGTGAGCAGGTCGCCGAGGCCCTGGTCGAAGACCAGTTCCGGTGGCACACGGGAGTCGACGCAGCCGAGGACCACCGCGAACGGATGCTGCCCGGACGTCAGCGCCTGCCGGACGGCCGGTGACTCGTGCGGATGCCGCTCGCTGTTCGTGCGCCAGCGGTGGTTGCCCGCATCGAGGGCGCGCAGGGCCTGCGAGGGGGTACCGGGACGGTGGTGCGGCGCCGCGGGGACGGCGGACGCGGGGGAGGCGTCGAAGGCGAGGCCGGCGGCGAGCGCCGCGGCGCCGGTCAGGCCGGCGCGCAGGAGGGTGCGGCGGTGAGCCGCCGCCGCGGGGGACGAGGCTCGCGGACGGCCGGTGCCTCGGGAAGGTGCGTCGTCGACATTCACGACCTCGAACGTATGCCCAGTGTCATGGCTAAGGGTTCACGCTACGAATTCATGGGGCGGCGTGGTGAATTCATGCCCATGGCTTGATCCGTGCTTGGGGCTCCCGAGGGACGCGCTTGGCTTCACGGCCCGGCTGCCCCTTGATCCCCCTTTCGAGTTGCCACGGCCCCCGGAGCGTGCGTGCGCGCCGCCACCCGCCCTGCGGCACCCGAGAATTGTGCCGTTCGGGAACCGGCGATCCGGGTCCGCGACGCCCGCGCGAGCACAGGAGACACCGATGGACTACTACGACCTCGGCACCCACACCCGGTCGGTGACGACCACGTCCCCCGAAGCCCAGCTGTGGTTCGACCGCGGCCTGATCTGGACCTACGCCTTCCACCACGAGGAGGCCGTCTGCTGCTTCGAGGCCGCCGCGGCCGCCGACCCCGACTGCGCCATGGCGTACTGGGGGATCGCCTACGCCCTCGGCCCCAACTACAACAAGCCCTGGGAGGCCTTCGACGAGCGGGAGCTGGTCCGCACCGTCGACCGCACCCACGACGCCGTGGAGCGCGCCCACGACAAGTCGTCCGGCGCCACCGCCGTCGAACGCGCCCTGATCGAGGCTCTGCGCGCCCGCTATCCGCAGCGGGAGGCCGTCGAGGACTGCTCGGTGTGGAACGAGCCCTACGCCGACCGCATGCGGGCCGTGTACGAGCTCGACCCCGGCGACCTCGACCTGGCCACCCTCCACGCCGACGCGCTGATGAACCTCACGCCCTGGCAGCTGTGGGACATCCGCACCGGAGAGCCCGCGGAAGGCGCCCGCACCCTGGAGGCCAAGCACGTCCTCGACCGCGCGCTCGCCACCGACGACGGGGCACGGCACCCCGGCGTACTGCACATGTACATCCACCTGATGGAGATGTCCGCCACCCCCGAGGCGGCCCTCACCGTCGCCGACCGGCTGCGGGGCCTGGTGCCGGACGCCGGCCACCTCCAGCACATGCCCTCGCACCTGGACGTGCTGTGCGGCGACTACCGGCGCGTGGTCGCGGGCAACAGCGAGGCGATCGCCGCCGACGAGAAGTACCTGGCCCGCTCCGGCGCGATGAACTTCTACACCCTGTACCGCTCGCACAACTACCACTTCAAGATCTACGGCGCGATGTTCCTCGGCCAGTCCCGGACCGCCCTGAGGACCGCGGCCGAACTGGAGCAGACCATCACGGAGGAGCTGCTGCGGGTGCAGAGCCCGCCCATGGCCGACTGGCTGGAGGGCTTCCTCGCGATGCGGGTCCATGTCCTGATCCGCTTCGGCCGCTGGACGGACATCCTGGAACTGCCGTTCCCCGAGGACGACCGGCTGTACTGCGTGACCACCGCGATGCTCCACTACGCCCGCGGCGTCGCCCTCTCCGCGACCGGCCGTACCGACGAGGCCGAGGCCGAACGCCGCCTGTTCCGCGAGGCCCGCACCCGGGTCCCGCAGTCCCGCACCCTGTTCAACAACACCTGCGCCGACATCCTCGCCGTGGCCTCGGAGATGCTCGACGGCGAACTGGAGTACCGCAACGGCAACCACACCGAGGCCTTCGCCGCACTGGAACGGTCCATCGTGCTCGACGACAGCCTCCCCTACGACGAGCCCTGGGGCTGGATGCAGCCCGCCCGCCACGCCTACGGCGCCCTGCTCCTCGAACAGGGCCGGATCGCCGAGGCCGAGGCGGTCTACCGGGCCGACCTCGGACTCGACGCGACCCTGCCCCGCCCCCAGCAGCACCCCGGCAACGTCTGGTCCCTGCACGGCTTCCACGAGTGCCTGACGCGGCTGGGCAAGCTCGGCGAGGCGGAGATCGTGGCGCAGCAACTGAAGATCGCCGCCGCGCTGGCGGACGTACCGATCGCCTCGTCCTGCTTCTGCCGCATGGAGGTACCCGCGGCTCCGGACGGCCGGGACCGGTGACTCACCCGACGGCGCGTGCGTAGGCCCGTCACACCGGCCGGCCCGGTCACCGGCGACCGCGCCACCGCCGCGGTGTCCGCCGGCGGTGCGGGGGTCCTCGAGCGGGGTGTGACGTCGGGCACCCGGTTGCCCCTGTTCAGCTGAGCGCCACCGTGCGGTCAGCGGGAGTGAGCAGCGTACGGCCTGACCCGACGCGGCTCACCCCACCTGGAGCAGTCATGAGTGCAGCAGAAGAACACAACCCCCTCCACAGACGCGCGTTGCTGCGCGCCGCGGTCGCGGTGCCGGCGGCCGGCGCGGCCGGCGCGGCCCTCGCCTCCCCGGCGGCCGCGCACGCGCAGACCTCCGAGGCGGCTCGCGGCGGCCGGTTCGACGCGCAGAGCCCGCGCTTCGCGCTGGCCGTGCTGCCCGACACGCAGTACCTCTTCGACGCCGACAGCGCCGACCCGGAGCCGCTGCGGGCGACCTTCCGCTATCTCGCGGCCGAGCGCGCCTCGGCCAACATCGCCTTCATGACCCACCTCGGCGACGTCACCGAGCACGGTACCGAGGACGAGATCGAGCTCGCCGCCGACACCTTCCGCGCCCTGCACGGCAAGGTGCCCTACAGCGTCCTCGCCGGCAACCACGACATCCGGTCCTCGACGGACGACCAGCGCGGCGACTCCGCCTATCTCGCCGCCTTCGGCCCCGCGCGCTACGCGTCCATGCCCACCTACCGGGGCGCCTCGCCCGACGGCTACAACACGTATCACGTGCTGCGCGCCGGTGGCCGCGAGTGGCTCGTCCTCGCCCTGGACTGGAGGGTGTCGGACAAGGGACTGCGCTGGGCCCAGGACGTGCTGGACGCGCACCCGACCCTGCCCGCCGTCCTCACCACGCACGACATCGCATGGGCGGACGACGAGGGCCGCGCGACGCTGTCGGGCAACGGCGAGCGCCTGTGGAACGGCCTGATCAAGGGCAACGACCAGATCTTCCTGGCGCTCGGCGGCCACTACTGGCCCCCCGGGCGCACGGTCCTGACCAACGACTTCGACAACGATGTCCACGTGCACATCACCAACTACCAGGACCGCTACTACGGCGGCGCCGGGATGATCCGCACCTACGGGTTCGACCTCGCCCGGGGCGTCGTCGACGTGGAGACGTTCTCGCCCTGGTTCCTGGCCCGGGACCCGCAGAAGAGGTCGCCGCTGGAGGCCGAGACGATCGAACTCACCGGTGACGTCGACCGGTTCAGCCTCACCATCGACTTCGACAAGCGCTTCGAGGGCTTCGCCCCGGTCACCCCGCCGGCCCCGCGCCCGCCGTCCGCCGTGATGCCGCGCGGCACCCTCGCCTACTGGCGCTTCGACGACTCCGGCACCCGGGCCCCCGGGGAGCCCGGCACGCCCGTCGCGAACGGTGTCGTGGTGCGGGACCTGTCCGGAAACGGCAACGACCTGACGGTCAGCAGACTGCACACCAGCGGGCCCGACGCGCTCACCTGGTCCGGGGACCACCACCCCGGCCAGCCCGCGCACGCGAGCCTGCGGTTCGACGGCGGCAAGAACCCCGACCGTGGCGCGATCCTGACCACCGCCGCGCAAGCGCCCCTGAACGCGGAGAAGTTCACCCGGGGCTACACCATCGAGACCTTCGTCCGGCTGCCCGAGCCCTTCGAGGGCGACCACAGCTGGATGGGCATCCTCAGCTGGCAGGGGCGCAGCGGCGACGCGGGCAAGACCACCGGATGGTCGCCCCTGGAGCCCACGTGCAGCCTCAACGTGTCGCCGGAACGGTTCCTCCAGTTCGTGGTCTACCCCCACCGCCAGGACGCCGATCCGACGTCGTGGAGCCACGCGGTTCCCGTGGGCCGGTGGATGCACATCGCCGTCGTCAACGACGGCCGCCGCACGGTGCTCTACGTGGACGGCTCGAAGATCGCCCGCAACCCGTCCCAGCCGTCCACCGGCATCGCCACCCTCGGCAAGCCCTTCGTCCTCGGCGCCACCAGCTTCGACGAGCGCTTCGGCCAGGGCTTCTACGGCTGGGTGGGCGACACCCGTATCGTCGCCCGGCCCCTGTCCGGGCGGGAGTTCCTCGTCCCCGCCGAGTAGGCGCTGTCGCCGGCTCAAACGCTCGCCGGGCCCGCGTGCCGTGCCGGTGTCCTGACCCCGAGGACGTCGAGCACGGCGCGGGTCGCCGGGCTGGGGTTGAAGCGGCTCCAGGCCAGATACTCCACCCGGCGCGGGCCGTCGGTCACCGGGACCAGCGCCAGTTCCGGATCGGCGGCGGCCAGTGGGCCGATGAACGCCGACGGCATCAGCGCCACGCCGAGTCCCCGTGTGATCAGCCGGGTCATCAGCTCCACGACGGCCGCCTCGTACGCGACGTCACGGACCAGTCCGGCGGCGCCGAACGCCTCGTCGGACTGGGCCCGGGCGGGCGTCCCGGCCATGAAGTCCACGAAGGTCTCCCCGGCGATGTCCTTCAGGGTGACGCGGGGCGCGCCCGCGAGGCGGTGCCCGGCCGGCACCACCAGCACATGCCGGTCGTGATCGAGGACGACGTACTCCACCCCGGACGGCCGCCGGCTCTCCGGCAGGCCGAGGAAGGCGATGTCCAGCTCGCCCTCGCGGATCGCCGCCACCAGGTCGTCGCTGCGTCCGGAGCGCAGGGCGACGCGGACCTGCGGGTGCCGGGCGCGGTACCGCTGGAGCAGTTCGGGTACGTCGACGGCGGCCGTCGTCACGATCACGCCTACGGCGAGCCTGCCCCGCACCACGCCGGTCGCGGCGGCGGCGTCGGCGGCCGCACGGTCGGCGGCCGCCAGGCACTCGCGGGCACCGGCGACGAACGCCTCCCCGGCACCGGTGAGTTCGACGCGACGGCTGGACCGGGCGAAGAGGCGCACCCCGAGCTCGCGTTCCAGACCGGCGATCCGGTGGCTGAGCGACGACTGCACGACCGAGCAGCGCTCGGCGGCCCGGGTGAAGTTGCGCGTCTCGGCGAGGGCGACGGCGTAGCGCATCTGCTGAAGGTCCACGCAAGTCATCGTTCTCGTTCATGGCTGCTATGACAAGCATGCTTTGGATTCATGACACGGGCCGCGGAGACTTCCCTCATGGAGACTCAGACCGAGCGGTCGCCCGGCCCGCCGCGCGGCGTGTCCGCTCAGCAGGCTGCGACCGTCGCACTGACGGCACTCGCTCCGGCGTCCTGGGGCACCACCTACGCGGTGACCACGCAACTGCTGCCACCCGGGCATCCGCTCTTCGCCGGGCTGATGCGGGCGCTGCCCGCGGGGCTGATCGGACTCGCCCTGACCCGCGTGCTCCCGCGCGGGGACTGGTGGTGGAAGGCCGCCGTCCTGGGCGTGCTGAACATCGCCGCCTTCTTCCCCCTGCTGTTCCTGGCGGCCGGACGGCTCCCCGGTGGTGTCGCCGCCACCCTCGGCGCCGCCCAGCCACTGCTGGTCGCCGGGCTTGCCGTCGCGGTGCTCGACGAGCGGCCGACGGCCTGGCGGTGGGCCTGGGGCGTGCTCGGCGTGCTGGGCGTCGGACTCGTCGTGCTCGGACCGCATGCGCGGCTGGACGCCCTCGGCGTGCTCGCCGGTCTCGGCGGCACGGCGGCGATGGCCGGCGGGGTCGTCCTCACCAAACGCTGGGGCCGCCCCGCCGGGGTGCGCCCCCTGACGCTGGCGAGCTGGCAACTGACCGCCGGCGGAATGCTGTTGCTCCCGCCGGCGCTCGCGATCGAAGGTGTGCCGCACCGGATCGACGCCGCGGCCGCCGGTGGCTATCTGTGGCTCGGCAGCATGGGCGGGCTGATCGCGTACACGCTGTGGTTCCGCGGGATAGGGCGGTTGCCGGTCGGCGCGTCCGCACCGCTGGTCCTGCTGTCCCCGCTGGTCGCGGCCCTCGTCGGCCTCGGGCTGGGCGAGTCGTTGAGCCTGACGCAGTCCGCCGGGTTCGTCCTCGCCTCGGCCGCGTTGCTGGCGGCGCAGTTCAGCTCCCCGATGCCGCGCGGCCGTCTCGCGCACGGCGGGCGCGCGGGGGGCCAGGTCAGTGAGGAGCGGGTGCGATGACAGCCCGTACGACGATCGCTTTGCTGGGTGCCACCGGGATGGTGGGCAGCGGGTGACCGACGCGGCCACCGGGTGCTCGCCCTGTCCCGCAGGCCTCCGGGCGGCGATCCGAGGGTGACGCCGGTCGCCGTCGACGCGAACGACCCGCGCGCCCTGCGCGAGGCGCCGGCGGGCTCCGGGGCCGACGGCACCGTCCCGGACGCGGTCGTGGTGGCCGTCAGGACCTTGCCGGCCGACGAGGACTTCCTGGCCGGCGTCAACCTACCAGGCCGAGGCCGGGTGCGGCGGCAGCCGGCCAGGCGCCAGGAACCGGGGCGTGCCGGATGCGGCCGGACCGGCGGAGGCCGGGACGGCGGTCGGTGTGAGAGCCGCCCCGGCCGCGAGGCGGCGATGCCGAGTCGGGTACGGAGGCGGGTGCTGACGTGGTCCCCCAATGTGTCGTGCGCTTTGCCGTCCTTACGTCTCATACGACTCGGCCCGCCGGCAGTTCGTTGCCCTGCGGCCATTCCACAACTTCGCCCCCTTCGTCACCGACGCGTAACAGAGCCGCGATCACCGCTTCGGGGCGGACACCCGGACATCGAACCGAACGGACGGCCGAGGGCGGAACAGGGTGGCGGACATGCGCTGGCGCAGCCGGCTTCGGCTCAGCTCCACAGGGGGTACGTGAGTACCTTCGGGAACCCTTCAGGCCTGCCTTCCAGGTAGGTCAGGCTGATCTTGCCGTACTGCTGCATGTCCGGGTTCTTCTTCCACGGCTTCGGATCCTCCAGCCGCACCGTCACGGAGTACGGGTGGAACCTGCCCGCCGCGCAGTACGGCTTGCAGTCGTTGACCCAGTTGACCCCCCTGGCCATCGCCGCGTCCCCGTCCCAGCGCAGCCACTTCAGGGAGGCGAGCCGGCTGTTGCCGTCACCGCAGGCCAGCATGAAGTCGTCGGGGCGCACCTCGGGGCGCCAGAAGCAGTCGACCAGCACCGGTTCCTCGGCCTGCTGCACCGCGTCCGCACTCGCCGGCGCGCCGGAGGCGGTGCCCAGGGACGCCACGAGAGCCGCCGCGGCGCAGAGCGTGAGGGCCGCCCTGGTGCTGTGCCTGTTCATCTCGGCTCCCCGCCGTTGTGCTGCGTCCGTGCGCGTCGATCGGGCCGACTGGTTCCGACGGTACGACCGTGTGGGGGAACGCACCACTCGAACGGATCAGGCGGGAGGTCCGGGGGACCGGCCCGCCCGCGCGCGAGGACCGCGGGTCCCCGCCCTGCGAACCGCCGTGCACCCGCTCCACGTCCCCGCGGCCAACCGCGCGCCCCCGGCCCCTGTGCGCCGCCGTCCGCCCGCATGAGACCTTGGAAGCGCACGGAAGGCGACGCCGGCCGGCCGCGTGTGGAGGGGACCCGTGGGAGAGACATCGGTGGAGTGGCGGCACCGGCGGCAGACATGGGCCGCCAGGGGCGCCCTGACGGCGGCGGCCGTGGCGGTGCTGCTGCCGCTGGCGCAGGGCGGCCTCGGCGGCCTGCTCCTGCTCGTCGTGGGACTCGCGGGCCTCTGCCTCACCTTCGCCGCCCTGTGGTGGACGCTGTCCCGCCGTGGCCCCGTGCGCGTCGCCGCCGCACTGCTGGCCCTCGCCGCCCCCGTCGGAGTGGTCGTGCTCTTCGCGCGGGCGAACCTCCTGTGGGTGGTCACCGTCTCCGGGCTGCTGTGGTGCGCGGCCGTGTGGAGCGGCCGGTACGCCCTGCGCAGCACCGGTCTGCGGCAGGGACGGCAGCGCGAGTACCGCACCCCGCCCCCGCGGCGCCCCTTCCTGCTGCTCAACCCGCGCTCGGGCGGTGGCAAGGTCGAGAAGTTCGCACTGCGGGAGAAGGCCGAGAGCCTCGGCGCGCAGGTCGTCCTGCTGGACCCCGAGCACCATCAGGATGTCGCCGCGCTCGCGCGCCAGGCCGTGGCCGACGGCGCCGACCTGCTCGGCGTCGCCGGCGGCGACGGCACCCAGGCGCTGGTCGCGGCGGTGGCCGCGGAACACGGACTGCCGTTCCTCGTGATCTCGGCCGGCACCCGCAACCACTTCGCGATGGACCTCGGCCTGGACCGCGAGGACCCCGCCAGCTGCCTCGACGCGCTCACCGACGGCGTGGAACTCCGCGTGGACCTGTGCTTCGCGGGCGACCGCCCGTTCGTCAACAACGCCTCCTTCGGCGTGTACGGCGCCGTCGTGCAGAGCCCCGGCTACCGCGACGACAAGGTCGGTACGGCACTGGATCTGCTGCCCGACCTGCTCAGCCGGCAGCGCGGCCCGCGCCTGACCGCCCGCGCCGACGGCAGGACGTTCACCGATCCGCAGGCCGTGCTGGTGAGCAACAACCCGTACCGCATCGACGACCCCCTCGGGTTCGGCCGGCGCCAGCGGCTGAACTCCGGCAGGCTCGGCGTGCTCTCCGTGAAGGTGGACAGCGCCATCGAGGCGGCGGAGCTGCTGCTCGACCCGCAGGGGTTCGGGGCGCTCACGGCCCACGAGGTGATCATCGAGGCCGACGAGCCGCGACTGGAGGTCGGCCTCGACGGTGAGGCCACGACCCTGAGCACACCCGTGCGCTGCCGGATCGAGCGCCGTGCCCTGCGCGTGCGCGTCCCCCGCGAACGGCCGGGCGTGCCCGACCTGCCGCCCCGCCTGGACTGGCGGCGACTGCGCAAACTCGCCGCAGCGGTGGGACGTACGGCCGTCCCCGCCCGCTCCGGGCGGACGGACCGACCCGAGCACCACGAGCCCGCCCGGAAGGACGATCAGGCGGCCTGACCGCAGGGGTCCCGGACGATGGCATCCGTCACATCCGCTTCACGTGGAGCATCACGCCTGGTAGACGTGGCTGGGCCAGTACGTTCCCGCGTGAAAGCACCGCCCTCATGGATGACACCTCCGCTCCGGACCTCGTGCCCTTCAGCATCGACCTCACGCGGGAGGAAGCCCGCCGACGGGCCGAGGTACTGGCCGCACTCGAACCCGACTGGGACCCCGTGGCCGCGCTGCGGTCGGAGGAGGCGGCCCACACGCTGCTCTACTCCGGCCTCGACGAGGAACAGGAGCGGACGTACGCCATGCTGGTGGCAGCCGGTGTGCTGCCGGGGCGGGACGAGGGCGATGCGACTTCCCATTGATCCGCACGCCGACCGGGCCCGCCGTGCCTGGGTGCCCTGCCCCCGCTGCGACGACGCCCGCGACTGCGTGACCTGCGCGGCCCGCCGCAACTGCCCGACGCACTGGCGCTACCTCATCTCCAACGAGGGCGCCCGCGTCCACCTCCAGTGCCCCGGCTGCACCCACACCTGGACCCTGGACACCCGCCCGGGCCGGCGGGGCCTGACCCACTGAGGCCGGCGGCTCCGCGGTGCAGCGCGGTGCACTCCGTACCCGAACGCCACATGCGTCCTGTCACGGCGCCCGGCGTCCAGGACGTCCGCCGCGGGACCCTTGACGCGAGGATCGCGCCCTCCGGCACCGAAGCCCGTGACGACGGCATCTCCCCGCTCGACGACGACGCCCTCACCTCCTCGACCGGCCGGGCACCCCGGCCTCGGGTGACGTGGTCGACGCGCGGGCCGAGTACGCCCACCTCCTCGCCCCGGGAGCAGGGTGACCGGCGCCGCCGCGGCGACGGGTGCGATCGCCCCGCCGGCCGCCGGCAGGCGCCGGCGGCGCGCCTCAGCACCACCGAGGCGCACCGCACTCCCCGGACCCCGCTCAGCAGATCCGCGGCAACTGCTCGCCCAGTGGCAGGTCCACCACGCGCGTCCCGCCCAGCCCCGTCCGGGCCACGACCATGCCCGGGTGGTCCGCGACCACCTCGCCGACGATCGCCGCCTCGGACCCCCGTTCGTGCGCCCGCATCGCGGCAAGGACCGCGTCGGCGTGCTCACGGGGTACGAAGGCGACGAGCTTGCCCTCGTTGGCCACGTACATCGGGTCGAGCCCCAGCATGGCGCAGGCGCCGGCCACGGGAGGCGGCACCGGTACCGCCCGCTCCTGGACGACGACCCCGCACCCGGACGCCGAGGCGATCTCGTTGAGGGAGGCGGCCAGCCCGCCGCGGGTCGGGTCGCGCAGCACATGCAGGTCGGGCGTGACGGCGAGCATCGCCTCGACGAGGCCGCCGAGCGGAGCGCAGTCGCTCTCGATCCCGACCTCGAAGCGCAGGTTCTCCCGCTCGCTCATGATGGCCACGCCGTGCAGGCCGACGGCCCCGCTGACGATGACGACGTCGCCGGGGACGACCCGCTCGGGCCGCAGGTCGACCCCGGCCGGGATCAGGCCGATGCCGGAGGTGTTGATGTAGACACCGTCGCCGTGCCCGGCCTCGACGACCTTGGTGTCACCGGTGACGACCCGCACCCCGGCCGCCGACGCGGCGGCTCCGAGCGCTCCGGCCACCCTGGCGACGGTGGCGATCTCGACGCCCTCCTCCAGGATGAGCCCGCACGAGAGGAACGCCGGGCGGGCCCCGCTCATGGCGAGGTCGTTGACCGTGCCGTTGACGGCGAGGTCACCGATGCTGCCGCCGGGGAAGAACAGCGGCCGCACGACGAAGGAGTCGGTGGAGAAGGCGAGCCGCGCACCACCGAGCTCGACGGTCGCGGAGTCGGTCAGCGGGGCCGGCTCCGGCCCGCCCAGCGCGGGCACCACGACCTGCTCGATGAGCTCGGCCGACAGGGCGCCGCCACCTCCGTGGCCCATCACCACGCGGGGTCGGTCGCGCAGGGGAGCCGGGCAGGTCCAGGAGAGCATGTCCGGCGCTGCGGTGGTGTCAGACAAGGGAGGTGCCCTCCTGGCTCGGGGCCGTCACGGTCACCGGCGCCGCCCGCTCCGGCAGGTCCAGCCGCCGGTACAGGTAGTACGCCGCGCAGGCGCCCTCGCTGGACACCATCGTCGCTCCCAGCGGCGTGCGGGGGGTGCACGTCGTGCCGAAGGCCTCGCACTCGTGCGGCTTCAGCAATCCCTGCAGCACCTCACCGCTGCGGCACTCGGCCGGCTCCAGCGTCCTGATGTCCCCTACCTGGAAGCGGTGTTCGGCGTCGTAGTCCCGGTAGCGGCTCGCCAGCCGCCAGCCGCTGCCGGGGATGACCCCGATGCCGCGCCAGGCCCGGTCGGTGACCTCGAAGACGTCGTCCAGCATGGCCCGCGCCGCCGGGTTGCCCTCGGGCCGGACCGCGCGCGGGTAGGCGTTTTCGACGGTGTGCTCGCCGCGTTCCAGTTGCCGCACGGTGCGCCGGACGCCCTCCAGGATGTCCAGCGGCTCGAAGCCGGTCACCACGATCGGCACCCGGAACCGCTCCGCCAGCGCCGGATACTCCTCGACGCCCATCACGCTGCACACATGGCCGGCCGCGAGGAAGCCCTGCACCCGGCAGTCCGGGGACTGCATGATCGCCTCGATGGCCGGGGGGACCCGGACGTGGCTGACGAGCAGGCTGAAGTTGCGGATGCCGTGCTTGTGGGCCTGATGGACCGTCATCGCGTTGGGCGGGGCAGTCGTCTCGAAGCCGATGCCGAAGAAGACCACCTGCCGGTCCGGGTTCTCCCCGGCGATCCGCAGCGCGTCGAGCGGCGAGTACACCACCCGGACGTCGCCGCCCTCGCCGCGGACCTGGAACAGGTCACGTCCGGTGCCCGGCACGCGCAGCATGTCACCGAAGGAGCAGAAGATCACCTCGGGGCGGGAGGCGATCGCCAGCGCCTTGTCGATCACCTCCAGCGGCGTGACGCACACCGGACAGCCCGGCCCGTGGATCAACTCCACCTCGTCGGGCAGCAGTTGGTCGATGCCGTGCCGGATGATGGTGTGCGTCTGGCCGCCGCACACCTCCATCAGCGCCCACGGCCTGGTCACCGTGGCCCTGATGTCGTCGAGCAGCCGCGCCGCCAGCTCCGGGTCCTGGAACTCGTCGATGTACTTCACTGCCGCACCTCCCCGGCGTCGGGCAGCGCGGCCTGACCGGCCTGCTCCCAGGGGTCGCCGAACTCCTCCTGGAGCATGCCGAGATTCTCGAACAGCTCCAGCGTCCGGCGGGCCGACTCCTCGTCCAGGCGTTGCAGGGCGAACCCCACATGGACGATGGCGTACTCACCGACCTGAAGGTCGGGCAGGTACTCCAGGCACACCTCCTTGACCACCCCGCCGAAGTCGACGGTGGCCATGCGGGTGCCGTCCCGTTCCTCGATGCCCAGCACTCGGCCGGGTACCGCCAGGCACATACGTGTCTCCTTCGCGTCCTTGTCGAGCGGTGAGTCTGATCGAGCGGCGGGCCCCTCGCCCGTCACCCGGATCCGGGCCGGTCGGCCGCGCGGGCGGCCACGACGAGCTGGCCGAGGGCCAGTCCGCCGTCGTTCGGCGGGATCCCGCGGTGCCGCAGGACGGTGAACCCGTCCGCGCGCAGCCCGCGGGCGCAGGCCGAGGACAGCAGCGTGTTGGCGAACACCCCGCCGCTCAGGGCCACGGTCGTCAGTCCCGTCGCCGTGCGCGCCTGCGCGCACACCGCCCGTACCAGCCGGGCGACGGCGAGATGGAAGCGCATCGCGACCACGGCCACGGGAACGCCGGCCCGTACGTCGTCGGCGACGGCCGCCAGCAGGGGCCCCGGACCGGCGGTCACCGGTGCCTGGCCCGCCAGCCGGAAGGCGTACCGGGGATCCTCGTGCCCGCCGCCGGCGGACACGGCGGCGCCCTCCAGCTCGATCGCGGCCTGCGCCTCGTAGCCGGCGTACTGGCAGACCCCGGCCAGGGACGACACGGCGTCGAAGAGCCGCCCCATGCTGGACGTCGGCACACAGTTCAGCCCTCGCTGCAACTGCGTCCGCAGCAGCGGGAGTTCAGTGTCCGGGCAGGCGGCGACGCATGGCAGGTCCGGGCCGGGCGCGAGGCCCGCCGCGTGCAGATGCGCCAGCGCCATGCGGTACGGCCGCCGCACCGCCGCGTCCCCACCGGGCAGCGGCACGTACGCCAGGTGGGCGAAGCGCCGGAAGCCGTCGTAGCCCGCGAGCAGGAACTCACCGCCCCACACGGCCCCGTCGTCCCCGTGCCCGGTGCCGTCGAAGGCGACCCCGATCACCCTGCTGCCCGCCGGAAGACCGTGCTCGGCCATCACTGCGGCGACATGGGCGTGATGGTGCTGGACCCGCGCCACGGGGCGCCCGCCCGCATGCCGCCGTGCCCACGCGCCCGACCGGTATCCCGGGTGCGTGTCGGTCACGAGCAGAGCCGGGCGTACGCCCGTGACGGACTCCAGCTGACGCTCCGCGCGGTCGAACGCCCGCTGTGTGGCGAGGTCGTCCATGTCCCCGATGTGGGCGGAAAGCCAGGCCCTGCCGCCCTCGCCGAGGCAGAAGACGTTCTTCAGGTCGCCGCCGGCCGCGAGCGCGGGGGACACCGGTACGGGCAGGGTGACCGGCAGGGGTGCGTAGCCGCGTGAGCGGCGCAGCATCAGGGGCTCGCCGTCGCACACCCGCACGACGGAGTCGTCGCACGGCACGTGGATGGGCCGGTCGTGGGTGAGCCAGGCGTCGGCCAGGGGCGCGAGCCGTTCGAGGGCTTCGGCGTCGTCGGTGACGATGGGCTCGCCGGAGAGGTTGCCGCTCGTCATCACCAGCAGCCGGGGCGCGTCCTCGCCGTCGAACAGCAGATGGTGCACCGGCGTGTACGGCAGCATGACGCCGAGGTCCGGGCTGCCGGGCGCCACCGCCTCGGCGGGCACCGGCGCATCCGGAACGGGCCGGACGGCGGCGCGCCGGCGCAGCAGGACGATGGGCCGCTCCCGGCCGGTGAGCAACTCCCGTTCGGCGGGAGTGACATGCACGAGGTGCTCGACGTCGCGGACGTCGGCGGCCATCAGCGCGAACGGCTTGTCCCCGCGCGCCTTGCGTCGCCGCAGCTCGGCGACCGCCACCGGATCGGTCGCGTCGCACGCGAGGTGGTAGCCGCCGACGCCCTTGACGGCGACCACGGCACCCGCGGCGAGCAGCGCGCGCGCCGCCTCGATCGGATCGCCGTCCTGCGTCTCGCCCCGCGCCCCTGTCAGTCTCAGACGCGGGCCGCAGGAGGGGCAGGCGACGGGCTGGGCGTGGAAGCGGCGGTCGGCCGGGTCGTCGTACTCGCGGGCGCACTCCGGGCACAGCGGGAAGCCCGCCATCGTGGTGTGTTCACGGTCGTACGGCAGACCGGTCACGATGGTGAAGCGCGGCCCGCAGTGCGTGCACGTGATGAAGGGGTGGCGGTACCGCCGGTCGGCGGGGTCGGTGAGCTCGGTGAGGCAGTCGGCGCAGGTGGCGGTGTCGGGGGCCACCAGCGTGCGGACCGAGCCGGCCGTGCGCGAGGGGACGATGGTGAAGCCGCGGGCCCCGGTGGGCGGCAGGTCGGTGGCGTCCACCGCCTCGACCACCGCCAGCGGTGGGGCGCCGGGCGCGATCCGGGTGCAGAACCGTGCGACGTCCTCCGGCGCGCCCTCCACCTCGACGAGCACGCCGTCACCGGTGTTGGTGACATGACCGGCGAGCCCCAACTCCGTGGCGAGACCGTAGAGATACGGCCGGAACCCCACGCCCTGCACCACACCCCGTACGACGACCCGGGCCCGCCGCACGGCGGGGGCGGTACGGACGTCCGGGGCCGGGCCGGCCTCCGGCGCCGTGCTCACGCCTGCGCCCGGGCCATCACCGGAGCGTGGACGGAGCGTCCCTCGGCCGCCGCCAGCGCCCGGTCGACCAGGACACCGGCGCCCTCCCCGCTGCGCACGGAGCTCAGCACGACCTCGACGCCCGGGTTGACCTGCTGGACGTGCGCCCGGAAGGCGGCCTCGTCGAACTCGGCCGGCCCGGCCAGGTCGGACTTCGTGACGAGCACCAGCTGCGCCAGCCCGAACGCGGTCGGGTACTTCAGCGGCTTGTCCTCGCCCTCGGTGACGGACGCCAGGACCACCCGCAGCGACTCGCCGAGGTCGTAGGAGGCGGGGCACACCAGGTTGCCGACGTTCTCCACGAACAGCAGCCGGGTGTCCTCGGGCAGCCACTCGTGCAGATGTCCGGCCAGCATGTCCGCCTCCAGATGGCAGAGCCCGTCGGTGAGCACCTGCTTGACCGGCACGCCCGAACGCGCCAGCCGGACGGCGTCGTTCTCGGTGGCGAGGTCCGCGGTGAGGGCGGCGGTCGCGATGCCGCGCTCCCGGGCGAGCAGCAGCTCCCGCTCCAGCAGCGCGGTCTTGCCGCTGCCCGGGCTGGACAGGAGGTTGACCACCGTCGTGCCCTGGGCCGCCAGTTCGGTACGCAGGACGCGGGCCGCCGTGCTGTTCTTGGCGAGCACCGCCTGCCGCAGGTCGGATACACGGCACATGGTCAGCTCTCCTTGAGACGGGTGGCGCGGGTGGGCACGGGCGCCTCGGCCGGGTCGGCCCAGTGCACCTCGGTGATCTGTAGTTCACGGCCCGCCAGCAGCTCGGTGGCCGCGCTGCCGCAGGCGGCGCAGACCATGTCCGGCGGCATCCCGGTGGCCCAGTCCCGCCCGCACGGCGCGCACGAGGCCCGGCCGGGCACGGGCCGGGTGGTGAGTGCGGCGCCCTCCAGGACGGTCCCGGCGCAGGCCAGTTCGAAGCAGAAGGCGAGTGAGTCGGGCACCACACCGGCCAGTTCGCCGATGTCGACACGGACGGCGCGTACACCGGCCATGCCTCGTGACTGCGCCGCTCGCTCGACCTGGTCCACGACCGACAGGGCGACGGACATTTCGTGCATCGGTCTCCGTCCCGGGCCCGGCTGATGTCCTGGGCGCCCATTACACGGCGGGGTCCCGGCGGCCGGCCGAGCGGCGCGCCGGGGTCACACGGATGCCTGGCCCGTTCGGTCCACCCGGCCGGCGGCGGACGGTCCGGCCGGTGTCACATACGGCGAATGCGCAGATAACGCCTGATGTCGGGCATGACGTGCGCGGCGAACGCGGCGAGCGCGGTGGCGGCGGTCGCGGCGGCGGCACCGCTGATGATGCGTCTGTTCATGGTGCTCTCCGTGGGGTGGTGGGTGCCTCGGCGAAGCCCTCGGCACCTATACGGCTGCTTCATCGTCTTCCTTCACAGCGGCTCGGTCGCGCAGCAGCCCGACGACCAGACGCACCGCTTCCGGCAGCGCGGCGGCGACGGCCGGGCTGAGCCCGATGCCTTCCTCGACGGTGGCGGGTTCGCATCCCACCACCAGGGTGCGGCGCGGCGGCTGCGCACCGGTGCCCGCGCACAGGGTGTCCAGCAGGGCCAGCACGGCGTCGGGCGACATCCGGTGGCCGTCCAGCGGGACGCCTTCCGGCGGCCGGCGGCTGCCCGGTTCCGCCGCGTCGATCACGTACAGCGTCCCGGGCTTGCCGCCGCGAGCCGTCGCGTCGAGGAGGACGAGGGTGTCGTACCCGTCGAGCAGCTGGTACGCCAGATGCACCCCGCGGATGCCGATGTCGGCTACCTCGACGCCGGCCGGCAGCTGCCGTGCGGACAGCAGACGTGCCGCCTCGACACCGAAGCCGTCGTCGCCGAGGAAGATGTTGCCCACCCCGGCGACCAGGGCGCGGGGGCTCGCTGCGGTGGCGGCCTTCACGCGTCCTCCCGGATCTCGGCCACGGCTACCTCGTCGGGCTGGAAGTACAGAAATCGCCCCTGCTCCCGGCGGATGTCGGCGCCCGGGTCGTCGTCGAGGGTGACCGCGATGTGCACGCCACCGTCGACGTCGTGCAGCACCGCCTCCACCAGCGCCTGCCTCCCGTCGAGGAACAGGTCCTGTGCGTCGGTGTGCCGCAGCCGGGGCCGCAGCACGACCCGGCAGCCCGCCCGCACCGGCTGCCCGTCGACCAGCACGTGGTCACGGGCCGGATCGACGGAGCCGTCCGCGCCCGGGTCCCACCAGGGAGTGTCGGGGCGCATGACGCCGCTCCGCCCGAACGGATCCTCGTCGGGCGTGCGCAACGACGGCACGCCCCCGGCCGCCCGCGTGCCCGCCCCGGCGACCTCCCGCAGGCTGCGCACCGCCCCGTGCAGGCGCTCCAGCACCTCCGGCGGCATGGAGTCGGCCAGGTCGATCACCGCGGCCGCCCGGTCGTCGGTGCCACGGGCCTCGCGCTTCTCCTCGTCGGTGAGGGCGGCGGTGCGCAGCGCGAGGATCTCGTCGATCTCCGTGGCGTCGTACAGGGCGCCGGGGCTCTCGGGGGCGATCGCGGGGTGGTCCTCCAGGATGATCGGCGAGGAGAGCACCAGGTCGCCGCGGCCCGGCTCACCGGCCAGCACCGGCCAGGTGTGCAGGTTGCGGCAGGCCGCGACGGCGCCCTTGGCCCACTCCGGCGGGTCGGTCAGCGACAGGAACCGCCCGGCGTCCAGGCACAGCAGGGTGTGGCAGGCGACCAGCGACCGTGGCAGGGCCGCGTCACGGTCGGCGTCCCGCACGGGCAGCCAGCCACTCGTGTTCTCCACGACCACGCTCAGCCGCTGCGTCCGGTACGGCCCGTCCAGCTCGCTCACCGACAGGCGCAGGGTGCCGCTGATCTCCTCGCGGCGCCGCACCAGCCGGCCGAGGGCACGGCCCGCGCCGTCCGTGACGGGCTCGGTCTCCTCGGAGGCGGGCATGCTGAACGGGACGACGGTGTCGCCCTCGGTCAGCTCCGCCACCGGCACCACGAGCCGCACCCGCTCCTCGTGCCCCTCGTCCCAGGGGACCAGCACACGGTCCTCCAGCGCCAGTTCGGGTACCGCCTCGAAGCCACCGCCCGGGCAGGCCCGCTGCACGGTCCGCCGCTGGGCGTGCAGGAAGCGCACCTCCACGGCGAGTGTGGCGCCCCGCTTCGGCTCCATCAGCAACTCGGTGTGCTGGAAGTCGTGCTCCTCGGTGGCCGCGCTCCAGGCCGGGGGCACCAGCACGCCGAACTGCCAGCGCAGCCGGTTCTTCGCGGCGGAGGCACGGTACGGGTAGAGCACGTACCCCTCGAACAGCACGGCGTCGGCGACCTGCCGGGCGACGGCCAGGCGGGCCTCGGTCTCGGGGCGGAAGGTCGTCGTGGTCACGGTGTCCTCGCCCCGGCCGCCGTCATGAGCGCCTCGACGGTCTCCTGCCAGGAGGGCAGCGCACGCCGCGACCGGTACGCCAGCAGGGCGTCCATGGTGTCCCGGGGCAGCCGGATCCAGCCGGAGCCCGGGAAGTGCTGCTCGACCATCTCCCGCCAGGTCTTCACCGGCATCCGGCAACCGGCCTCCTTGTCCCAGGGGACCGGCTCGACCCGGAATCCGCCCTCGCCGGTGAAGGCGGTGCCGGAGAAGAGCATCAGCAGCGGCACCTCCCCGTCCTGAAGGGCGTGGAAGTAGCGGGTGGACGCGATGTCCATGTCGTAGGTGCAGGGCACGGCGACATCGGTCTCGACCTCGCCGGTGAACCCGGGCACCATCACCTGCGCCTGCGCGAACTGCATCGGCTTGAGGCTGCCGCCCCACCGCGACCGGTCACCGAACAGGTCGGTCAGCGCCTCGGCCTCGGCATCGGCGTAGCCGCGCCGGGCGGGCTCGATCCGGATCTGGCAGCGCAGCGCCATCGCGTGCACCCGGGTCGGCGGCGACGCGGTGACACGCAGCCGGAACACCAGGGTGGGCCCCATGGCGTACGGGTCGGCGCGCACCCCCGTGCACATGAAAGCGAAGTCGGTCACGACCGGCTCCCTCGCGGCTCGCGGGCCTGTTCACGCACGTGCGTGAAGAACGCCTCCAGGTCGGCGCGTGCCTCCGCGCCGCCGTCGAAGCCCTGCCAGCGCAGCCGCATCCGGCCGACCAGCTCATAGCAGATGTCGACCGGGACCAGGTAGCACTCGACCCGGCCCTGCTGCCGGCGCAGCAGCAGCGCCTCGACGTCGGGTGCGAGCAGACCGGCCAGTTCCGTGGCGGACAGCACGGACTGCCAGGTCTCCGGGTCCAGTTCGCTCTCCGTCGCCCCGGCCGGGCTCGGGTACAGGGCGACGAGCCGGCCGAGCGCCGCGTTGCGGAAGAAGAAGGCGACGCCGACGGGGATGCCGAGCCGTTCCCAGGCCTGCTCGTCGATCCGGTGGCCGGGGTCCCGCAGATACCGGCCGGGTACGGTCCGGAAGCGGCCCTGGGTGTCAGCGGAACGGTCCAGCAACTGCGCGCACGGATCGCAGGCACAGGCCAGCGCCCGCTTCTCGACGTCCACGAGATGCCGGTGACGGGCGTCGGCGAGCGGTGTGCCGCACAGCTCGCAGCGCTCCTCGCGGGGCCGGCGCGGGGCGGTGAAGCGGCGCAGGCCCCGTGGCCCGGTGCCGTGCCGCAGGAGCCCCGGCCCGGTCTGCGGCGCGCTCACCGTGTGGTGGCCGGCGAGCGGCCGCCCGTCCCGGCGCCCGGCGGCGCGGACCCGATCTGGAGCAGAGCGGGCTCCGGCGCCGAGGTCTCCATCTCCACGGAGGTCACCTCCGGCGCGAAGCATGCCAGCGTGTCCCGCGCCGCCTGTTCCATGCCCGCACCGCCCGTGCCGCAGCCGCAGCCGCCCGAGCCGACGACCCGCAGCCGCAGTACGCCGGTAGCCGGGTCGAAGCCGGCGTTCTCGACGGGCTGGGCGAGGCCGTCCAGCGCGCGGGCGATCCGGGTGCGGGCGTCCTCCGGGTGCAGCCCGTGCAGCACCAGCAGGCTCGCCACCAACTCGTCGCCGAGCAGGGCGTCGAGAGCGGCCGAGGCGCCCGGATGGCGCTCGAGGAGATCCATGACGCGGGCGAGGCCCGCGCCGTAGAACTCCATGAGGACCCGGACGAGTTCCTCGGCCGACTCGCACGCCGTGGGGTCGCCGGAGGCGGCCAGCCGGTCGAGGACCTCCTCGACGAGCCGGCCGGCCGTCTCCGCGTTCACCGTGCCGTGCGTCCCGCTCATCCGGCCAGACCGCTCAGCCCGGTGGGGACGTGCATCGCCTTCGTCGTGCGGCCGTCACCGACGTACATGTGCACACCGCACGGCAGGCACGGGTCGAAGCTGCGCACGGCGCGCATGATGTCGATGCCCTTGAAGTTCTCCGGCGGGTTCTCCTCGAAGATCGGGGTGTTCTGCACCGCGTCCTCGTACGGGCCCGGAGTGCCGTAGGTGTCACGGGTGGAGGCGTTCCACGGGGTCGGCGGGTACGGGTGGTAGTTGGCGATCTTGCCGTCCCGGATGACCATGTGGTGCGAGAGCACACCGCGCACCGCCTCGGTGAAGCCGACGCCGATCGACTCGTCCGGCACGTCGAACTTCTCCCATGTCGCGGTGCGCCCGGCGCGCACCTCGGCGAGGCCCATCTCCGCGCTGTGCAGCGCCACCGCGGCGGCGTACGCCTGGAAGTAGGTCCGGGCACGGTTGCGCTCGATGGCGTTGCTCCACTGCGGGATCTTCCACTCGAAGGTGGTCTCCGGCTTGGTCAGCGTGCGCGGCAGGTTGATGACCACGCTGTGCCCGGTGGCCTTGACGTACCCGATGTCCACCAGCCCGGACAGGGCCGTGGACCACAGGCGGGCGATGGGGCCGCCTCCGGTGTCCAGCGGCAGGTAGTCCTTGCCGTCGAACCAGCGCGGCGACATCACCCAGCTGTACTTGTCGTTGAAGTCCCGCTTCTGCGGGGCCGGGATGGTGTGCTGGTTCCACGGGTGGCGCGGGTCGACCGGGTTGCCGAGCGGGTCGTGCGTGACGAACTGCTCCTGGCCGACCCAGTCCTCGTAGTACGAGCTGCCCAGCAGGATGCGGATGCCGAGGTTGATCTCGGTGAGGTCGTTGGTGACCAGCTTGCCGTCCACGATGACGCCCGGGGTGACGAACATCTTCCGTCCCCAGTCCGACATGTTGGCGTAGGTGAAGTCGCAGTACTCGGGGTCGTTGAAGGCGCCCCAGCAGCCGAGCAGCACCCGGCGGCGGCCGACCTCCTCGTAGCCGGGCAGCGCCTCGTAGAAGAAGTCGAACAGGTCGTCGTGGAGCGGTACGACCCGCTTCATGAACTCCACGTACCGCATGAGGCGGGTCATGTAGTCCGTGAAGAGCTGCACGGAGCCGATGGTGCCGACGCCGCCCGGGTACAGCGTGGAGGGGTGCACATGGCGGCCCTCCATCAGGCAGAACATCTCACGCGTGTAGCGGCTGACCGAGAGCGCCTCCCGGTAGAACTCGCCCTCCAGCGGGTTCAGGGCGCGCATGATGTCGGCGATGGTGCGGTAGCCGTGGTCGGCGGCGTGCGGGGCCTCGGTGCGCTCGGCGAGCTCGACGACCCCCGGGTTGGTCTCGCGGACCATCTTCTCGCAGTAGTCGACCCCGACCAGGTTCTCCTGGAAGATGTTGTGGTCGAACATGAACTCCGCGGACTCGCCGCAGTTGATGATCCATTCACCGAGGTGCGGCGGCTTCACGCCGTACGCCATGTTCTGCGTGTACACCGAGCACGTGGCGTGGTTGTCGCCGCAGATGCCGCAGATGCGGCTGGTGATGAAGTGCGCGTCGCGGGGGTCCTTGCCCCGCATGAAGACGCTGTAGCCGCGGAAGACCGACGAAGTGCTGTAGCACTCGGCGACCCGCTTCTGCTTGAAGTCGATCTTCGCGTGGATGCCGAGGCTGCCCACGATCCGGGTGATCGGGTCCCACGCCATCTCCACCAGTCCGGTGCCGTCACCGGATGTCGTCGAGGTCGCCATTGTGTCTGTGATGCCCTTCGGTCGGTCGGGTCTGCGAGTGGGGGAGCGGCCGGGGAAACGGGGTCACCAGGGGGGCCGGTAGCCGGTGGTGATCTCCCGGCCCGTGTGGCGCCACTTGGGTTCCTTGTCCACCGTCTTCGCCGTGATGGACCTCAGCCTGCGGATCACCGCGCCGTAGGCACCGCTCGCGGTGCTGGAGAACCTGCCGCCGGGAGGCTCGTCCATGAACGGCATGAACTTGTCGGGGAAGCCGGGCATCGTGCAGGCGATGCAGATGCCGCCCACGTTCGGGCAGCCGCCGATGCCGTTCATCCAGCCCCGCTTGGGGACGTTGCACTTGACGACCGGACCCCAGCAGCCGATCTTCACCAGGCACTGGGGCGAGTCGTACTCCATCGCGAACTGGCCCTGCTCGTAGTAGCCGGCCCGGTCGCAGCCCTCGTGTACGGTCGCGCCGAACAGCCAGGTGGGCCGCAGCTTGTCGTCGAGCGGGATCATCGGCGCCGACCCCGCCGCCTGGTACAGCAGGTACGTCAGCGTCTCGGCGAAGTTGTCCGGCTGGATCGGGCAGCCCGGCACGCACACGATCGGGATGCCCGCCTTCGACTTCCAGTCCCAGCCCAGGTAGTCGGGCACGCCCATCGCGCCGGTCGGGTTGCCCGCCATCGCGTGGATACCGCCGTACGTGGCGCAGGTGCCGATCGCGACGACGGCCAGCGCCTTCGGGGCGAGCCGGTCGATCCACTCGCTGGTGGTGATGGGCTGGCCGGTCTCCGGGTTGTCGCCGAAGCCGCACCAGTAACCCTCCTGCTTGATCGACTCGTTGGGGATGGACCCCTCGATCACCAGGACGAACGGATCGATCTCGCCGCGCTCTCCCTTGAAGAACCACTCGATGAACGTGTCCGCGCCGCCCACCGGACCGCACTCGAAGTCGATCAGCGGCCAGTGCACCGCGATCTTCGGGAGCCCGGGCAGTGCCCCCAGGGCGATCTCCTCGATGCTCGGCTGCATGGCGGCGGTCAGGGCGACCGAGTCGCCGTCGCAACTCAGCCCGGCGTTGATCCAGAGGATGTGGATCGGTTCCTCGTCCGTGCCGGGTGAGCCGGCCGCGCCCGGCTCCTGAGCCGTGGTCGGCGATGCTGCGTTCATCAACTGCCTCCCGTGGAGGAAAAGCGTCAAAGCCGATGAATCGGCCTATGTTCCTGGTAAGCGTCGGACAGGGCCGCGGCAACCGCATCCGCACCTCCCGCCCCGGCCGGGGCCCGCTCCTTGCGTACGAAGGCCCGGCGCAGGGCGTGATAGGGCGCGTCGGGGTCCGAGAAGATCCTGCGCATGCGGCTCAACTCCCGCTCGCGGACCGCCGCCAGCGGGGTGACCGCCTCCCGGCGCTCGCACTCGGCCTTCTTCGCGGCCAGGCGCGACTGTACGACCGGCGAGGCCGCCAGTCGCTGGGCCAGAAGGGTGATCTCGTCCGTGAAGCGCGCCGGGGCGCACTCGACGACCCGGTCGATCAGCCCGATGTCCCGGGCCCGCGCGGCGGTGAGCGGCAGCGCCTCCTGGGCGAGCCGCTGCGCCGTCGCCGTACCGACCCGGCGGGGCAGGCTGTACGTCCAGTACTCGGAGCCGTACAGCCCCATGCGCCGGTAGTGCGGATTGAGCACCGAGCCCGAACGGCACCACACCTCGTCGGCGGCCAGCGCCAGCATCACGCCCCCGGCCGCGGCGTTGCCGCCGACGGCGCTCACCACCACCCGGTCGGCCGTGGTCAGGACCGCCTCGACGAGGTCGTTCATCGCGTTGATGTTGGCCCAGGACTCCGCCGCCGGATCGGCGGCCGCCTCGATGACGCCCAGGTGGATGCCGTTCGAGAAGAAGTCACGCCCCGCGCCCAGCACGAGCAGGGTGGTCGGCCGCGCGCACGCCGCCCGGTAGGCGGCCAGCAGCCGCCGGCAGTGGCGGGTGGACATCGCGCCGCCCGGGAACGCGAACGACAGCACCCCGACCGGCCCGTCCTCCCGGTAGTGGATGTCTGACCAGGAGGCGTCCCGGGCGGTGTCCAGGTCCGGCAGCCGGGGCAGCCGCCCGCCCAGCGCGGTCACGGCGGGCAGCTTGCACGCGCGCGGGGCGCCGGCGGCCGTACGCTCCCGCAGTTCGGGGATCCACACCGCGCCGTCCGCCGTGGCCCGGCAGATGGCGCCCGCCCGGGTGGCCAGCAGTTCCCCCGGCCGCCCCCGCAGCCGGGACTCGGGACGGCCGCCGTGCAGGAACCACTCGCCGCCCAGCAGCTCGTCGAGCACGCCGGGTTGCGAGTCGGCGGCGCGCAGGGTGCGCAGGACGGTGTCGGTGGAGTCGCCGGCCCAGGAGATGCGGCGGTTCTCCTGGCGCATCACGGGCCTGGTCCGCGCGCCGGGCGCGGTCGGCAGGGTGCTCTGCTCCAGCGGCACGTGGCGGCCGGAGGCGAACCGCTCCACGGCCAGCAGCACCGCCTCGACCGCCGCGTCCGACACCTCGTTCCGGTACAGGTCGCTCTTGCCCACGGGGGGAACGGGACAGGCGGCCGTCGCCCACACCGGACCGGCGTCCATCTCCTCGTCGGCCTGGAGGACGGTCACGCCCCACTCGCGGACGCCGTCGTGGATGGCCCAGTCCAGGGAGGACGGGCCCCGGTCGCCGACGGGCCCGGGGTGGACGATCAGGCAGGTGCGGGCCGACCACACATCGCGGGGTACGACGGCCTTGAGCATCGGCGCGACGACCAGGTCGGGGGTGTGCCGCCCGACGGCCGCCCGCACGTCGTCGCCACGGGGCGTCACCTCGACGGCGACCCCGTGCCCGCGGTCGCGGAGCTCGGCGTGCACACGCTGGGTGAGGCTGTTGTAGGCGCTGCCGATGAGCAGGATGCGCATGCCCGTGATGGTCATACAGGCGCATCCCTCGACGTCGACGCGAATCCCGCCGGTCACTCGTAGGAGGCGCGGTTCCCGCCAGATGGCCGGGCGGAGGCCGGCCGGAGCCGGCGGGCGAGGGGGCCTACACTGCTGGGCATTTATGTGGTTATGCCCTGTATGCCGGTGAGTGGGAGAATCGCTAGCGTCCGGGCACCGACGGTGCCCCCTTCCGACAGCGGACAGGCAGGTCGGCGCATGGCCAAGGAACGCAAGTCATCGAAGTCGTCTCGCGGCGGTGGGCCCAGCCGGCACGAGGGGACCGAGCAGCACGGCTGGTCCCCCGACGTCGACGAGACGCGACAGCAGGACAACCCCAGTGCCCGGCGCTCGTTCCAGGCCGAGGAACACGCGCCGAAGCGCGGGCCGGGCCGCAGCAAGTCCAAGGAGGAGCGCAGGTCCGTCCCCGGTGACGTCGTAGGCAGCGAGGGCCGCAGCGGCGAGGAGTACGCCCGGAAGTCCGGCAAGGGCATGCGGGACAGCGGCGGCAGGGGCCGCTCCGGCCGGCCCAGCGGCACCAAGGACGACGACGCCTACACCGGCGTCGACCCGAACGACTCCGAGCCGGGGCACCGCCCGGGCTGACGGCCCGGCACATCCGGTCCGTCGCGCCGCCCTCCCGTACCCGGGACGGGTGGCGCGACGGCGTGAGGGCAGGGACGGGGTGTGCCTCCGTACTCTCTTGCGGTTACTCGGAAACCGTAGGAGAGTCAACGCTGAACTGGAAGAAGGCACCTTTGACGTCTGGGGGACCACAACGTGGCCAAGCAGTTCACGGGCCTGCCCGAGGACGCGGACCTGCGGCGCGCCGACTCGCTGGCGCGGGAGATCTTCTCGGACGTCGCCAACAAGTGGGCCTTGCTGATCATCGAGGCTCTCGGTGAGCGCACCCTGCGCTTCAGCGAGCTGCGCGCAGAGGTCGAGGGCGTCAGCCACAAGATGCTCACCCAGAACCTGCGCATGCTGGAGCGCAACGGACTGGTGGACCGGAAGGTGCACCCCACCGTGCCGCCGCGGGTCGAGTACACCCTCACGGTGCCGGGCCGGGCCCTGCGGGCCACGGTCGACGGCATGTGCGGCTGGACCCACCGGTACCTGGGGCACATCGAGGACGCCCGCAGCCGCTTCGAGGCCTGACGGCCGCGGCGTCACCACCGCGTCACGCGGTGCGCACCTCCCGGATCGGATCACCCCACCTGTCCCGCGACCTGTCCCGCGCTCGACGGGCTCGGCGTCGGGGCCGTGGTGTTCACGTCGAGGTCCGGACGGGGTTTGAGGGCAAGGACGGGAGAGCCCGGCTGGGGCGGAGGCGGGGTCAGCTGTTCCTGGGGCAGCTTCGGCGGCGAGGTCTGCTGGAACTGGACCTGCTCGTAGTTGACCATGCCGGTCTTCTCCAGCACCGTGATGTGGTCAAGGACGGTGTCGTTGGCCTGGTCGGCCAGCGTGCGGACCAGCGAGTTCTTGGTGTTGGCGCGGATCTTGGCGATCGCCGGGAAGATCTGGCCGTGGGTCACGCGCATGATGTTGACGGCCGTGATGTCGAACTGCTGTCCCGTCTCCGAGTCCACGGTCGCCACGAACTGCTGCTGCTGCGGCGACGCCTGGTTGGGCAGGGTGATGCCGAGTTCGGGCGCGATTCTGCGGCAGGTGGCGTCGAGTGCCGCGTGCCCGACGATGAGGTGCTCGCCGGCCTCCTTCATCTCCGGAGTGGTGCCCCGTTCCATGGCCATCTCCCCGAGCGGGTACTCCCACAGCCCCGCCGAGCGGACCTTGACGACGAAGTCCCGGTCGGCTTCGGTCAGCGGGCCGTAGGCGGTGTTGGCGATGATGCGGTCCTGGGAGGAGGCGGTGTTCTCGATCCCGAGCATGGCCGGGTACGCGAGGGCGGCGAGGGTCAGACCCATCGCGCCGAACACGAAGATGCTTCCCAACTTGCTGGGTGAGACGGGCATGGAGCCTCCTGACGCGAGCGACGTGTACGCCAGGAGGTACGGATGGGCCGGTCGGATCCATCATCGCGGCGGTCGAAAATCGCTCCAGGGCGTGTGTTTTGCGTCACAGTGTCGGTGGGCCGGGGCAGCGTGTCGCCGGCCGGCCGGCACGCCGGTCATGGCCTGCCTACGGTGTCCTGGTCGTCGAGGTGCGCGGTGGGCGGGTTCTGCTGGGCATCGGCCCTGGAGGCGGACCTGCGCCGCAGACGCGCCAGGCGTGTGGCGACAGGCTCGGTGTAGCGGGCGGTGAGCGGTCCTAGAAGGACCAGGATCAGGACGTACGCGGTGGCCAGCGGGCCGAGCGAGGGCTCGATCCCGGCGGTGACGGCGAGTCCGGCGATGACCACGGAGAACTCGCCGCGCGCCACCAGGGTGCCGCCCGCCCGCCAGCGGCCCCGTGTGGCGACGCCCGCCCGTCTCGCGGCCCAGTACCCGGTAGCGATCTTCGTCAGCGCGGTGACCGCGGCGAGGGCGAGCGCGGGCAGCAGGACGGGCGGGATGCTCGCCGGGTCGGTGTTGAGGCCGAAGAAGACGAAGAACACGGCGGCGAACAGGTCCCGGAGCGGCGCGAGCAGACTGTACGCGCCCTCGGCGACCTCACCGGACAGCGCGATGCCGACCAGGAACGCGCCCACCGCCGCGGACACCTGCACCTGCTGGGCGAGCCCGGCGACCAGCAGCGTCAGCCCGAGGACGACCAGCAGCAGCTTCTCCGGGTCGTCACTGGAGACGAAACGGGAGACGTGGCGGCCGTAGCGCACCGCGACGACCAGTACGAGGGCGGCGGCACCGAGCGCGATGGCCAGGGTGACACCGCCGGCCGCCAAGCCGATGCCCGCCACGAGGGCCGTGAGAATCGGCAGGTAGAGGGCCATGGACAGGTCTTCGAGGACCAGGATGCTGAGCACGACCGGCGTCTCGCGGTTGCCCAGCCTGCCCAGGTCGCCGAGGATCTTGGCGATCACGCCCGAGGACGAGATCCAGGTGACGCCACCCAGCGCGACGGCCGCGACCGGACCCCAGCCCAGCAGCAGCGCCAGCCCGGCGCCGGGCAGGGCGTTGAGGGCGGCGTCCACCAGGCCCGCCGGGTAGTTGCACTTGAGGTTGGTGACGAGGTCGCTCGCCGTGTACTCGAGGCCCAGCATGAGCAGCAGCAGGACGACCCCGATCTCGGCGCCGACGGAGATGAACTCCTCGCTGGCGCCCAGCGGGAGCAGGCCGCCCTTGCCGAAGGCGAGCCCCGCCAGCAGATAGAGCGGAATGGGCGACAGCCGCAGCCGGCCGGCGAACCGGCCCAGCAGCCCCAGGGCCAGGATGATCGCCCCGAACTCGATCAGGAAGACGGTCGAGGAGTGCACGGCGGCTCACTTCCGCCCGAGTGTCCCGGCCGCCGCCTCCAGTCCCTCGCGGGTGCCGATCACGATCAGGGTGTCGCCCCCGGCCAGCCGGAAGTCCGGCGTGGGGGAGGGGATCGCCTCGGCCCGGCGCAGGACTGCCACGATCGAGGCGCCGGTCGTGGTGCGGAGCCGGGTCTCGCCGAGCACCCGCCCGTTCCAGTGGGAGTTGCCGGACAACTCGATCCGCTCGGCCACCAGGCCGAGATCGGTGGTGTACAGGAGATTCGGGGTGTGGTGCGCGGGCCGCAGCGCGTCGATGAGGGAGGCCGCCTCCTCGGCGGTGAGCCGCACGGACAGCGCGCAGTCGTCCGGGTCGTCCTGGCGGTAGGTGCTGAGGGTGCGCTCCCCGTCCCGGTGCGCGACCACCGACAGGCGGCGATGCTCGTGAGTGGTCAGGTCGTAGCGGACGCCGATTCCCGGGAGCGGCGTACTGCTCAGGCGTGGAGCGCCCATGGCGACCCCCTCTCTCACGGGGCACCCGCGGCGGCACCGTGGGGACGCGCCGCGGCACCCCGGTCCGGGCCTGTGGGAACCATCCTAGGCGCGGCAATCCGGACAGGCCGGGCGCCCGGCCGTCCCGGCTGCCCGGAACGGAGACCGTCTCGTCCCGGCACACCGGCCGCCGCCGGTGCGGTGCGGTCGAGGGGACGGTGGGCGATGTCCGGCGCCGCCGAAGCCACCGCGCCCCGCGGCACCCGGCACCGCCGCCGCTCGAAGCACTGGCCCCGCCCCTCCGACTGCCCGTAGGTTGCGGTGACTTCGGCGCCCGAGCCCGGCACCGCCCTGCGACCGGGCGCGGAAGGCCGTCATCGCGTACACAGGACAACCGCATACGCGCGTGTTGGGGGGAAGGCGGTGGGAATCCGGCACTGACCTGCAAGCGTGTGCGGCCGTGGCGCCGCGAGCCGGGCAACCCGGCACGTGCCGAGTGCCGCTTCCCACTGTCACGGTCTGCAGCGCGAAGCCGAGAGCCGGGCCGGCGCCCGCCGCCGACGCGGCGCACGACTCCGGCTCCGCCGTCCCGGCGGTGACAGGCCTCGTGCTGGTCGCGCTGGTCGCGCTGGTCGCCGGGGCGGCCGGTTCGCCGCGCGCCGACGTCGTCGTACCGAGTGACCGGCCGCGGCCTCCACGACCTTGGACGCGGCCGGGACACCGGTCCAGGCCTCAGCGGGCCGCAGGACCCTGCTCGTAGACATGGAACCCGCGCCCGGCCTTGCGCCCCAGGAGCCCCGCCTCCACCATCCGCTGCAGGAGCGGGGGCGGGGCGTACAGCGGCTCCTTGAACTCGTCGTACAGGGACTCCGCGATCGAGGCGACCGTGTCCAGGCCGATCAGGTCGGCCAGCTTGAGCGGGCCCATGGGGTGGGCGCAGCCCAGTTCCATGCCGGCGTCCACGTCGCCGGCGGAGGCGAAGCCGGACTCCGTCATTCGGATCGCGGACAGCAGGTACGGCACCAGCAGCGCGTTGACGACGAAGCCGGCCCGGTCCTGGGAACGGATCACCGTCTTGCCGAGCGTGCGGCCGGCGAAACGCTCCACCGCGGCGACGGTGTGCCGGCTCGTGTGGAGCGAGGTCACGACCTCCACCAGGGGCAGCACCGGTACGGGGTTGAAGAAGTGCAGGCCCACGACCCGGTCCGCGCGCCGCGTCGCCATGCCCAGCCGCATGACGGGGAGGGAGGAGGTGTTGGTGGCGAGGATCGCCTCCGGATCGTCGACGATCTTGTCCAGCGCGGCGAAGACCTCGGTCTTGGCTTCGGCGTTCTCCACGACGGCCTCGATGACCAGCCGGCGGTCGCCGAGGTCGTCGAGGCTGCCGGTGAAGGCCATCCGCGCGAGCGCGTCCCGCGCGGCCGACCGCTCCAGCTTGCCGCGCTCCACCGCACGGTCGAGCGAGGCAGCGACACGCTCCCGGGCGGCGCGCGCCGCGACCGCGTCCACCTCGCACACCACCGTGTCCAGCCCGGCCCGCGCGCACACCTCCGCGATGCCGGCGCCCATCTGACCGCCGCCGACCACGCCGACGCGCACGATGTCCCCGCTCATGATCCGACCCCCACGGTCGCGTTGCGGACGAGGTGCCGGGCGCAGGCGTCCGGGGTGAAGAACAAGGGCAACTCGGCGGCCAGCGCGTTACGTTCGAACAGTTCACGGACCTCGTCGAGCGGGGCCCACGGGTACGCGGCGCCGACGGCGGCCAGCTCGTCGTCCAGCAGCCGCAGCACCGTCTCCCGGTCGACGACCCGGTGCCGCAGCCACTGCCAGATCTGGACGCGGGCGATCTCCGCGGTGGCCGCGTCCTCCATCAGGCCGTCCAGCGCGACCGCGCCCTGCCCGCGCAGCCAGGCGGCGAAGTACCGCAGCGCGACCGCGATGTTGGTGCGGACACCCTCCGGGGTGGGCGGGCCGCTGATCCGGCGCACGCACAGCAGGTCGGCCGCCGTGACCTCCACGTCGTCGCGGGTACGGTCGATCTGGTGCGGGCGCTCGCCGAGGACACCGTCGAAGACCTCGCGGCACACCGGCACGAGGCCGGGGTGGGCGACCCAGGAGCCGTCGAAGCCGTCCTCGGCCTCCCGTTCCTTGTCGAGCCGGACCTTGGCGAGTGCCGCCTCGCGGGCGGCCGGTTCCCTGCCCGGCACCTCGGCGGCCATGCTGCCGATGGCGTGCGCGCCGCGCTTGTGGCAGGTGTGCACGAGCAGTTCGGTGTACGCCCGCATGAAGGGGGCGGTCATGGTGACCTTGGCCCGGTCGGGCAGCAGGAAGTCGGTGCGGTGGCCGAAGGTCTTGATCAGGCTGAAGAGGTAGTCCCAGCGACCCGCGTTGAGGCCGGAGCTGTGCTCGCGCAGCTCGTAGAGGATCTCCTCCATCTCCACCGCGGCGGTGATCGTCTCGATGAGGACGGTGGCGCGGACGGTGCCGCGCGGGATGCCCAGCAACTCCTGGGCGAGGACGAAGACGTCGTTCCAGAGCCGGGCCTCGTAGCGGTTCTCCAGCTTGGGCAGGTAGAAGTACGGGCCGTGACCGGCGTCGATCTGCCGCTGTGCGCAGTGGAAGAAGTACAGGCCGAAGTCCACCAGGGACGCGGGCACGGGCCGCCTGTCGTACTCCAGGTGCTCCTCCAGCAGATGCCAGCCGCGTGGCCGGACCACGACGGTGGCCGGCCGGCTCCGCTCACCGAGGCGGTGGTCGCCGCCGTCCGGCGCGGTGAGGTCGATACGGCACTCGACGGCGTCGAGCAGGCAGAGCTGCCCGCCGACGACGTTGTCCCAGGTGGGGGCGGTGGCGTCCTCGAAGTCGGCCATCCACACCTGGGCACCGGAGGTGAGCGCGCCGACGGCCGTGCGGCGGTCGGGCGGGCCGGTGATCTCCACACGGCGGTCGGTCAGGCCGGGCGCCGGCGGGGCCACCCGCCAGGTGGGGTCGGCGCGCACCGCGGAGGTGACCAGCGGGAAGTCGAACGGGGATCCGGTCGCGAGCCGGATCGCCTGCCGCCGGCGCTCCTTGAGCAGTTCCTGACGGCGCTCGCCGAACGCGGCGGCCAGTCTGCCGACGAAGTCGAGGGCGGCGGGAGTGAGGATCTCGTCGTGACGATCGCCGGGGGCGGCGAGAACACGGACCTGATGAGCCAGTGCGGTGACGGTCATGGGGGTTCTCCTGAACGAGGGGAGGAACCGCGCCCCGTGAGGGGCGCGGTGCTGTACCGGTCTGCGGCACCGCCGCGTGGGCACGAACCGCCACACCCGGCCCGCAGTCCGCACACGGCCTAGTGGAACTGCTCCTCCTCGGTCGACCCGGCCAGAGCGGTGGTCGAGGAGGCCGGATTGACGGCGGTGGAGACCAGGTCGAAGTACCCGGTACCGACCTCCCGCTGGTGCTTGACGGCGGTGAACCCGTGCGCCTGTGCGGCGAACTCCCGCTCCTGGAGGTCGACGTACGCGGTCATGCCGTGCTCGGCGTAGCCCCGGGCGAGGTCGAACATGCCGTGGTTCAGGGAGTGGAAGCCGGCCAGCGTGATGAACTGGAACTTGTAGCCCATCGCCCCGAGCTCCCGCTGGAACTTGGCGATCTGGTCGTCGTCCAGCGCGGCCTTCCAGTTGAAGGACGGCGAGCAGTTGTAGGCCAGCATCTGGTCGGGGTACTGCGCGTGGATCGCCTCGGCGAACTCCCGTGCCTGGGCGAGGTCCGGGGTGCCGGTCTCGACCCAGATGAGGTCGGCGTAGGGGGCGTAGGCGAGGCCTCGGGCGATGACCGGTGCCATGCCGTTGCGCACGCGGTAGAACCCCTCGGCAGTCCGCTCCCCGGTGACGAACTCGGCGTCCCGCTCGTCGACGTCGCTCGTGAGCAGGCTGGCGGCGAGCGCGTCGGTACGGGCGACGATCACGGTGGGCACATCGGCGATGTCGGCGGCGAGGCGCGCCGCGTTGAGGGTGCGGATGTGCTGCGAGGTCGGCACCAGGACCTTGCCGCCGAGGTGGCCGCACTTCTTCTCGGACGCGAGCTGGTCCTCGTAGTGGATGCCGGCGGCACCCGCGGCGATCATCGCCCTGGTCAGCTCGAAGGCGTTCAGCGGTCCGCCGAACCCGGCCTCGGCGTCGGCGACGATCGGGGCGAGCCAGTCGGTGCGGTCCGCGCCGCCCTCGGCGGTGGCGATCTGGTCGGCCCGCAGCAGCGCGTTGTTGATCCGGCGTACCACCTGAGGCACCGAGTTGGCCGGGTACAGGCTCTGGTCGGGGTAGGTGTGCCCGGCCTGGTTGGCGTCGGCGGCGACCTGCCAGCCGGACAGGTAGATGGCCTGCAGGCCAGCCTTGACCTGTTGGACCGCCTGGCCGCCGGTCAGCGCGCCGAGGGCGTGGATGTAGTCGTTCTCGTGCAGCTGACGCCAGAGCCGCTCGGCGCCGCGCCGGGCCAGCGTGTGCTCCTCACGGACGCTGCCGGAGAGCCGGAGGACGTCCTCGGCGCCGTAGGTGCGCTCGATGCCCTGCCACCGGGGGTCGGTGGCCCACCGCCGTGCGAGTTCCTCGGCGGCCTTCGTCGTCGCCTCTGCCATGACTCTCCTCCGGTTGTCGGCGTTGCCAATTCCTCCGCCACCCGGACGGAGACTTGGCACTGTGTGTCTTTCCTTCTCTTCACAAAGGGTGCGGCCCGCCGTCCCGCTGCTGGGCGGAGCTGAGCAATGCTGCCGTCCGGCGGTGCGCCGTGGCCGGGATCTCCGACGTCAGGGCGTGAATCGTGCCCGGTGCTGGGCGCCGGCTGCGGTGGTTCCGGCGGGCCGCACTGGAACTCTGGCACTGGCACTGAGTGCCATCAAGCGTGGACATCTGCCAACTTCTGCGAATCTTCGCAGGCTGCTTTGCCAAGGTTGCGAAGGTCCTTTCGGGGTCTTCGTCGCATAGGCTGACGGTCATCCGTCCCCAGGAGGGGCTGAGACGAGGTGAGGACGCCCGTGAGCAAGACCTACGCGGGGGCGCGGCTGCGCCGGCTGCGCGAGGAGCGCCGGATGAGCCAGGCCGAACTGGCCCGGGCCCTCGCCATCTCGCCGAGCTATCTGAACCAGATGGAGCACGACTCCCGCCCGCTCACCGTGCCCGTGCTCCTGAAGCTGACGGAGACCTTCGGCGTCGACCCCACGTTCTTCTCCGAGCGCGACACGAGCCGGCTGGTCGCGGACCTGCGCGAGGCGCTGGCCGGAGAACTCGCCGAGGCCCGGGTGGCACCGTCCGAACTGTCTGAACTCGCCGGGCGCATGCCCGGCGTCGCGCAGGTCCTGCTCGACCTGGGACGCCGCAACCAGCTCCTCGCCGAACGGCTCGCCGACGGCCGCGGCAGCGCGCCGGACGCGCCCCGCTCACCCCACGAGGAGATCCGCGACTTCTTCTACCGCCGCCAGAACTACCTGCACGCCGTCGATCTCGCCGCCGAGCACCTGGCCGAGGAGATCGGCATCCGTCCCGGCGAGGTCCTGCGCGCCCTGACGGCACGACTGACGGACCGGCACGGCGTGCGTACGGCCACCGGGACCGGTGACCTCCTGCACCACTACGACGAGGACACCCGCACGCTGCACCTGTCCCCGCGGCTGCGCCCCGGACAGCGCGCTTTCCGCATGGCCACCCAGCTCGCCCTGCTGGAGCACGGCGACGACCTGGGCCGCCAGGCCGCCGAGGACTTCCCGCCCGCGTCCTCCGCCCACGCCCTGGCCCGGATCGGCATCGCGAACTACTTCGCCGCCGCGCTGATCCTGCCGTACACCGCCTTCCACACCGCGGCCGAGGAGGAACGCTACGACATCGAACGCCTCACGGACCGCCACGGCCTCGGCTACGAGACCGTCTGCCACCGCCTGAGCACCCTTCAGCGGCCCCGTCTGCGCGGGGTGCCGTTCTCCTTCGTCCGCGTCGACCGCGCAGGGAACATGTCGAAGCGCCAGTCGGCCACCGGCTTCCACTTCTCCCGCGCGGGTGGCACCTGCCCGCTGTGGAACGTCTACGAGGCGTTCGCCGCCCCCGGCCGGATCCATGTCCAGATCGCCGAAATGCCCGACGGGCAGCGCTACCTGTGGACCGCCCGCGCCGTCACCCGCCACCGCGGCGGCTGGGGCGAACCCGGCAGGACGTATGCCATCGGCCTCGGCTGCGAGCTCCGCCACGCCCATCGCCTCGTCTACTCCGACGGCCTCGACCTCGGCAACGCCTCCGCGGCCACACCCATCGGGATGGGCTGCCGCGTCTGCGAACGCCTCGACTGCCCCCAGCGCGCCGCACCACCCCTCGGGCGGCCGCTGCGGATCGACCACCACAGCAGCACGTTCGTGCCGTATCCGGTCGCGGACCGGGGTGAGAGCTGACCGGGGTGAGAGCTGACCGGGCAGGCGGTCGCCGTCACCCGAGCCGCAGGACGTCGAGCGCCGTGAGCGCCGTGTGCAACTCGGTGCGCTGTTCGCCCGATTCGAGGTCGCAGTCGAGGAGCCGCTCGATGGTGCGCAGGCGCTGGTAGACCGTCTCCCGGGAGAGGTTGCCCCGGCGGGCGGTGGTGGTCTTGTTGCCCGCCGCGTCCAGATAGTGCCGCAGCGTCGTCACAAGGCCGCTGCCGTGCCGGCTGTCGTGGTCGAGGAGGGGGCCGAGCCGTCGTTCGGCGAAGTCCTGGACACGGGTGTCGGTGCGGAGCGCGTACAGCAGGTGGCGCAGCCCGATGTCGGACTGTTCGTGGAACGACCTGCCGTCGGGCGGCGGCCGGCCGGGCAGCGCCGCCTCCGCGACGCGGGCCGCCGCGCGGAAGGAGCGTGGGGCGTCGGCGAGGTTCGTGACCTCCGGCCCGACGCTCACCACCGCCTCGGGACGGACCCCCAGCACGAGGCGGCTCAGCCGCTCGACCGTGGGCCGCCACCGCTGCGCGGGCCGCAGCGCCAGCAGGATGCCGATCCGGCCCGGGGCCAGCGTGCCGACGAGTGCCGGCCGTCCGAGCGCCGTGAGTTCCCGGGACAGGCGGCTCTCCAGGCCGGCCTCGTCGCCGACCGTCCCACCGTCCGTCAGCACGGCCCGGTAGACGGCACCCTCGGTCGGCAGCCCCAGCGCGGCGACACGGGCGCGGGCGTCCTCGGGGGAGTGGTGACGCTGCTCGGTGAGGTCGCGCAGGGCACTGCGGTGCGCGGTGCGCTCCCAAGGGGTGGAGTGGATCAGGCGGGCGATGGTGAGGGCCATCGCCGTGCGCTCCAGGACGGTGACGTCCTCGGGCGAGAAGGCCGCCGCCGCGCGGGCGGCGTCGGTGCCCGGCGGCGGGAGCATGGCGACGCGCCCCCAGCGTTCGCCCTGGTACTCCACCGCAGTCACCAGCCAGCCCTCCGGCCCGCGTGTCCGCGTCCGATCCCCGGGTGGAGCCGACCGGGAGCGCTGTTCCCAGCCTGTCAGCACCTCCTCCACGGTGCTGCCGGAGGGTTCGCAGATCAGGGCCTGGTGCACCAGGTTCTCCAGGACGACCGTGCGACCGCTCATCACCGCCGCCGCCCGTACGACGTCCTCGGGTCCCGCGCCGCGCAGGGTCAGGGCGGTGAACGCCTCGTGGATGCGCTGGGTGCGGCGCATCGCGTCCGTCTGGTTGCCGAGGATCAGGGCGTGCACGAGCTGGGTGACCTCCAGGAAGTTGACGTCCCTGGCCAGGGTGACGAGCGGCAGCCGCCGCGACCGGCAGGCCTGCACGAGGGCGTCCGGCGGGCGGTGGTAGCGCCGTACGAGTTCGATCACGAGGGCCGCGGCATCGACGTCGGCGAGTTCGTCGACGTAGCGGCGGACGCCCGCAGTGTCCTCGGGCAGCGGCATGCCGGTGGTCAGGACGAGTTCGCCGCCCTTGAGGAAGGAGGCCGGGTCGGTGAGTTCGGTGATGTGCACCCAGCGCACCGGCCGGTCGAGCCGGGTGACGCCGGTGACGACCTGGGGCTGACCGGCCGCGAGCACCGGGAGCGCCAGCACGTCGGCCACCGTCAGGCGCCGGCCGCTGCCTGGCGTACCGCCCGCGTGCCTCGTCCCGTCGCCCGTCGGGGGGCAGTGGGAGGGGCGAGGCGGTCCGGTGTTCTGGCTCATGATGCCTCCCTGCCCGCCCGGACACTCTGACAAGCCGTGCTGACCTGCGCAACAGCTGCCCCGGCGAGCGCCGCGACACCCAGGACCGTGCATCCGCCCCGACCCGGTTGACACTTCGTCCGGACTCCGCGCCCGCACCGGACAGATCAGTCGTTGTCCGCGTCGGGGCCGGCCGCGACGCTCGGAATGTCGGAGCAGACCGCAACGCATCGGCCGGGAGACGACCATGACCGCACTGTCGCCGCACCTTCGCCAGGCCACGCCCGTCACGGCGGTCCGGGGCGAGGGCGTCCACCTCTACGGCGAGGACGGCCGCCGCTACCTCGACTTCACCGCCGGCATCGGCGTCACCAGCACCGGGCACTGCCACCCCCGCGTCGTGGCGGCGGCGCGGCACCAGGTGGGCACGCTCGTCCACGGCCAGTACACGACCGTCATGCACCGGCCGCTGCGCCAACTCGTCGACAAGCTCGGCGAGGTCCTGCCGGGCGGCCTGGACTCCCTGTTCTTCACGAACTCCGGCAGCGAGGCCGTCGAGGCCGCGCTACGGCTGGCCCGCCAGGCCACCGGCCGGCCGAACGTCCTGGTCTGCCACGGCGGTTTCCACGGCCGTACGGTCGCCGCCGCCGCGATGACGACGTCCGGCATCCGCTTCCGCTCCGGCTTCTCACCGCTGATGAGCGGCGTGGTGGTCACCCCGTTCCCGACGGCCTACCGCTACGGCTGGGACGACAGGACGGCCACCGACTTCGCCCTGAAGGAGCTCGACTACACCCTCCAGACGATCTCCTCGCCGGCCGACACCGCCGCGGTCGTCGTCGAACCCGTGCTCGGGGAGGGCGGATACGTGCCCGCGACCCGCGCCTTCCTCGAAGGCCTGCGGGAACGGGCGGACCGGCACGGCTTCCTGCTGATCCTCGACGAGGTGCAGACCGGCGTCGGCCGCACCGGACGTTTCTGGGGCCACGACCACTTCGGCGTCACCCCCGACATCCTCGTCACCGCCAAGGGACTGGCCAGCGGCTTCCCGCTGTCCGGTATCGCCGCCCCCGAGGAGCTGATGCGGAAGGCGTGGCCGGGCTCGCAGGGCGGCACCTACGGCGCCAACGCCGTGGCCTGCGCGGCGGCCTGCGCCACCCTCGACGTCGTACGCGACGAGAAGCTCGTCGAGAACGCCGAGGCGATGGGCCTGCGGCTGCGCCGGGGCCTGGAGGCGGTGGCCGGGCGGACACCGGCCATCGGCGACGTACGGGGGCTCGGACTGATGCTCGGCACCGAGTTCGTCACCGAGGACGGCGGCCCCGACCCCGAGACCGCCGCCCGCGTACAGCGGGCCGCCGTCGACGAGGGGCTGCTCCTGCTGCTGTGCGGGGCCTGGAACCAGGTCGTCCGGATGATCCCGGCGCTCGTCGTCGACGAGACGGCGGTGGACGAGGGCCTGCGGGCGTGGGCGGCGGCGGTGGAGTCCGGCACGTCCGCGGCGGCGCGTCGATGACCACGGCGTCCGGGGAACGGCTGGCCGCCCGGCTCGCCGAACTCGCGCCCGGCCTGCCGGTGGCCACCGGACCGGGCGCCACCGGCCCGTACGCGTACGACGCCTCCAACTACCGCGTTCTTCCACGGGCCGTGGCCTTCCCGCGCTCCGCCGCCGACGTCCGCGCGGTGCTGCGGGCCTGCCGTGAGGCGGGCGTTGCCGTCACCGCGCGCGGCGGCGGCACCAGCATGGCGGGCAACGCCGTCGGGCCCGGGGTGGTCCTCGACCTCTCCCGGTACATGAACCGGATCCTCGACATCGACCCGGTGGCGCGTACCGCACGCGTCGAGGCCGGAGTCGTGCTCGACGCCCTGCGTGACGCGGCCGGTGAGCACGGGCTCACCTTCGGCCCCGACCCGTCCTCGCACAGCCGCTGCACGCTGGGCGGGATGATCGGCAACGACGCCTGCGGCAACCGGTCGGTACGGTACGGCCGGACCAGCGGCCACATCGAAGCCCTGGAGATCGTCACCGCCGCGGGACTGCACGCCGTGGCCGACCACGCCGGGCTCCGCGCCGTGGACCCCGCGGACGCCGAGCGCGTGGCCCGGCTGGAGGCGGACGTCCGGCGCCTGATCGCCGCCGACCTCGCCCCGATCCGCACCGAACTGGGCCGCATCCCCCGTCAGGTCTCCGGCTACCCGCTGCACCGGCTGCTGCCGGAGAACGGCTTCGACATGGCCCGCGCCCTCGTCGGCACCGAGGGCACCTGCGCCGTCGTCACGGCCGCCACCGTCCGCCTGGTCGCCACCGCGCCGGCGTCCGCGCTCCTCGCCCTCGGCTACGACGACGTCGTCGACGCCGCCGAGGACGTCCCGGAGATCCTCCTTTGCTCGCCCACCGCGGTGGAGGGCATGGACGAGGCGATCGTCGCCACCATGCGCGCCCGCCGCGGCCCCGGCTCCGTCACCGGGCTTCCGGACGGCCGCGCCTGGCTGTACGTCGAACTCGACGGCGACGACGAGGCCACCGTCACGGCGCGAGCGGCCGAACTCCTCGACGCCCTCAAGGCCCGGGGCCGCACCACCGGCGGACGGGTCGTCGCGAGCGCGGCCGAGCGGCGCTCGCTGTGGCGGGTCCGCGAGGACGGCGCGGGGCTGGCCGCGCGCCTGGTCGAGGGCGGGGAGTCCTGGCCCGGCTGGGAGGACGCGGCGGTCGCCCCCGGCGATCTGGCGGCCTACCTGCGGGACTTCCGGGCGCTGCTCGCCGCCCACGCGCTGACCGGTGTGCTGTACGGGCACTTCGGCGCCGGGTGCGTCCATGTGCGCATCGACTTCGACCTGGCCACGGAAGCCGGCCGCACCGCCACCCGCCGCTTCCTCGGCGCCGCGGCCGAACTCGTCGTCGCGCACGGCGGCACACTGTCCGGCGAGCACGGAGACGGACGGGCACGCGGCGAGCTCCTGGAGGTGATGTACGGCCCGCGGCTCATCCGGGCGTTCGCCGCCTTCAAGGCGGTCTTCGACCCGGAGGGACTGCTGAACCCGGGCGTCGTCGTCGCCCCGGCCCGGCTCGACGCCGACCTGGCCCTGCACGAGATCCGGCCCGTCGCTACCGAGTTCACCTTCCCGCACGACGAGGACGGCTTCGCGGGCGCGGTCCGCCGCTGCGTCGGCGTCGGGCGGTGCCGCGGCCACGCGGGCGGCGTGATGTGCCCCAGCTACCGGGCCACCGGCGAGGAGCGCCACTCCACCCGCGGCCGGGCCCGTCTGCTCCAGGAGATGCTGCGGGGCGGCGCGGTCCAGGACGGCTGGCGCGCGACCGAGGTCCGGGACGCCCTGGACCTGTGCCTGTCGTGCAAGGCGTGCGCCGCCGACTGCCCGGTGGGCGTCGACATGGCGACGTACAAGGCGGAGTTCCTGCACCGGCACTACCGGCGCAGGCTCCGGCCCCGCTCGCACTACGCGCTGGGCTGGCTGCCCCTCACCTCCGCCCTCTGCGCGTACGCCGCCCGCCCGCTCAACGCGCTGCTGCGCGGACCGCTGCGCAAACCCCTCGCCCGGCTCGGGGGAGTCACGACCCGCCGCACGATCCCCGCCCTCGCCTCCCGGCGCGCCCTGCGCGAGGAGCTGCGCTCGGCACAGTCCGGCGAGCCGGCCAGGGCCGTGCTCTTCGTGGACAGCTTCACCCGCGCCTTCCGCCCGCAGGTGGCGGGAGCGGCGATGCGCGTGCTGCATGCCGCCGGCACCCCCTGCACGGCCCGCAGTGGTCTGTGCTGCGGCCTGACCTGGGTCAGCACCGGCCAGCTGTCCATGGCACGCCGGGTCATGGCCCGCACGGTCGCCCACCTGGACGACGGCGGCGACATGCCCGTCGTCGTGGCCGAGCCCAGCTGCGCCGCCACCCTGAAACGTGACCTGCCCGAACTGCTCGGCTCCGAGGCCGCCCGGCGCGTCGCGGCCCGTGTCCACACCCTCACCGGCGCCCTGACCGACCTGGCCGCGCCGGAGTGGACCCCGCCGCCGCTGCCGGACCACGTCGTCCTCCAGACGCACTGCCACGAGTACGCCACCTTCACCGGGCGCCGCCCGCGCGACCTGCTGCGCCGCCTCGGCGCCGGGCGGATCGACGAGGCCGAGGGCTGCTGCGGACTCGCCGGGAACTTCGGCTTCGAGGAGCAGCACTACGGCACCTCGATGGCCGTCGCCGGGCTGGCCCTCGCGCCGCGCCTCGGCGACATCCCGGACGGCGGGACCACCGTCGTCGTGGCCGACGGATTCAGCTGCGTCACCCAGATCGGCCACCTCGCCGGTGACCGAGGAGTCCGGGCCCTGCACCTCGCGGAACTGCTCGACCCCGCCGCCGACCGACCAGGAGAGACCCCATGACCGCGGACGTACGCAAGCAACTGCTCATCGGTGGCGCCTGGGTGGACGCCGCCGACGGCGCCACCATGCCCGTCGACGACCCCGCGACCGGTGAGATCATCGCCCACGTCGCCGACGGCGGGCCCAAGGACGCCCGGCTGGCCGAGGACGCGGCCGTGCGCGCACAGCGGGAGTGGGCACGCACGGCACCGCGCACCCGCAGCGAGATCCTGCGGCGGGCGTACGAGATCCTCCTCGACCGCACCGACGAGCTCGCCCGCCTGATGACGTCCGAGATGGGCAAGCCGCTGGCCGAGGCCAGGGGAGAGGTGGCGTACGCGGCGGAGTTCTTCCGCTGGTTCTCGGAGGAGGCCGTCCGTGTCGACGGCGGCCACGGGACCCTCCCCGACGGCCGCAACCGCATGCTGCTCTCCCGCCGCCCCGTCGGGCCCAGCCTGCTGATCACACCGTGGAACTTCCCCCTCGCCATGGGCACCCGCAAGATCGGCCCGGCGATCGCGGCCGGCTGCACGATGGTGCTCAAGCCGGCCCCGCAGACCCCGCTCTGCGCTCTGGCCGTCGCCGCGGTCCTCAAGGAGGCGGGGCTGCCGGACGGCGTGCTGAACGTCGTCACCACCTCCCGGGCCGGCCAGGTGTGCGAGCCACTGCTGCGTGGCGGACGTATCCGGAAGCTGTCGTTCACCGGCTCCACGCAGGTCGGGCGGCTGCTGCTCGCCCAGTGCGCCGACACGGTCGTACGCGCCTCGATGGAGCTGGGCGGCAACGCCCCCTTCATCGTCTTCGAGGACGCGGATCTGGACGCCGCCGTGGACGGCGCGCTGGTGGCCAAGATGCGCAACATGGGGGAGGCGTGCACGGCCGCCAACCGCTTCTTCGTCCACCACCGCGTCGCGGAGGAGTTCGGGCAGCGGCTCGCCGCGCGCATGGGGGCGCTCGTCGTGGGCCCGGGCACCGAGGAGGGGGTCGACGTCGGCCCGCTCATCGACGCCGCCGGACGCGCCAAGGTCGAAGGGCTCGTCGCCGACGCGGTCGAGCGCGGCGCCCGGGTGCTCACCGGCGGCCGTACGCCGGACGGGCCGGGCTGCTTCTATCCCCCGACCGTGCTCACGGACGTCTCCCCGGACAGCCGCCTGACGGCCACCGAGATCTTCGGACCGGTCGCGGCGATCCTCACCTTCGACGACGAGGACGAGGTCGTGCGCCGCGCCAACGACACGCCCTGGGGACTCGTCGGTTACCTCTTCACCGAGGGCCTCGACCGTGCGCTGCGCGTCAGCGAAAGCCTGGAGGTGGGCATGGTGGGGCTCAACACCGGCCTGGTCTCCAACCCGGCGGCACCCTTCGGCGGGGTCAAGCAGTCGGGACTCGGCCGGGAGGGCGGCCGCGTCGGAATCGACGAGTTCCTGGAGTACCAGTACCTCGCGATGCCCGTGGGACGGTGAGCCCGGCGCCGTCGGCGGACCCGTGCCGGTGGACCGGCCCCGCCCCGGTCCGCAGCCCGGAGGGCGGGCTCCGGTGCTCCTGGGCGCGGCGTGCGGCGGTCTCTCCCCGGATCGGTGTGAGGCGTGGCACGCCGGGCCCCGGCGTGCTTTGCTCGTCCTTTACCATGGGTCGGGGCGACGACGCCCTTCCGTACCGACAGACCGAAAAGGAGCCAGGGACCCGCAATGGGTGAGCCTCCCAGTACCAGCCGTGCCAAGCCCCATCCACGTCACGACGGTGAGGGAACGGGGGTGGCACGGTGACCGAGGTCCTGCTGCTCCTGCTGGCCCTCCTTCTGACACTGGCCTGCGCGGTCTTCGTCGCCGCCGAGTTCTCCCTGACCACCGTCGAGCGCGGTGAGCTGGAGCGGGCCGTCACCGCTGGTGAGCGCGGCGCCGAAGGCGCGCTGAAGGCCGTACGCCGCCTGACCGTCCAGCTGTCCGGTGCCCAGCTCGGCATCACCGTCACCTCGCTGGTGATCGGCATGCTCGCCGAGCCGTCGCTGGCCGCGCTGCTGCGGGGCCCGCTCCAGGCGGCCGGCCTGGGCGGTGCCGCCTCGCCCGTGGCGACCGTGCTGGGCGTGGTCGTCTCCACCGTCGTACTGATGGTGATCGGCGAGCTGGTGCCCAAGAACTGGGCGATCTCCCGCCCGCTGGCCGTCGCGAAGGTGGTGGCCGGCCCGCAGCGCGGCTTCACGGCCGCGTTCGGCCCCTTCATCCGGCACCTGAACAACACGGCGAACCGCTTCGTCCGGCGTGTGGGCCTGGAGCCCGCCGAGGAGCTGGCCTCCGCCCGCAGTGCCGAGGAGCTGGTCGCGCTGGCCCAGCACTCGGCCGCCGAGGGTGCCCTGGAAGCCGACTCCGCCGAACTCTTCGTCCGCACCCTGCACCTCGGCGAACTGACCGCGGAGAACGTCATGACCCCGCGGGTCGACGTCAAGGCACTCGAGGCGCGGGCCACGGCCACGGACGCCGCGAACCTCACCCACGCCACCGGCCTGTCCCGCTTCCCGGTCTACCGCGACAGCCTGGACGACGTCATCGGCACCGTCCACATCCGCGACGTCCTCGCCCTGCCGCCGGAGCGACGCGCGGTCACACCGGTCACCGACCTGGCCACCGCGCCCCTGCTGGTGCCCGACAGCCTCTCCGCCGACCGGCTCCTGGAGCGGCTGCGCGCCACCCGCACCATGGCCGTGGTCATCGACGAGTACGGCGGCACGGCGGGCGTCGCGACGATGGAGGACATCGTGGAGGAGGTCGTCGGCGAGGTCCGCGACGAGCACGACCCCGTCGAGGTCCCCGACCTGCTGGCCACCCCGGCGACCGCGGACGGCCGTGCCGCGTGGGATGCGGACGGCTCCGTCCGGCTCGACCAGCTCGCCGCGATAGGGCTGACGGCCCCCGACGGCCCCTACGAGACCGTCGCCGGCCTCGTCGCCACGCGCCTCGCGCGCATCCCGGCCAAGGGTGACGTCCTGGACCTCGACGACGGCTGGCGCCTGGACGTCCTCGACGTCGAGCACCACCGCGCCGACCGCGTCCGCATCACCGCCCCCGCCAGGCTCCCGGTCCAGGCGGGCGTGACGGGGGAAATGGCCGGGGAGGCTTCCCGATGACCGCGCTGCAACTCGCCATCGGCGCCCTCACCCTGCTGACCAACGCGTTCTTCGTCGGCGCCGAGTTCGCCCTGATCTCCGTACGCCGCAGCCAGATCGAGCCCGGCGCCAAGGCGGGCAACACACGGGCCCGCATGACGATGTGGGCCCTGGAACACCTGTCCGCGATGATGGCCACCGCCCAGCTCGGCATCACCGTCTCCTCGCTGGTGCTCGGCGCGGTCGCCGAACCGGCCATCGCGCACCTGCTGGAGCCCGCCTTCGAGGCGGCCCACATCCCGCACGGCCTGATCCACCCGATCGCCTTCGTCATCGCGCTCACCGTGGCGACATATCTGCACATGCTGATCGGCGAGATGGTCCCGAAGAACATCGCCCTCGCGGCACCGGTCCCGACCGCGCTGCTGCTGGGCCCGCCGCTCGTCGCCCTCACCCGTGCCCTGCGGCCGGTGGTGTTCGGGATCAACGCCTTCGCCAACACCCTGCTGAAGCTGCTGCGGGTCGAGCCGAAGGACGAGGTCGGGTCGGTCTTCACCGACGACCAGCTGGCCCGTATGGTCGTCGACTCGAGCGAGGCGGGCCTGCTGTCGCCCGCCGACGGGGAGCGGCTGCGTGACGCGCTGGAGCTGGGCACCCGTCCGGTGGGCGAGATCCTGGTGCCCGTGCCCCGGATGCGCACCGTCGGACACACCGTCACGCCGGCCGAGCTGGAGCGGGTCGCTGCCAAGGCGGGCTTCTCCCGCTTCCCCGTCACCGGCCCGAACGGCAGCCTGCTGGGGTACCTGCACATCAAGGACACCCTCGGCGTCACCGACCGCGACCGGCCGTTCCCGCGCGAGTCGGTGCACCGGGTCACGCGTGTGCGCATCGACACCCCGCTGGACGACACCCTCACCGCCCTGCGCGCCGACGGCAGCCACCTGGCCGCGGTGACCGGCGAGAAGGGCGCGGTCCTCGGTTTCGTGACGATGGACGACGTGTTGTCGGAACTGGTCGGCCCGGAACCGGCGAGGGCCTGACGCGACCGGGCGGCCGTCTCCCGACGGCCGCCCGGCACCGCGAAGTGGACCGTCGACCTCGACGGGTCAGCAGCCGCCGCGGTTGCAGACGCTTCACCCCGACCCGCCCCGGGACTGACGGCCTGCCCCCGAGGCCATGGCGCCGCGAGGTCGGGTCCGGCCCCGTCACCGACGCACGCGGGCGTTGAGCCGGGCGGCCTGGCGCGTCAGGTGGTCGCGCTCTGCGAGGGTGGACGCCTTGTGGGCGGCCTCGGCGTACAGCCGTGCGGCTGTCTCCAGGTCGCCGTCGCGCTCATGGAGGTACGCCGCAACCGCGGCGTGGCGGGGCAGAGTGGCGTCCAGCTCCCCGAGGGCCGCCAGCCCGGCGCGCGGCCCGTCGGCCTCGCCGACGGCCACCGCGCGGTTGAGCCGTACGACCGGGCTGTCGCTCAGGCGGGCGAGCTCGTCGTACCACTCCACGATCTGCACCCAGTCGGTCTCCCCGGCGGTGGGCGCGTCGGCGTGGAGGGCCGCGATGGCGGCCTGGGCCTGGAACTCGCCCAGCCGGTCGCGCGCGAGGGCCGCCTGGAGGATGCCGACGCCCTCGGCGATGGAGGCGGTGTCCCACCGGCCGCGGTCCTGCTCGGCGAGCGGCACCAGGCCGCCGTCGGGAGCGGTCCGGGTGGCGCGCCGGGCGTGGTGGAGCAGCATGAGGGCGAGCAGGCCCGCCACTTCGGGGTGGTCGATGACCGCCGCCAGCTGCCGGGTGAGCCGGATGGCCTCGGAGGCGAGGTCGACATCGCCGGAGTAGCCCTCGTTGAAGACCAGGTACAGCACGCGCAGCACGGTGGCGACGTCGCCGGGCTGGTCGAACCGCACACCGGACACGGTGCGCTTGGCACGGCTGATGCGCTGCGCCATGGTCGCCTCGGGGACCAGGTAGGCCTGGGCGATCTGGCGGGTGGTCAGCCCGCCCACGGCGCGCAGCGTGAGCGCGACCGCGGACGACGGCGTCAGCGACGGGTGGGCGCACAGGAAGTAGAGCTGGAGCGTGTCGTCGACGGCGGGGGCGGGTCCGGGGGCGGGCTCCTCGTCGACGCGCTCCTCACGCCGGCGGCGGGCGGCGTCGGCCCGGCTCGCGTCCAGGAACTTGCGCCAGGCCACGGTGGCCAGCCAGCCCTTCGCGTCTCGCGGAGGGCCGGCCGGCCAGACGCGGACCGCCTCGACCAGGGCGTCCTGTACGGCGTCCTCGGCCGCCGCGAAGTCGGCTCCGCGGCGGACGAGGATCCCGAGCACGCCCGGAGTGAGGCTCCGGAGCTGGGCCTCGTCCATCGACGGGTCACTCCGTGATGGTGGGCGGCGCGGCCAGGAACGGACGCAGTTCGAGCCACTCGTGGATCGGCCTGCCGCCCGCCCCGGGAGCGGCGGACAACTCCCCGGCCAGCTCGACCGCGCGCTCGTGGCTGTCCACGTCGATCACCATCCAGCCGGCGATGAGGTCCTTCGTCTCGGCGAACGGGCCGTCGGTGACCGGAGGGCGCCCCTCACCGTCGTACCGGACCCACATCCCCTCGGGCGCGAGCGCCTGACCGTCGACGAACTCTCCGGTCCCCTCCAGCCGGGCCGCGAAGTCCCGCATGTACTGCACGTGCGCCGAGATCTCCTGCGGCGTCCACTGCGCCATGGGCGCGTCGTTGACCGCGGCCGGAGCGCCGCGGTAGTGCTTGAGCAGCAGGTACTTGGCCATGGTGACTCTCCTCGGTGGCGATGCGACCCATTCTGGCCGCGCTCGCTCCGGGGACGGAGCCGGTCACGGGTTCTCGACATCGCGGAGCGAGATTCTTTCGCGGAGCTCGGGGACGCCGGCCGCCGAGACAGGCCCGGACCTGCCTCGGCGGCCGCCCGGGAAGTGCGACAGCGGCGGCTCGGGAGGTGCGACCGCGGCCGCTCAGGGGAAGTACGACTGGAGCGTTCCGCGGCGCCGGACGTCGAGTGTCGCGCAGTGGAACGAGCCGCCGAACGGCGCGTAGTGCAGCAGGTCGCACGGGATCGGCTCGAAGCCCCACTTCTCCAGCGCCCGCAGCATGCCCGTGTGATGCCGCTCCGCGATGACCCGCTTCTCGTCGACCATGAGCACGTTCATGCTCAGCCACTTGCCGCACATCGACGTGATCCTGAGCAGGTGCTCGCCGATCGGCTCGGGCTCGGGCGCGACCAGGATGTCCCACGAACTCAGCACGTCGGGCAGGCGGTCGACGTCGATGTACTCCGGATTGACCAGTGCCTTGCCGGGCGCCAGCAGGACGAACGTGGTGTCGATGTGCATGGGCGTACGGCAGCGGCTCTCGATCTCGTGGATGCGGTAGCCCGGCCCGAGGTGACGGCGCAGCCAGTCGATGCCCATCCGGTTGGTGACGTTGCTCCGGGTGACGAACAGGTCCCGGCCGGCTCGGACGAAGTCCGCGGCGTCGAACACGGGCTCGAACTCGGTGAGGATGTACCGCATCGGCTCGCCGGCCTCGGGGACGCGGAAGCCCGGCTCGAACAGCTCGTCGGTGAGCTGCGGCTTCGGCGCCGCCGTCCAGCGCGCGCCCCGCCGGAAGTAGTCCTTGAGGATCTCGCGGTAGGAATGGGTCTCGAAGTAGCGGCACGGCCATGCCATCGGCGTCTCGATGATCTCGTCGCCGATCACCAGCATGGCGTCGCGCGGGCAGGTGTTGCAGAACCCGCGCGACGACCAGTCCGGGGTGCCGTAGCGCCGCTTGTGGTCGACCGGGTCCGGCCGCCTGACCGTGACGTCCAGCGACTCCAGCACAGCGATGAACTGGTCGAGTTCCTGCTGGGCCCGCTCGATCAGGAGATCCGGGTACCTGACCCCCGCGGCAAGCCGCTGGAACCGCGCCGCCCAGGGCGGGATGTTGCAGGTCACGACCGGATGTCCGGAAGGGATCGTCGCGCCCTCCAGGCGCCCGACGACGATCTCCTCCAGCGGATCCCACTCGTTGTGCGAGTTGACCGGCAGGACGAGCGGCTCCTCCGCGGCGATGTCGGCCCTTTGCGCTACCGCCATGCTCCACCGCTTTCGCTTGCGGGATGGTAGTAACTCAATATAGCCAATCTGTTACCGAAGGTGAACAGCGGGGCTTCTCACTCGAGGACCGCCATGACCTCCAGCTCGACCAGATGCTCCGGCACGTCCAGCGCCGCGACACCGATCAGCGTGGCCGGCGGCACCGGTGCGCCCCCCAGTCGCGCGCCCGCCCGGGCCATGCCCTCCAGCAGCAGGGGCATCTTCTCGGGGGTCCAGTCGACGACGTACACGGTCAGCTTCGCCACGTCGTCGAAGGAGCCGCCGGCCGCGGCCAGGGCGGTGCCCGCGTTGAGACAGCACCGCTCGACCTGTGCGGCGAGGTCACCTTCGCCGACCGTGACACCGTCGGCGTCCCAGGAGACCTGCCCGGCGACGAAGACCAGCCTCGAACCGGTCGCGACGGACACCTGCCGGTAGACGTCGATCTTCGGCAGTCCGTCGGGGTTCATCAGGGTGATGGCCATGCCGTCCTCCTCCTCGTGAGAGTGTCGTGCTCTCCTGCGGTTACTGGGGAACCGTACGAGAGTGGCCGCTGACGTGGAAGAACGCACTTTTCGGTGACTCGGGAACCTTTTGGTGACTCAGGCGCCTTCAGGGCAGGGCCGAGGCGGAGCGCACCCGTCACCGGACGGTCGTCACACTCCTCCGGCTCTGGTGCGGTGCGCGCCGGGACGGGTACGCGGTCGGTGAGAGGCCGATACACCGATTCGCAGGGCCGGCCGGGGAAGAAGTTGATGTCGATGATTTCCGACATGGTTCTGGTACCCACCGACAGCGCGATGCTCCCGGGCGACCTCGTCGTGCCGGCGCCCGCGAAGGCGGTGGTGTTGTTCGCACACGGCAGCGGCAGTTCCCGGCACAGCTCACGCAACCGTACGGTCGCTGCCGAACTGCGCTCCGCCGGCATGGGGACGCTGCTGATGGATCTGCTCAGTGAGCGGGAGGAGCGGCATGACGCGCTCACGGGCGAGCACCGCTTCGACATCCCGTTCCTGGGCCGCCGGCTGGTCGCCGCCATCGACTGGCTGGACACGCAGCCCGACACAAGGGGGCTGCCGGTGGTCGTCTTCGGCGCCAGCACCGGTGCCGCCGCGGCCCTGGTCGCCGCGGCCGAGCGCCCGGACCGGGTGCTGACCGTCGTGTCCCGGGGCGGACGGCCCGACCTGGCCGGCGAGGCGCTGGTCGCGGTACGGGCGCCCGTGCTGCTGATCGTCGGCGGCGCGGACCACGAGGTACTGCGGCTCAACCAGGAGGCGGCCGACCGGATGAGCGCCCCGCACGCACTGCACGTCGTGCCCGGCGCCACCCACCTGTTCGAGGAGCCGGGGGCGCTCCAGAACGTCGCCGACGTCGCCCGGCGGTGGTGCGGTGAGCGACTGCGCGCGAGCCGGGAGCCGACGACAGGGGTGTGACCCGCGTCGGCGGGGTGCCGAGCCGTCGGGCCGACGGGAGGAGGAGGCGGGGCTGTGAGGGCCGCCTCCTCCCCTCACCCCTGCCGCTGACCGCCCTGCCCCGTCCCGCCCGTGTGCGGCAGCGGTAGCTCCTCGTCGTCGTCGCGCTCCCCCTCCGCCTGGGAGGGGGTGGTCCGGGGCGGATCGGTGGCACGCCGGCCAGGGTCGCGGGTGCCTGGGGCGTCCATCTCGTCGTCCCGCTCGCCTTCGGCCTGGGACGGTGTCTGCTCACTCATCTCACTCATCGGTGTGCCTCATTCCCGTTGCTTCCACCGCGCCCCGCGCGCCCCGGAACCTCTTCCCGGGTCGCCCGGAGCCTAGGGCAGCGGTGTGCCCCCGGTGGCGTTGAGGATCTCCGCCGTGACGAAGCTCGCCTCCTGGGAGGCCAGATAGACGTACGCGGGTGCCAGCTCGGCCGGCTGCGCCGGGCGGCCCAGCGGACTCTGCTTGCCGAACTCCACCGTGTCGGGCAGCGTGGCGGGAATCAGCGGCGTCCACACCGGCCCCGGTGCGACCGCGTTCACCCGGATCCCGCGCTCCGTGAGCATCTGGGCCAGGCCCTGTGTGAAGGTCACGATCGCGCCCTTGGTCATGGCGTAGTCCAGCAGGTGAGGGCTGGGTTTGTACGCCTGCACAGACGTGGAGTTGATGACGCTGCCGCCCTGCGGGATGTGGGGCACGGCGAACTTCGTCAGCCAGAACATCCCGTAGAGGTTGGTACGCATGACCCGGTCGAACTGCTCGGTCGAGATCGCCTCGATACCGTCCGGCTGCGACATCTGGTAGGCGGCGTTGTTGACCAGCACGTCGACACGGCCGAACTCGGCGACCGCCCGCTCGATCAGGGCCCGGCAGTTCGCCTCCTCACGGATGTCGCAGGAGACCGCGACCGCCTTCCGGCCGGCGTCCTCGACCAGCCGGGACGTCTCGCGCGCCTCGTTCTCCTCCTCCGGCAGGTGGGTGAACAGCACGTCCGCGCCCTCCCGGGCGAAGGCGAGCGCCACCGCCCGGCCGATGCCTGAGTCCCCGCCCGTGATCACGGCCTTGCGGCCGGTCAGGCGGCCGGAGCCGCGGTAGGACTCCTCACCGTGGTCCGGGGGCGGGTCCATGGGGCCGGTCCACCCGGGGTGCGGCTGGTCCTGCGCCGGAAACTCCGGCGTCGGGTGCTGGGTCACCGGGTCCTGGCGAGCGTGCTGCGGGTCGGTCACGTCGGCCTCCTGCCTCCCGTACGGGTCCGGACGTGCGCACGAGTTCCCCCTCGCCCCGGTGAGAAAAACCCGATCGCCGGGATGCGGGCACCGGGCTCGTTCGGACCGCACACCTCGCCCCTCCCGCCCCGGCCGGTCCCGCCGCGCCGCACATACCTGGCCCCGACCGGGTCCGGCGCGGCGACGATCGAGGAAGTTCGCGGGCAGGCCGCGGACCCCTGCGACAGCGCCTCACGAAGGACGGCGCACGCGCCTGAGCCCGGGTCGGGTCAAGCGGGCAGGCCCGTGAGCCAGTCGGTGAGCAGCCGGTTGATCTCCCGGGGGCGTTCCTGCTGGATCCAGTGACCGCAGCCGTCGAGCACGCGTGACGAGAGCAGGCCCGGCAGAGTGGCCGGAAACGCCTCGATGGCGTCGGCCATCCAGCCGGTGGAGGCGTCCTGGGTTCCGCCCACGAACAGCGACGGCTGGGTGATCGGGGCACCGTCGTGGTCGGCCAGGTCCTCCCAGTCGCGGTCCACGTTGCGGTAGCGGGCCAGCGCCCCTGTCATTCCCGTCCGCTCGAACTCCCCGGCGTAGAAGTCCAGATCGCGCTCGCTCAGCCAGGAGGGCAGCCGGCCGGCCGGGAACCGGTCACGCAGGCGCCCGCCGCGGTTGACGAAGTGCGGGGCGGGCGCGCCGGGGGCGGGCATGGTCCGGGCGGACAGTGCGGCGTAGAAGCCGGCGAGCCAGCCGCGTACGTCGGGCTCGATCTCGGCCTCCGCCCGGCCCGGCTGCTGGAAGTACGAGACGTAGAACTCCTCGTCCTCCCCGCCGAACTGCGCGAACATCTCGCTCGGCCGGGGTCCGCCGCGCGGGGCGTAGGGCACGCTCAGCAACCCGACCGCACGGAAGACGTCGGGCCGCAGCAGCGCCGAGTTCGCGGCGATGGGGGAGCCCCAGTCGTGCCCGACGATCACCGCCGTCCGCTCGCCCAGGGCCTGCACGACGGCGACGTTGTCCGCCACGAGTTCCAGCATCCGGTACGCGTCCAGGGCCTCGGGCCGGGAGGAACGTCCGTAGCCGCGGACATCCACCGCGACCGCGCGGTAGCCGGCCGCGGCCAGGGCGGGCAACTGGTGGCGCCATGAGTACCAGGACTCCGGGAAGCCGTGTACGAGCAGGACCAGCGGACCGCTGCCCTGCTCCACGAGATGGATCCGGCCGGCGGGGGAGGGCACCAGGCGGTGAACGAGGTCGGCGGTGATCGTGTGCGGCATGGATCCTCCCTGGGGCTGGGGAACGGCCGGCGGCGCTGCTGCCGTGCTCCGGCCGCGGGCACTGACGGTGATCCTTCGGCAGGCGGCCGGCCGGGCGCGAGTCCGGTTGCCGCTTCGGCAAAGAAGTTCCACTCCCATCGACGAAAGGTGGCGACATGGCACTGCAGCACCCTGCCGACCGTGGCGGAGGCAAGCGTGGCCCGTTCGAACGATTCGCCGAGGCGGCGTCGTTGTTCACCAGCTCGCCGGTCTTCCATCTCCTCTGCCTGGCCATGGTGGTCGCAGTGGTCGTCACCCATGCGTCCGGCGTGGCATTGGAGTGGAAGGTCTTCGCAGGCGAGTGCATGACGGCAGTGACGCTGCTGCTGCTCGCCCTGCTGAAGAATTCCGAGCAACGGGCGGATCGAGCGATTCAGCGCAAGCTGGACGCCATCGCCACCGCGCTCGTGGAGTCCCACGTCGGTGACCGGGAGCAGGCGTTCGAGGACCTGAAGGCGGCGATCCGGATGGAGGAGGAGACGTGAGGCCGCCATGGAGCCGTGCCCGTGCTGCGTCGTCCCCGTGACGTCGCCGGCGCGATGAACGCCATCCGTACGCGGTCAGTACGGCGAAGGTGCGCCGCGCGCTAGGTTCGACGCGGTCGACGCCCTGGTCGCGTCCCGCTCCCCGTTGCCGCCCCCGGCGGAGCGCAAGCGGCTGCGCCAGGCACACGGACTGACGCTGGACGAGGTGGCCGCGGCTCTGCGAGTGCGGCGGGCGACACTGAGCGGCTGGGAGGCGGGCCGGACGGAGCCCCGGCCGCCCGAGCGGGAGGCGTACGCCCGCCTGCTCAGGCAGCTCGCGGAGATCTACCCCGCCGATCCCGACGCCACGGCGCCGCAGCAGGAGACGGCCCCCGCGCGGCAGACCTCCGCCGACCCCGACGCCACGGCGCCGCAGCAGGACACGGCCACCACGACGCCATCGCGGGACTCGGCTCCCGCGAAGCACGCGTCCGCCGACCCGGCGCCTGCGCCCGCCCTCGCTCAGGCCGGCACCCGCCCTGGCGAAGGCGGCACCCTCGTCGCCTCGCACGGGTACGAAGAAGTCCGCCGCCGGCATGGCGGACCTGGGCGTGGGCGAGAAGCTGCCGCCGGAGGAGTTCCTGAAGGCCATGGACGGCCACCGGGACCCGGAGATGGCGATCGTCCTGGACGCGGTCAAGTCCACGGTCAAGGGCGGCATCGGCACGCTGCGTGAGCAGGCGCGGGGCGGCGGCTGGAGAACGGGTCAGGCCTGGCCGGCCCTCGCCCGGCCGACCTGGCGGCCCGACATCCGCGCGGCCGTGATCTCCCGGGCCCGGGTCAACATGCACCGCAAGACGGTCGCGCTCGCCGCGGCCACCGGCCGCTACCCGGCCCGGAAGACCGCGGCCAGCACAGGTGGCATTGTCATCGACACCCGCGCCCGCTCCGGCTACACCGCCGCTCCCGGCACGACCGACGACGCCAGGCTGCGCCACCTCACCGTCGCGCTGCCGCCCCCGTACGCGGCACGCCTGTTCGAGGCACAGGAACAGGGCGCCACCGAGCAGCAGTTGCGCCACATCGCCGCCGAGGGCCTGGGCGAGATCTACTTCCGCGACCGCGACCGGCGGGCCCACGGCCTCGACGTCGAGTTCACGGACGTGGAGCACATCGACTTCGACCTCTGACCCGCGGCCCCGGCATCAGAACCCGGAACGCGGACCGCCGCCCCGGCCCCGAGGGGCGGGAGCGGCGGAACGGGCGGACGGCGCCGATCAGGTGCGGTAGGCGTAGTACGCGGCGTTCGGGTACGAGGCGATGATGCTGGCCACCGACCGGCGGTACGTGTTGGTCGAGTGGTACGTCAGATACGGCACACCCTGCCGGCTGCGGTACGTGACGATCATCGTGTGGTCCTTGGACCCGTCCTTGTCGAAGTCGACCTGGAGCACGTCGCCGACGTCCATCTGGTAGACGTTGGCAAGGCTCGTGGTGCGCTTGGCGTTCTGCGTGAACCAGGACCACTCGTTGACGCCGACGAACGAGTGCGACTGGATGTCGGCGGTACCGAACCACCTGGTGTAGTCGTACACGTAGCCGGGCACGTGCTTCCAGCCGCCCGCCTTCAGGGACTGGCTGACGAAGTTGGTGCAGTCACCTCCCGCGCCCTGCCCGTTGAAGTTCGGGTAGGCCGGGTTGTAGTTGCTCCAGTACTTCTCCGCGTAGGCGGCCATCGCCTTGTAGTCGTAGCCGCTCGCGGTGAAGTTCTTCGGGTTCGACGGCGCGGGCCGCGTGGTGGCCGCGCGCGGAGCCGACGGCGTCGTGTTGCCCGCCTTGGCCTTGGTGGCGGCCGCGACGCTCGGCGTGGCCGTCTGGTTGATCGCGAGGCCGCTGTCGTCGGACTCACGGACGTCCGTCAGCCGCCAGTTGCCGTCCCGGTCGGCCTTGAACGTCAGCTCGTGGTGCGCCTGGAACCCGGTCGTCCCCGGCTCGTCGCCGCGGACCTTCTCATACGTCAGCGTCGTGGTCTCGGTGACCTTGACGACAGCCTTGCGGCCCTTGACGCTGGTGCGGTTCAGGGTGACGGTGGTGTTCGCCGCGCTGTACTTCTCGCCGAGCCGGGCGAGCCCGTCCTTGCGGTCGCCGAGCTGGTCCACGGCGCCGTCCTCGGTGCGGGCGGCACCGGAGGAGAGCGCGACCTCGCCGGAGAAGCCGTCGATCAGCTGCTTCTTCCCCTTGCGGGGCTTGTCGACCAGGGCGTTGGTGCGGTCGGTGAAGACCGCGTCGGCCAGTCGCTGAAACGTGGCCTTCGTCTGGGCGTCCACCTCGGGCTCGGCCGGGGCCGACGCGCCCGCGCTCCAGTTGGGCAGCAGCGCCGCACCCGCGACGACCGATGCGGCGGCCGCCGTGAGTATCGTCGTGCGACGCCGCGTACGGCTCAATTTCCTTGACTTCACTGAAGTTCCCCTCTTCCCCCGGCGGAGGTATGCCGAGGTAAGCGGCATCTTTGCATGGCGTATGCGGCCAGTGTGAAGGGGGTTGCGCCCCGAACCGGGCGGAGTTACCGGACTGTCATCGCCGCCCGGCCGCGCCGGGCGGCGGGGGTCACTGCACGACCGTGGACCAGTCCGGGGACTGCGCCGGGTCCAGGCTGCGCAGCCGCTCCAGGGTGGCCGGCTTCTGGACGTCCATCCAGTCGGCGAGCTCCTTGAAGGACACGCACTTGACGTCCTTCTTGGTGCAGACGGTCTTGATGACCTCGTCGACGGCGTTCATGTAGATGCCGCCGTTCCACTCCTCGAAGTGGTTGCCGATGAACAGCGGTGCCCGGCTGCCGAAGTAGACGCGGTTGAAGCCGGCCATGTAGGCGTCGATGGTCTCCTGCTGCCACTGCGGGTACATGGCCGGATCGCCGTCGGTCTCCCCGTCGGACTGGTTGTAGAGGAAGTTGAAGTCCATGGACAGGCCCTGGTACTTGCCGCCCTCGTACGGGAGCATCTGGAGCGGAAAGTCCCAGATGCCGTTCTTCTTCGTCGGCCAGATCTGGAAGTCGCCCGCCGAGCTGGCGTCGTAGCGCCAGCCGTAGTCCTTGGACGCCTTCAGCAGGTTCTCCTGGCCTTCCAGACACGGGGCGCGGCCGCCGGTGACCGCCTTCCTGATGTCGAAGGGCAGCGGATCGAGGTCCGTGTAGCCGGTGTTGGTCTTCCACTTCTCCACGAAGTCGTAGAACTGGTCGATCTCGCTCTTCCACTCCTCGACGCTCCAGTCGCCGCCGCCCTTGGCGCCGCAGAAGTGGCCGTTGAAGTGGGTGCCGATCTCGTTGCCGTCCTCCCAGGCACCGCCGAGCTGCTCCAGCGTGGTGCGTATGTGCTCGTCGGTGGGGAAGCTGATGGCCGCGGTGCCCTTGGGGTGCTGCGGCGGCGCGTAGAGGTCCTTCTTGCTCTTGGGCAGCAGGTAGATGCCCGTGAGGAAGAAGGTCATGTGGGCGTTGTACTCCTTGGCCATCTCCCGGTAGTGGGCGAAGAGCTCGTCGTCGCCCTGGAGGGCGCCGTCCCAGGAGAAGACCACGAACTGGGGCGGCTTCTCACCGGGCTTGAGCGGCACCGGCTTCAGCTGGTTCTTCTGCGGGCCGGTGTAGGACGTCGAGCCGTCGCCGAGCACCTTGGTCTTCCCGTCCCACGCCGGCTCCTCGGTCGCCCGTGAGCCCGCGTTCTGCGGGGCGTGGTCCTCGGAGGCCGCGGTGGAGGCGGTGTCGCCGGTGTGGGAGAGCACCAGGTATCCGGCGACGAGGGAGGTCACGACGAGGAACGCCGCCAGGGTGATGAACTGCGGACGGGCGGCGGGGCGGCGGGGTGCTCGGGCCTTGCGGCGGCGGCCCGACGGCTGTTTCATCTTGCGGCTCAATCTCTTGGGGACAGGGCTGGAGCGGTGCCGGTGTCGCGCCGGTGATCAGTCGAGCGGACTCATGGCACGTGACCAGATGCCGTACGGGACGCTTTCGGTCGCGGTCCCGTCCAGGCCCTGGAGCGGCAGGGGTTCGAGGCTCTTGTTCAGGTCGATGCGGTAGACGACCACCGCCGTGGCCACCTTCTTGGCGCTGCCGACGTACCAGGCGGCGGTGTCGTCCTCGGTCGTGCCCACCTTCCCGGCGACCTCGGCGGAGGCGGGTGCGGCGTCCGGGTGGGCGGTGCGGAAGGCGTCGACGAGGGCGGACTGGACCTCCCGGGCGGTGTCGGCGCCCATCGCGCGGCGGCTGGGGGCAGCGGCGAGGGCGACCTTGTCGCCGTTGTGGGTGATCCTGCGGACCGAGTACGGCTCGGTGTGCAGGCCGTCGGCGACGAAGGTGGCGTAACCGCTGGCCATGCGGATGGCGCTGGGGGTGGAGCTGCCCGTGGAAAGGGTGGGCACCTGGGCGCCGATGCTGGAGGACAGCAGCCCGGACGCCTCCGCGGTGGAGCGCACCTTCTCCAGGCCCGTGTCCATGCCCAGCTGCATGAAGGGGGTGTTGACGGACTGGGCGAGCGCCTGATGCAGGGAGATCTGCCCGTAGGACCGGCCCCCGTCGTTGCGTGCGGCGACCTTGCGGCCGCTGCGGTCCCAGTACGGGCCCTCGGGGGTGGTGACGGGCACGCCGTCGTCGCCGTTGTAGAGGGTCTCCCCGGTCACCGGCGTGACCTCGCCGTCGCGGGTCTTGCGTACGCCGTGCTCCAGGCCGGCGGCGTAGACGAACGGCAGGAACGCCGAACCGGCGGGCACCGTGGTGGCGTTGGACTCGTTGTAACCCTGCTTACGGTGGTCGGGGCCGCCGTAGACGGCGAGGATCCGGCCGTCCGAGGCGATGGAGGCGGCGCCGTAGTGGGCGGTCCGGGCGAGCTTCGGGTGGTCCTCCTTGGCCTGCTTGCGGGCTCGGGTGACGGCTTCGGTGAGCTGGGCCTCACGGTGCTTCTCGAAGGTCGTGTAGATCTGGTAGCCGCCGAGGTCGAAGTCCTTGTCGGAGATGCGCGCGGTCTTCTTGGCGTACTGGGAGGCCAGTTGCACCAGGTAGTCGCTCTGCTCGCCGGTGTCGTACAGCGGGTTGCTCTTCAGCGGCTCGGGAAAGGTCTTGTACTTGGCGCGCTCCTGCGGCGACAGCTTGCCGATCGCCACCATGCGGTCGAGGATCCAGGACCAGCGCTCGACGGCCCGTTCGTGGTTGGCCTTGTTCAGCGTGGGGTCGTACAGGCCGGCGCCCTTGAGCAGGGCGGAGAGGAAGGCTGCCTCGCTGGCGTTGAGCTCGCTGACGTCCTTGCCGTAGTAGGCCTGCGCGGCGCGCTGGATGCCGTAGGTGCCGCGTCCGAACCAGCTGGTGTTGAGATAGCTCTCCAGGATCTCGTCCTTGCTCATCCTGTTGTCGAGCTTGAGGGCGATCATCGCCTCGTGAAACTTGCGGGTGAGTGTCTGGTCCTGGTTGAGGTAGACGTTCTTGACGTACTGCTGGGTGATGGTCGAGCCGCCCTGGGTGTCACCTCGGCCGAGGGTGCGGAACAGGGCGCGGGTGATGCCCTTGAAGGAGATGCCGGGGTCGCTGTAGAAGCTCTCGTTCTCGGCGGCCAGCACCGCCCAGCGGACGTCCTCGGGGACGTCCTTCAGGGGCATCGCCTGGCGCTGCACCCAGCCGGTGCGGGCCATCGGGGTGCCGTCGGCCCAGAAGTACACGTTGTCCTGCTGGGTCGCGTAGGTGTTGAGGTTGTCCGGGATGTCGGTGGCGGCGTAGGCGACGACCAGGAAGAGGGTGCTCAGGCCGAGGGAGGCGAGGAAGCCGCCGAGGCTCTGCCGCCAGGAGGGTATCCAGCGGCGCCACCCGGTGCGGCCCGGCCGGGGATACAGGGGGCGCAGCCGGCGGGCGTAGGGGCCGAGGCGGGCGGCGAGGGGGCCGAGCACCAGGGCGAGCCGGGGGCCGAGCGCCGCGGCGACGCGGGCGGCGGGGGAGGGGCGTGGGGCTTTGCGGCGGCGACGGGAGGACTTGCCGGATATGCCGGGCGAGGCGGGGGCAGTGTCGGGCTCGTCGGAAGTCGTGGCAGCGGCGGAGGTGGAACCGGATGTACCGGATGCGGCGGACATGTCGGAGCCGTCGGGTATCTCACCCTCGGGTATGCGCAGTTGCATGGTCTCGTCCGCGGCGGGCCGCGGTGGCGCCGGGACCTTCAACTGCATGGTGACGTCGGGCTCCACGGACCCCTCGTCGCCAGCCTGATCGCGTCCCCCCTGCCCTCCCTGGGCCACGACTGTGCCTCCCTCCGCACTCCGTGTTGCTCGCGCAGGCAGACCGTACAGTCGTACGAGGTTGGATGGTGTTGCCGCAGCAGCGGCCGTACATCCCGACTCCCCCTCCCCGGCCTCGCGGGGTATCGCGCCGCTCTCAAATTACCAGCGTCCTTCGCAAGGTCTCCACACAGAACCAGGCGGAACCGGTCACTTGTGATGTGACGGAAACCTCAGTCGATCGAGGCAACCTTCTGGCGGTCGGACACATCCCGTCAGGTTCGGACCAGGCGCCCATCAGCGGGGAAGCCGATCCGCTCCCGCACACCACCCCGGGCGGGCCGCGGGAGGCGTGCGGTGGAACTCACGTGCCGGGCGCGCTCGTGCCGAGCCGCCCGGAAGCGCGCAGCCCGGTCGGCGGATCTTCCCGGTGGTGAACGGCCGGCCCGCCGACCGGCGGGGGCACGGTGACGCCGCCGTCATGGGTGCTGCGAGGAGCGCTCCGTTCTCCGTCCGGCAAATCCCCGTCAGGGACATCCCGTCCGGGAATTCCCCCTCCGGGATGGAGTACCGAGAACCGCCGGTGTGTCATGGCGCGACGGCGCGCGCCCCGCACTTCCACGGCGGGGTCCGCTCGGGCCCGCCGCTGCCACCCCCCACCTGCGGGAACCCGTGTCCACAAGTCCGTCGCGGCCACAAGATCAGCGACTTCGTCGATACGGATCCGGCGGAGCCTCGTCCAGGGGTGCATCGGCATGCAGAACCACGGCGAGAGGGCGTGGAGCCGTGTCGAGAGGGTCGGCATCGCCCCCTGGCACGGCCCCGGAGCCCTGGCGCTAGAAGGTCAGCTTCCAGCTGTCGATGTAGCCGGTGTCCCGTGAGGCGACGTCCTGCACCCGCAGCCGCCAGGTGCCGTTCGCCGTCTCGCTGGAGGCGTCGACGGTGTACGTGGTGATGACGTCGTCCGCGGAGTCGGAGCTGCTGGAGTTCTTCAGCCGGTAGGCCGTGCCGTCGGGTGCCAGCAGGTCGACGACCAGGTCACCGCGCCAGGTGTGCTTGATGTCCACCCCGACCCGGAGCGCGGCCGGGGCGTTCCCCGTGCGTCCGGCGACGGCGACGGCCGAGGTCACCGCGGGCCCGTTGTCCGGGATGGCGACGTCGGCGGTGTTCTCGTACGAGTCGCCGGGGGGCACCGGCTGCGAGGTCCCCAGCGTCCAGACGGCGTGGGCGAGGGCGTCGCTGTTGCGGTCGAGCGCGGTGTCGTCGATGTTCGTGGTCGAGTCGCAGGAGGAGTGGTAGCACCGGTCGAACGCCTGTCCGGAGGTGCCGCCCCACTTGGCCGCCTGCGCCGCCGTCTTGGTACGGCTGGCGCCGGTGAACAGACCGCCGACGGGTATGCCGGCGTTCTTGAACGACGCGTGGTCGGAGCGGCCGTCGCCCTCCGTCTCTATCTCGGTGGGCACGCCGATGCCCGCGTACCAGTCCTTGAACACCTTCTCGATCGCCGGATCGTCGTCGTAGACGAAGTAGCCCGGGTTCGGGGAGCCGACCATGTCCAGGTTGACGTACCCCGAGACCTTGGCGCGCTCGGCGGCGGGCAGGTTGTTCACGTAGTACCTGCTGCCGATCAGCCCCAGTTCCTCGGCGCCCCACCAGGCGAACCGCAGGTGTTTCGTGGGCTGGAGCTGGGCGCGGGAGACGGCGAGGGCCGTCTCCAGTACGGCCGCGGAGCCGGAGCCGTTGTCGTTGATCCCGGCGCCCGAGGAGACCGAGTCGAGGTGGGCGCCGGCCATGAGGACCTGGTCCGGGTCCCCGCCGGGCCAGTCGGCGATCAGGTTGTACCCGGTGCTGCCGGACTGGGTGAACTGCTGCACGGTGGTGGTGAATCCGGCGGCGTCGAGTTTGGCCTTCACGTAGTCGACCGAGGCCTTGTAGCCGGGGCGGCCGTGAGCGCGGTTGCCGCCGTTGGCGGTGGCGATCGACTGGAACTGCGTCAGGTGCGCCTTGACGTTGGCGAACGGGATGTCGGGTGCCGCCAGGGTCCCGGCGCCGGTGGCGTCCGCCCCGATCCGGTCGGGCGCGGCCGTGGCGGCCGGCGAGGCGGCGATCAGTCCCGTCACGGCCGCGAGGGCCACGGCGGCCAGGCGTGCGGAGCTGGTCGTGGGCAGGCTGGATCTCGGATGTGTCATGTGGGGAGCCGCACTTTCTCGTCGATGAGGGGAGTCGATCGATGCCTGGATCAAGTGGTGCCAGAGCTGTGCGGGTGCTGTGTGCGCCTGATGCTCAGTCAGATGTCGATGTCCTGTCAAGAGCTCTATCCGGTCATGAGTGTCCGCTCAACGGACACCTGGGACGGGTGTGTGGGTGGGACGACCGCCTGGCGGCCCGGCACGGGGACGGCGCGGAACTCCCGGCCCCGGTCGAAACGGTTGTCGACGCTCACACCCGGGGCGACGATGTCCCCAGCGCATCGTCCCGAGGGAGGTTCCGTTGGCCGATCCCTGGGTGGCCCTGGAGCCGGGGGCCGACCCCGCCGAGCGCGTCCGGGTGCTGCACCGTGCCCACGAGATGTTCACCGCGGCCGGCACGGTCCCGCGTCCGGTGCGCGACGTGGTCGCCGACTCGTGGCGGCGCTCGGCGCGGGCAGGGGTCCGCCCGGACGGCACCGCCGACATCGAACTCACCGACGACGACCTCGGTGTCCTGCGCGACGAGCATCCGCTGGCCCCCGTGATGCCGCTGTTCCGTGAGCTGCTGGGCACGTTCGCCTGCGACGGCCGGCATCTTCTGGCCGTGTGCGACGCGCAGGGCAGGCTGCTGTGGGTCGAGGGGCACGCGTCGACGCTGAAGCAGGCGGGGCGGATGAACTTCGTACCGGGCGCGCGGTGGGCGGAAAGCGCGGTCGGAACCAACGCGCCGGGCACGGCCGTTGCCGTGGACCGCCCGGTGCAGGTGTTCGCGGCCGAGCACTTCGCCCGGCGCGTGCAGCCGTGGACCTGCGCCGCCGCCCCCGTCCACGATCCCCGCACCGGGCGTGTACTGGGTGCGGTGGACATCACCGGCGGCGACGGACTCGCGCACCCGCACAGCCTGGGCTTCGTCCGGGCCGTGGCACGGGCGGCCGAGTCCCAGCTCGCGCTGCTCGGCCCGCGGCGCCCCGAGGCCCGCGAACCCGACCTCACGGCGCTCGGACGCGACCAGGCGCTGCTGACGGCGGGCGGCCGCAGGATCAGGCTCAGCCGCCGGCACAGCGAGATCCTCGTGCTCCTCTCCCGCCACCCCGACGGCCTGAGCGGCGACGAGCTGCTGTGCGCCCTGTACGAGGACGAGTCGGTGACCCCCGTGACGCTGCGCGCCGAACTCGCCCGGCTGCGCCAGGTGCTCGGCCCCGGACTGCTCGCCTCCCGCCCCTACCGGCTCACGGTGCCCGTCGCCTCGGACGCCGCCGTCGTGCAACGCCGGCTGTCGGCCGGCGCGGTCACGGCGGCCCTCACCGCCTACGCGGGCCCGCTGCTGCCCACCTCGCAGTCGCCGGAGGTCGTACGGCTCAGGCGCCGCCTCGCCGACGGTCTGCGCGCGGCCCTGATCGCCTGCCGGGATCCCGACCTGCTGGCCGGCTGGGCGCACGCGCCCTGGGGCGAGGACGATCTGGACGTGTGGCGGTCGCTGGCCTCGGCCCGGCCGACGGCGGCGACCCGGGCCCGCCTCGCCGCACTCGAGTCGGAACTGGCGGCGCCGCCGAGCCGGGGACGCCCGACAGGGACGGCCCGACGGCAGGGATGAGGGCGGCCGCAACGTGACTGCAACGTCCGCCTCCCTACCGTCCCTCGCAGAGCTGCCCAACGGCGGGCAGCGCTGCTGAAGGAGGCCAGTTCCGCATGACCCGATACGCGGCGCCCGGAAGCGAGGGCGCGATCGTCTCCTACCAGCCCCGCTACGACCACTTCATCGGCGGCGAGTACGTGCCCCCGGTCAAGGGGCAGTACTTCGAGAACCCGAGCCCGGTGAACGGCCGGCCCTTCACCGAGGTCGCCCGCGGCACCGCTCAGGACGTGGAGCTGGCGCTCGACGCGGCGCACGCGGCCGCACCCGCCTGGGGGCGCAGGTCGGCGACCGAACGCTCCGACATCCTGCTGAAGATCGCCGATCGCATGGAGGCCCACCTGGAGCCACTGGCGGTCGCGGAGAGCTGGGAGAACGGCAAACCGGTGCGGGAGACCCTCGCGGCCGACATCCCGCTGGCCATCGACCACTTCCGCTACTTCGCCGGTGCCGTGCGCGCCCAGGAGGGCTCCCTCAGCGAGGTGGACGACGACACGGTCGCCTACCACTTCCACGAGCCGCTGGGTGTGGTCGCCCAGATCATCCCGTGGAACTTCCCCATCCTGATGGCGACATGGAAGCTCGCGCCCGCCCTCGCCGCGGGCAACGCGGTCGTCCTCAAGCCCGCCGAGCAGACCCCGGTCTCCATCCACTACTGGCTGAGCCTCGTCGCCGACCTGCTCCCGCCCGGGGTGCTCAACATCGTCAACGGCTACGGCCCCGAGGCCGGGAAGCCGCTCGCCTCCAGTCCCCGGGTGGCGAAGGTCGCCTTCACGGGCGAGACGTCCACGGGCCGCCTGATCCTCCAGTACGCGGCGGAGAACCTGAAGCCGGTCACGCTGGAGCTCGGCGGCAAGTCGCCGAACATCTTCTTCGACGACGTGTGGGACAAGGACGACGAGCTGCGCGACAAGGCCCTCGAAGGGTTCACGATGTTCGCGCTGAACCAGGGCGAGGTGTGCACCTGCCCGTCCCGGGGCCTGATCCAGCGCGGCAACTACCCCGACTTCCTGGCCGCCGCGGTCGCCCGCACCGAGCTGATCAAGCCCGGGCACCCGCTCGACACCGACACGATGATCGGCGCCCAGGCGTCCAGCGAGCAGCTGACCAAGATCCTGTCCTACATCGACATCGGCAGGCAGGAAGGCGCGAAAGTGCTCACGGGCGGTGAACGCGCCGACTTCGACGGTGACTTGAAGGGCGGCTACTACGTACGGCCCACCATCTTCGAGGGTGACAACCGTATGCGGGTGTTCCAGGAGGAGATCTTCGGGCCGGTCGTCTCGGTGGCGTCCTTCGACGACTTCGACGACGCGATCAAGATCGCCAACGACACGTCGTACGGCCTCGGCGCGGGCGTGTGGACCCGCGACATCAACACGGCCTACCGCGCGGGCCGCGCCATCCAGGCGGGCCGGGTCTGGACGAACTGCTATCACGCCTACCCCGCACACGCGGCCTTCGGCGGCTACAAGCAGTCGGGGATCGGCCGGGAGACGCACAAGATGATGCTGGACCACTACCAGCAGACGAAGAACCTGCTGGTGTCGTACTCACCCCAGAAGCTGGGCTTCTTCTAGCCCGGCGGGCAGGCCGCCTGACCGGGTGTCAGGCGGCCCGCCGGCTGCTCAGCCCGCTCCGTCGGCGGCCGTGAACGTGACGGGCAGGCGTACCGGACCACGCAGCCCGCCGGGGCGCCAGGTCAGCTCGGCCGGTGGCACCGCGAGGGCCAGGTCCGGCAGGCGGCGCAGGGCCGTGCCGATGGCGATCTGGCCCTCCAGGCGGGCGAGCGGGGCGCCGAGGCAGTAGTGGATGCCGTGCCCGAAGGCCAGGTGGCCGTTGTCCTGCCGGGCGAGGTCCAGCCGGTCGGGGTCGGTGAACCGGGCCGGATCGCGGTCGGCGATCGCGGAGGCGATGAGGACCGTCGCGCCCCGTGGCACGGTCACACCCGCGATCTCGACGTCCTCGCGTGCGAACCGGGCGATGCCCGGGCTGACCGGACCGTCGTAGCGGAGGAACTCCTCGATCGCGCCGGGCAGCAGACCGGGGTCGTTGCGCAGCAGCTCCAGCTGGTCGGGGTGGTCGAGGAGTGCGGCGATGCCCCCGCCGATCAGGTTGACCGTCGTGATGTACCCGGCCACCAGCAGCAGGAACGTCATGGAGATCAACTCGTCCTCGCTCAGCCGCCGCTGCTCGTCGCGGGCGCTGATCAGGGCGCTGAGCAGATCGTCCTCGGGCCGGGCGCGCTTGGAATCCAGCAGCGTCGTGAGGTACGCGCGCATCTTCTGCCACGCCTCGTTCACGACCACCGGGTCCGGCATCCGCTCGCCGCGCAGCAGCATGTCGTCGGTCCACCGCTGGAAGTCGTACCGGTCGTCCACCGGCACACCGAGCAGCTCGCTGATCACGGTGACCGGCAGGGGCAGCGCGAAGTCCGCGACGAGTTCCGCCCGGCCCGCCGGTGCCACCTCGTCGAGCAGCCGGTCGGCGATCTCCTGGATCCGCGGCCGCAGCCCGGCGACCCGGCGCGCGGTGAATGCCTTCGAGACCAGCCGGCGCAGCCGGGTGTGGTCGGGCGGGTCGGAGCGCAGCATGTTGCTCATCATCGATTCGCGCTCGAACTCGGGCAGCTGCTCCATGAGGCGGCGGTCGGACGCGTCGCGGACGTCGCTGCTCAGCCTCGGGTCGGACAGGGCCGCGAGCCCGTCGTCGTAGCGGGTGACCAGCCAGGCGTCCAGGCCGCCCGCGATGACGGCGCGCCGGACCGGGCCGTCCTCGCGCAGCTGCCGGTGGAGCGGGAAGGGGTCGGTCACGAAGGCCGGGTCGGAGTAGGGGAGAAGGACCGGCTGCTGGCTCATCACGCCTCCCGGGCACAGGGCGGACACGGGGACACTCACACGAAGTGGCATGGACACGGAGCGACTCAGGGACACGGAGCGACTCAGGGACACGGAGCGACATCGACACGGAGCAACGACGAAGAGCGACCCTGTGTGACGGTTTTACGGCTACTTGTGGGTATATACGCCAGTGTGACGCATAGGTGGCGCCAGTGAAGGGCGGAGCACGATGGACACGAGGGACGGCAGGCGGACGGGGGAGCGGACCACCTGCTGCGTGGTGGGCGGCGGGCCCGCCGGAATGGTCCTCGCCCTGCTCCTGGCCCGGGCCGGGGTGGAGGTGACGGTCCTGGAGAAGCACGGCGACTTCCTGCGGGACTTCCGCGGCGACACCGTCCATCCGACCACCCTGGCGCTCCTGGACGAACTCGGCCTGGCCGAACGGTTCGCGCGGCTGCCGCAGCGGCGGGTCACGACGATCCAGCTGCCGATCGGCGCCGACCGGACGCTGGTCACCGTCGGGAACATCGCCGCGCTGCGGCGCCGCTACAACTACATCGCGATGGTGCCCCAGTGGGACCTGCTCGACCTCCTCGCCGACGAGGCCGGACGCGAGCCGGTGTTCACCCTGCGCATGAACACCGAGGCGACGTCCTTCCTGAAGGAGCGGGGCCGCGTCACCGGCGTCTCCTACCGCACGTCCGACGGCCGCACCGGGGAACTGCGCGCCACCCTCACGGTGGCCTGCGACGGCCGTGGCTCGCTGGCCCGCTCGCTGCCCGAGCTGGAGCTGCGCACGTTCCGGTGCCCGATGGACGCCTGGTGGTTCCGGCTGCCGCGGCGCGACGGCGATCCGCACGGGCTCGTGGGGGGCGTGGGCGAGCGGTTCCTCAGCGCCATGATCGACCGCGGGGACTACTGGCAGTGCGCCGCCCTGATCCCCAAGGGCAGCGACCCGCGGCTCCGCGCGGAGGGCCTCGACCGCTTCAGGGACTCCTACGGGGCCGGCGTCACCTGGCTCGCGGACCGCATGCACACCCTGTCCTCGTGGGACGAGGTGAAGCTGCTCGACGTACGGCTCGAACGGCTCCGGCGCTGGCACCGGCCGGGGCTGCTGTGCATCGGGGACGCGGCGCACGCCATGTCGCCGGTGTTCGGCATCGGCATCAACCTCGCCGTCCAGGACGCGGTGGCCGCCGCCCGCCATCTCGTCGGGCCACTGAGCGGCGAGACGTCCGGCCTGCCGGCTGCCGTACGCCGCATCCAGCGCCGCCGCCGGCTGACCACGGCCGTCACCCAGCGCATGCAGCGCCTGGCCCACACCAACGTCATCGAGCCGATCCTGCAGGGCAGGCCGCCCTTCGGCGACCCCAAGCGCGCCAAACGCATGGCCGAACTGGTCACCACCTCACGCTGGCTGAACCGGGTACCGGCCTACTTCCTGGCCTACGGGGCGCTCCGCGAACGCCCGCCGGCGGCATCCGTGCGCCGGGCGGACAGCGGCTGAACAGCGCCGGCGCCCGCCCGGAGGTGGCGGTGGTCCGGGGAAGCGACGGCGCAGGGCCCGGAGGGTCGAGCCGGCCTCACCACGTCAGTGTCAGCGAGCCGCCGGCCGGCAGCGCGTGCCAGCGGCCGGCGTAGTCGTCGAACCGGGACACGATCCGGTCCACCACCGCCGGGATCTCCCCGGCCGTCACATACGCCGGCAAATGGCGCGCATGGCCGTGCCGCACCTCCCACACGGGTACGGCGATGCCCGCCAGCTGCTCGGACATGGCCATGTCGGCCTTCGCCCGCGGGGACGGCTTCACCGGCCTGGACCTGCGGCGCCGGGCGGCCTTGGCGCGTTCGGCGGGGTCGGCGGGCCAGAACAGGCCGTTGTCACCGGCGGCGAGCCGCCCGTAGACCCCGAGCTCGATACCGGCCTCCGCCTCGACCAGGAAGTGCACCAGGTCGTGCGGGAGGTAGGGGTGTCCGCCGGGCCCGTTGCGCGGGGCGAGCGCGACTCCCCTGTCGCGGTGCACGGCGATGTCGTAGCTCGTACCGGGGCCCTTGGTGAAGACGACACGCATGCCCGGAACGGTAGGAGCCGGACGCGGCGGACGCACCTGGTTTTCCGGCGGGCGCGACCACATGCGCCCGGTGGTTCCACCACGTGCAGGCCCGCGGACCGAGGCCTACCGTGGAAGGACACACAGCGGCAACCAGCAACGCGCACCGGAAGAGGTGACGGCGATGCCGGCAGAGCAGAGTGCCCCCTCCACGGCCGCTGCGGAGCAGGCGATCGCCGATGAGCTTCGCTCCGCGCTCCAGGGTGAGGTCATCGACCGTGCCCATCCCGGCTACGACGAGGCACGCACCGTGTGGAACGGCCTGATCGACCGCCACCCCGCGGTCGTCGCCCGCTGCTCCGGCACGGCGGACGTCGTCGAGGCGGTGCGGATCGCGCGGGAGCACCGTCCCGTCGTCAGCATCCGCGGTGGCGGGCACCAGGTGGCCGGCAGCGCGGTGTGCGACGACGGACTGGTGATCGACCTGTCGCGGATGAAGGGCGTGCATGTGGACCCCGCGGCCCGTACGGCACGCGCCCAGGCGGGCGTGACATGGGGCGAACTGGACCGCGAGACCCAGCTGCACGCCCTGGCCACGCCCGGCGGGGAGATCTCGGCGACCGGGATCGCGGGTCTCACGCTCGGCGGCGGCTTCGGTTTCGTGATGCGGACCCTGGGTCTGAGCTGCGACAGCGTCCGCTCGCTGGAGATCGTCACGGCGGACGGCACGGTGCGCACGGCCGACCGGGAGAAGGAGCCCGATCTGTACTGGGCGGCGCGCGGCGGGGGCCGGGGCATCGGCGTCGTCACCTCCTTCGAGTTCGGACTCCGGCCGCTGGGCCCGGAGGTGGCTGCGGCGGTGGTTCTCCACCCGTACGAGCACGCCGAGGCGGTGGTACGGGCCTGGCGGGACGCGACGTACACCGCGCCGGACACGGTGACCCCGGAACTGCTGCTCTGGAGCGTCCCCGCCGACCCGGCGATACCGCGGGAACTGCACAGGTCGCCCTGCGTCATCGTCGGTGCCGTGTACGGAGGGCCGCCGGACGACGGTGCCGCCGAGGCGCTGGCCCCGCAGCGCGCCCTCGGCCCGGTGCTCATGGACCTGAGCGGCACGGTGCCCTACGTGGTGCTGCAGAGCGCGAACACCTGGCGGTTCCCGGACGGCGAACGCTACTTCATGAAGTCGCACTTCATGGACGAGCTGAACGACGAGGCCATCAGGACCCTGCTGGACTGGGACTCGCGGCGGCCGACTCCGGAGAGTCTCGTCGTCGTGCGCACACTCGGGGGCGCCGTGGCCCGCGTGGCCCCCGACGACAGCGCGTTCGCCCATCGGCACGCGCGCTTCAACGTGAGTATCGACGCGGGCTGGCGCGACCCGGCGATGGACGAGGCCGCGATCGAGTGGGCCCGCTCGGCCTGGGACGCGATGAAGCGGTTCTCGAGCGGTGGGACATACGTCAACTTCGCCGGGCTGGGCGAGGACGCCAGTGAGCTGCGGGGAGCCGTCTTCGGCTCCCACGAGGAGCGACTCGGGCGCATCCGCGCCGCCTACGATCCGGAGGGGCTGTTCGCACCGGCCGCGCGGATGCCGTGAGGCTCACTCGCACGTCACCCGATGCGGGCGCCGGTGCCACTCACGCGAACGCGCCGCTCACCCGCGCGCAGCGTCACCGTGAGCTCGCCGGGGCGGCCCAGGTCCTCGCCCTGGTGCAGGGTGAGGACGGCGTCCTCGGGCACCAGGCCGAGTTCACGGGCGTACGCGCCGAACGCGGCGGCCGCCGCGCCGGTCGCCGGATCCTCCACGACGCCGCCGACGGGGAACGGGTCACGGACATGGAAGACGGTGGCTGACTCCCGCCACACCAGCTGGAGCGTGGTGAGGTCCAGACGGTGCATCACGGCTTCGAGGCGCGCGAAGTCGTAGGCCAGGTCCGCGAGGCGTGTGCGCGTCGCCGCCGCCAGGACGAGATGGCGGGCACCGGCGAACGCGATGCGGGGCGGGAAGCCCGGGTCGAGGTCGGCCGCGTCCCAGCGGAGCGCGGCGAGCGCCTCCGCGAGGTCGGCGCGGGCGATCTCCTCGATGTGCGGCTCGACGCTGGTGAGCGTGGCCCTGAGCGCGCCGCCCTCCTCGGTCACCTCCACCGGGACGGTGCCGGCACGTGTCGCGAAGACCAGTTCCCCCGGTCCTGTCCGCTCGGCGAGCGCGAGGGCGGTCGCCACGGTGGCGTGGCCGCAGAACGGCACCTCGGCCTTGGGACTGAAGTAGCGGATGCCGTAGGACCGCCCCTGCGGGCCGCCGAGGCCCTCCGGGGGCGGGGTCAGGAACGCGGACTCCGAATAGCCGAGGCCGGCGGCGATGGCCAGCATGTCGCCGTCGTCGAGATCGGTGGCGTCCAGCACGACCCCGGCGGGGTTGCCGCCGTCGGGGGTGCTGGAGAAGGCGGTGTATCGCAGCACCTCGGGCCGCGGCGGTGGCGTCGTCATGCTCGTCGCAACACGAGGCCGGCCCGCGACTATTCCAGGGCGACCACGGATCCCGGTCGCGGGACGCCACCACATGGTGGTGGCCCCCTCCCGCCCGAATCGGGCGGGAGGGGGCCGTGGAGCCGTGCGGCGACCCTGTCCGTCAGGGCTGCGCGTCCAGGAGGAAGCTCTGGGCGGCGGAGTTGTCGCACGGCCGCTGCACCAGTTGCACGCCGTTCGCCGAACTGCCGGTCGAGCTGAGGCACTTACCGCTGTGCCGCGCGACGAAGCGGTAGCTGCCGGACGCCTCCCGTACCGGCCGCCACTGCTGATTGCCGCCGCCGCCGTACGCCCACAGCTGCAGCGGCGCGTCGTCGGCGGTCGAGACGCCGGTGACGTCGATGACCTGCTGCGGGTTGCCGCGGATCGCGATCCGCGAGTAGCCGCTGTCGGTCGGGCGGAACTGGAACTGCTGGGCCAGGGTCCCGTTGCAGGTGTACTGCTGGATGGGTGTGCCGTTGGCGGTGGCCGCCGCCCTGGCGTCGACGCAGGCTCCGTTCGCGCTGTTGGCGACCGAGTACCACGCCGTCTCGGAGATCGGGCCGGCCGGCGGGTCGGGCTCCTCTCCCGCTCCGCCGAGCCATGTGAGGCCGTCGATCAGGAAGCGGTTCTGCGTGGGACTGGCGAACGTCGAGGAGAGCCGCGTGTTGGTCTCGTAGTTCATGGCGTTGTGCCCGAAGTTCGCGTACAGCATCCGGTACTGGGTGTTGGTCCACAGGATCGGGTAGTAGCCGCTGTACCACGACTGGTCCGGGTCGGTTCCCAGCGGGAAGCCCGACGGGTCGACCGAGGCCAGGATCTTGATGTCGGGCCTGGTCCGCAGGTCGTGGGACCAGCTGTACCACTCGCTGACCGCCGAGGTGAACGTCGCCGGCAGCGCGGCGGTCGAAGGGTGCGTGCGGTCCTCGGTGCGCAGGACCGCTGTCGTGGGGCCCCAGGTGTTGGACCTGAAGTTCCCGCTGCCGAGGAAGGTGTCGTAGTACCAGGGCCAGGATGCGGCATCGGTGGTGAAGGCGGAGACGTGGAAGCCCAGCCAGCCGCCGCCGGCCCGCATGTACCGTTCGAAACCGGCCCGTTGCGCGGCGGTCTTGGGCGCGTCGTCCAGGAAGAGGACGACCTGGTAGGCGTCCACCCCGCCGTTCGCCAGGAGGTTCCAGTCGGTGGTCGCCGTGTAGGTGAAGTCGTTCTGCGCCGCGGCCTGCGGGAACCACGCGTTGGCTTCCTCGACGAAGTCGATGTGCGCGGGGTCCCAGGTTCCGTTGTAGAAGGCGATGACCCTGAACGCGGGTGCCGAGGGTGCGGCGGACACGGTGGGCCCTGCGTGGGCCGGGGCGGTCAGCCCCAGCACCACGGCCAGCAGTGTCAGAAGGCGTGCTGCGAGCCGCCTCACGGGTAGCTCACCAGGTTGGCGACGTTGGTGGTCGAGTTGGACGGCCCGCCCCGGTCGTTGATGACGTGCCGGATGGTGCCGGTGCCGCCCAGTGACACGGTCACCATGTTCTGGAAGCGGACGTTGGGCTTGTCGGGCACCTCGAAGGCGCGCTCGGCGGTGACGCCCGGGTTGACGTTGAAGAAGCAGTAACTGCCGAGCCCGTAGGCCTGATGGCTGGTGACGGAGTCGGCGACCTTGTAGGCGGCGTAGCCCTGGGTGGATCCGTTCATCCAGGCGGCCTGGCTGGGCGGATCGTAGGGCATCTCGTTCTGGTAGAAGTACGTCCGCCCGCCGTTGCCGTTCCAGATGGTCTGGTGCTTCTGGTAGTGCTCGACGAAGAGGCCGTACATCGTGACGTTGTCGCCGTTGACGATCAGGCCGGTGTCGCCGGTGTTGGAGTTCCAGCCGATGCCCGTGCCGTGGTCGCCGCGCCAGATCCACATGTGGTCGCCGATGACGTTGTCGCTGTTGACGACGAGGCTGGTGGTCGCCTTGCCCACGGCGGCGCCGCCGACACGGAAGTAGACGTCGTGCAGCGAGGTGGGGTTGGCCGCGTGACCGGCCGACGCCCCGGCGGGCCCGATCTCCACCAGGGTCTGGGAGTTGGTGGTGCCGGCGTCGAAGAGGACACCCGCGATCTTCACGCCGTCGACGTCCGCGACGGTCATGGCCGTGATGCCGTTGTCCGGGATGAAGGTGGCCAGTCCCAGTCCGAGGACCACGGTGTCGGGCCGGGTCACGCGCAGTGTCTGGTTCAGGTGGTAGACGCCCGGAGTGACCAGGAGGTTCTCGCCCTCGGCGAGCGCGGCGTTGATCTGCGCGGCGGTGGCCCCCGGCTTGACGACGTGGAACTGGTCCATGCCGAGCGAGGCGCCGGGGGCGTTGCCGCTCGCCCATGTGGTGGCCGAGGAGTTGGTCCGCAGGGCCGGGACGAACACCCGGTAGGCGCCCGAGCCGTCGACGTACAGGAAGGGCTTCTCCCGCACCGCCGGGGTCTGGTCGACCGTGGTGTAGGGCGGGTTGGGGAACGTGTTGCCCGGCACGCCCTGGCTGCCTACGAAGACCATGTTCCAGTTGGAGCCGGTCCAGCTGCCGAGCTGCGAGTTGCGGGTCAGCCACTGCTGCTGGGTGCCGGAGCGGACCTGGCCGTCGATCTTGGTGTCGGCCATGAACCCGCCGCTGGACCAGCCGCCGTCACTGAGTTCCAGGTTGCCGCGCACATGCATGCGCCGGTACGCGGAGGCCTGTGAGACCGCCCAGCGGTCCGTGCCGCCGGTGGGGTTCACCGAGAGGTTCTCGGCGCCGCGCCAGAAGTTGTGGGTGGCGTTCTGCGGCGGGAACCAGTCCGCCTCCACGTGCACGGCACCGTTGATGGTGACCGAGTCGGGAGACTGGCCCAGGCCCAGGACCTGGGTGTAGAAGCCGACGTTGACGTCGTTGCTGTAGGTGCCGGGCTTGAACAGGATCGCATGGCGCTGCGAGCCGAACTGGTTCGTCTCCTGCTGCCGGAAGATCGAGTCGAGGCGGCTCTGAATCGTCGACGACGGCATCGAGGGGTCGAAGACGGCGACGTTCGGGCCGAGGTCGACATCCCCGGGCGCGGTGCTCACGGGCGTGACCTGGAAGCGCTGCGCCGCCGAACCGTTGCAGGTGTACTGCACCAGCTGCACGCCGTCGGCCGTCGATGCGGACGGCACGTCGAGGCACTTGCCGCTGTGCCGGCTGACGAAACGGTAGGCGCCGCCGCCCTCGTCCACGGCCTGCCACTGCTGGTTGTTGCCACCGCCGTACGTCCACAGGTGCACGGCCGCGTTGTCGGCGCTGGACACGTTGCTCACGTCCACCACCTGCTGGGCGTCGTTGCGGTTGCCGATGCGCACGTAGCCGTCGCTGGTCGGGGTGAAACCCCACTGCTGCGCGGTGGTGCTGTTGCAGGCGTACTGCTGCACCGCCGTGCCGTTGACCGTCCCGGCCGCCCGGGCGTCCAGGCACTTGCCGCTGCCGCTGTTCACCACCGTCGCCCAGCCCGTCGGCAGGGCGGCCACCGCCGCGGTGCCCGAGGAGCCTTGCGCCTTGGCGGCGGTGGCCTGGGCCGGCTGGACGGCCGTGAGGACGGAGGCGACGGTGGCGGCGGCCGCGAGGACGACGGTCCACGGGCGACGGGCACGGCCCAGGGGAGAGCCGCTGGAGCGGTCACGTACGGGTGGTCGCGAGGAGCGAGGCATGGTGTCTGCTTCCTGTGCCGCCGAGGCGGCTCGGGTGGGGGACGGGGAGGAAAGCGAGGAGGAAGGCGGGGAGGAACGAGGAGGAAGGCGAGGAGGAAGGCCGGAGGAAGGCCGGAGGAAGGCCGGAGGAAGGCGCGGGCCGGCCGTCGCCCGGTCAGTCGTTGTACTGGGCGAAGACGCGCGTGAAGTCCCAGGGCTGCTGGGAGACGCCCGAGCAGGTGTCGGCGGTGCCGGCCGAGGCGACGTCCAGACACTTGCCGAGCGCGCGGACGGTGCCGTCGCCGCCGACGGTCCGCTGCTGTGCGGTGGTGCCGTTGCAGTCGTAGAGCTGCACGGCAGTGCCGTCGACCGTCGCGGCGCCCGCGACATCGACGCACTTGCCGCCGAGTCCGGTGATCTGTCCGGTGGCCGCCGCGGCGGCGCCTGCCGGGGTGGAGTTCAAGCCTGCCAGGAGGGCGGCGGCGACCGCCGTACCGAGCCCGGCGCGCCCCGCGTGCCCGGGGAGGAGTGGCGTGGTCATGCGTCGGTGTCCTGTTCTGCCGTCATCCGGCCGGCACGAAAGTCCCCGCTGCCCCACCTCCAAGACCGCGCCGGTCATGAGCCATCGGGACGGCGAGCCGGAGGACCGGCAGGAGCAGTGTGATGGCGTGTCTATGACAGGTGGGTGTGAGGAGGGGGCTGCGGTGTCACGTGGCGGCTGCGATGTGGGGGAGCTGGGGAGTCAGAGCGGACCGCTTACTTCACACCGTGATTTAAGAAGTGACAGAAAACTCCTGTCAAGAGCTTGGTACGGTCCAATCGCTGAACGGCGTCGGCCAGTTGGACTCGCGGGCAGCCGCGCGCGCGGCGCCGGGGCTACGGTGTGAGAGGAACACACCTGCCGCCCCGCAGGCGAGTGCCGCGGGGGCGGGGCGGTGGCGAAGAGGCTCCGGAAGCCGCAGCCTTGGAGGTCGCGTCAGTCCGACTGCCGCGGGAGTTCCCCGGCCTGCGTGGGCGCCGCGACCGTCTCCGAGGCGGTGTAGAAGACGGACGAACCCTGCTTGGTGCGCTGGGCCTGGTTCTTGGCCACGAGCCCTTCGAGCGTCGTGCGCACGACAGTTGTCTTGACGGTGCGCTCGGGGTGCTGCTGGCCCAGTGCGGTGGTGATCTCGGTGGCGGAGCGGGGTTCGGCCTGGCCGGCCAGCTGCGCGCGTACGAGTTCGACGAGCGTGGGTGAGGTCGGCGACGCCGCCGCCTTCGTGGCGCCCTTCTTCTCGGTCCGCTTCCGGGCCGCGGCGGTCGGCTTCTTCTCCTTGGCCTGCTTGGTCGTCTTCGAGGCGGCCGCCGCCTTCTTGCGGGGCGCGGGCACCGCCGCGGCGGGTGCGGGTGCCGGGACACCGAGGGCCTGCTGGATGTTCACCAGCACCGTGTGGTCGTGGCGCAGGCCGGTCAACTGGGCCTGCAGTTCCTCGATTTCGGCGCTGAGGCGCTCCTGTTCCTTGATATTGCGGTCGAGGTCGCCGGCTACCTGTGCGCTGTACTGAGAAGTCAACTCGGTGGTTTCCGCGATGGGTTCGGCAGTGGTTTCGGACAAGGTCCTCACATCTTTCCTGGGAGTCGTGTCCTGCGGGCGGCAGGCCCGTGGCGTATGCGAAATCCAACGTGTGCGCATTTCGCCTGCTGCTGTGCGGGCGGTGGCGGTTACTGCCGCACACAGTTGTGTTGCAGTGATGGTACGGAAGATGTCCGCTCCGTAGTGGGTGCCGACAGCGGTACACCGTGAGGCAGGAGTATGCACGACGGCGTGCTTCGCGCGGTGTTAGGGTTGTTGTGTCCGTGCTGATCAGGTGCCGAGTAACAGGGAGGTGAGGTTGATGACCGTGCTCGAGGCCACCGTGCGCAGCGCCCGGGTCTCCCTCACTTCCCGGGCCGTGGCCTGACTCCGTCCATTGTCGCCTCGCTGAGCACGTGAGCTCACGGGGCGACCACACGAACACCTCCTGAATCGGAACTTCACCGTCATGAGCAGAAACTGGACGACGCGCGCGGAAAGCAGCGCCGATATCCCCGCCATCCGTGAGATCAACCTCGCGGCCTTTCCCACCTCCGCGGAGGCAGACCTCGTCGACGCCCTGCGCGCCGACCCGGCCGCATGGATCGAGGGCCTTTCTCTCGTCGCGGTGGACGAGTCGGGCCGCCCGGTGGCCCACGCGCTGCTGACCCGCTGCCATGTCGACGACACCCCGGCGCTGTGCCTGGCCCCTTGTGCCGTCCTGCCGGAACGGCAGCGGACCGGTGCGGGCAGCGCGGCCGTACGGGCGGCCCTGGCCGCGGCGAGGGCATTGGGGGAGCGTCATGTGGTCGTCCTGGGGCACCCGGACTACTACCCTCGTTTCGGATTCACCCGCGCCCGTGACCATGGGATCCGTGTGACGATCGACGTTCCCGACGAGGCCCTGATGGCGCTGGGTCTCGACGCCGGCCACCCGCTCCCGAGCGGCACGGTCCATTACGCCGCTCCGTTCGGTATCTGACCCGGCCCGTGCCGCGTGGGGGATTCCGAACTCCCGCGCGCCGTCCGCCTCCCTCACGTCCCTCGCCCCGGCTCCTTCGCCGCTGTCCGGCGGGAGCGGCGGGGATCAACTCGCGGAGAGCGGCACGCCCGGACCGGCGCTCGCCGTCGGCGCGGCGGCTCTCGTCTGCGCCGGCGGCCTCGGCGGGCATCGGCGACGCGTCGTGGCACGCCACGGTCACCGTCACCGCGGAGGCCTTCACCGTGCGGGAGACGCTGGTGCTGGTGGTCGTGGGCAGGACGCTGGTGGTCCTCAGCGAGGCGGGCAGTCCCGCGGCACCGCCCCGCTCCAGGACGCTGGGCCTGGCACGCACCGCGGCCGCACGCGTGCCCTGACCGGAGTTCCGTCCTGGCGCGGGGCGGGGCGCCGGGATATGAGAGCCGAATGACGTGACGGCCGCGTCAGACGTGCGTGAGCAGCCGCGCCAGCGGCCGGGGAACGCGGTCGGGGTCCAGGTGCGCGACCAGCGCCTGCGCGTACAGGGCCTTGCGACCGCTGTGCGTGCCCATGAAGCGCCGCAACTGGTGCTCCACGGGGCGTCCCCGCTGTGCCGGCTGGCCCCGGAACGTGCGGAACGGACGCGTCTCGCCCTGGTCCTCGATCACCTGTTGCACGCCTGCGGCCCCGAGGGCACGGATCAGCTCGTCCTCCAGGTCGGCGACGCAGATGTGGAACCCGAGGGTCTCCAGTTCGGCGGGGGTGAGACCGGTGCCCAGCCCGACCCGCTCCAGATGACGCCGGAAGTGCCGCTCCTCGCCGATGTCGCAGAGGCCGGCCAGCGGGAGGCCGAGCCCAGGGGGACCACACACGTCCAGGAAACGCCCGATGTTCGTCGCTCCCCCGAGCGGAACCACCGCGACGCCCTCCGCTTCGAGGTCGCGGCCGTGGCGCGCGGCCAGCGCTTCTAGCGCGACCTGGTCACTGCTCCCCTCGACGAGCACGATCGTCCGCGCACCGCCGCCGGCCAGCTCCCGGGCCACCTCGGCGGCCTCACCCGCCCCCGGCCCTCCGGCCGCCCACGCGACCAGCGCACGGCGAAAACGCCTCAACTCGTCCACAGGACCTCGCTTCCCGAGGCCATCGTGGCACGGGCGAGATCTCAGACGCACGCACGTTTTCCGGGGCGGCGACACAGCAAGCCGCGGAACCTCCAGCGGCCCCGCCTGCGACCGCGCCGGCGGGGCCGCTGGAGGTGCGCAGCGCCCCGAATGCGGGTGTCCGGCGCAGCCCGCATCCTGTTGCCATGGCCATCGCACCGCCCGTCGTGATCTACCCACCCGCCGGGGACGGCGGCAGGCGGGTCCGCGTCGACCGGCACTTCGTGGGGATGGCGTACGGGCTCCTGGACATCGTCGAGTTCCTGCGGCTCGCGGGTCTCGACGACGTGGACGACGACTGGGTACGCCGGTCCGAGCTCGTCGAGTGGCGTGGCGGCGGCCCGGACGCGTGGGAGGGCTGAGGGCCGCCGGCGCCGGTGAGGGCAGGACGGCCCGGGCACCGGTGTGTGCCCGGGCCCGTGGCCTACGCGGCGAGTGCGTGGCCGGGGTGCAGGACCACCTTGGTGTAGCCCTCGATGCGCTTGTCGAACTTCTCGTACGCCTGCGGAGCGTCCTCCAGCGGCAACTCGTGGGAGACCACGAAGCTGGGCTTGGCACGCTCGGCGATGATCAGATCGCGCAGCTGGCGGTTGTACCGCTTGACGTTGCACTGGCCGGTGCCCATCTTCTGGCCCTTCTCGAACATCCTGCCGATCGAGACCAGGAGCTGGCCGTGCTTGGCGTGCTCGTCGGGTCCACCCGGGTCGGACGGTACGTACAGGCCGGGAATGCCGAGCCTGCCGGTCGCCCGTACCGTTTCGACCAGCGCGTTGAGGACGATGGCCGGTTCCTCGTGGCTGGTGTCGTGTGCCTGGGCCTGGTATCCGACCGCGTCCACGCCCTTGTCGGTTCCTTCTCCGTTCGTCTGTTCCTTGATCTGTTCGGCCGGGTCGCCCTTGGTGAAGTCGATGGGGATGGCCCCGATCTCCTGCGCCTTGGCGAGCCGCTCGGGCACCCGGTCGACGGAGAACACCTTCGACGCACCGCGCAGCAGCGCCGAGTAGGCGGCCATCAGGCCCACCGGCCCGGCGCCGTAGACGGCGACGCTCTCCCCGGGTATCACCTGGGCGAGCTCACAGCCGTGGTAGCCGGTCGGGAAGATGTCGGCGAGCAGGACGAAGTCCGTCTCGAACTGCTCGCCCGCCGGCAGCTTCAGGCAGTTGAAGTCGGCGAACGGAACACGCAGCCGCTCCGCCTGCCCGCCCTTGTACGGGCCCATGGCCACGTAACCGTAGGCACCGCCGGCGAAGCCGGGGTTGACCGTCAGACAGAAGCCCGTCTCGCCCGCGAGGCAGTTCTTGCAGAATCCGCACGCGACGTTGAAGGGCATCACGACACGGTCGCCCTCGGCCAGGGAGGTCACGCCGTTGCCGACCTCCTCTATGACGCCCAGGTTCTCGTGTCCGAAGACAATGCCCGGCTCCGCTGCCGTGCGGCCTTCGTACATGTGCAGGTCGGAGCCGCAGATCGCGGACGACGTGACCCGTACGAGCACGTCGTTGGGGTGCTGGATCCGCGGATCGTCGACGTCCTTCACCGTGACGCTGAAGGGCCTTTCGTAGACAACGGCTTTCACCCCTGTCACCTCCCGTGAAGCGGTGGAGGGCGGCCTGGAGGACGAGCCGTTGCCGGGGACGCACAGAGGAAGGCGCGGCTTTCGGTATGCGCCGCGATCATGGGCTCGCCTCACCGCCGGTACTTCCAGGGAACGCCCATGGGGGAGGGGTCGCAACCCGCCTGGGATCTCATCGGCGTGGGGAGTTCGGGGGCTGTGCCGATGCCATGCCCGCTGTCGGGGACGTCGGCTCCGCGGCGCGCGACCGCGCACGCGGCGGAGCGAGCGTGAACACGACCACGCCCCAGCAGAAGACCCGGCGGTTGCCCAGCCGGTCGCCCAATGCGCCAGCGGTCATCAGGAAGCCGGCGAGGACGAGGGTGTATCCGCCGGTGATCCAGTGGATGCCGGTGAGCGAGGCGGACAGTTCCCGGCCCACGACCGGCACGGCGACGTTGATGATCGTCACGTCGAGGATCACCATGAAGTACCCGGTACACACCGCCGTCAGCGGCGCCAGGGACCGCCTTCCGCCGGGCTCCGCGGCTGGTGCGCAGGAGGACACAGGCATCACGGTCTGCTCATGAGGATCCGCCTGGAAGAGCGCACCGACGGGACTGGGACTCCTTCGAAGAGCCTCAGCGCTGAACGATCGCCGACTCCGCCGCCGCCTTGATCCGGGCGCCGAAGCCGTCGGCGTCCTTGCGTGCGGCGGCCAGGGCGAGACCTACGAGGAGCTTGCCCAGGCCGTGACCCTCCAGGACGTTGAAGAGACGGACCCGGGTCCTGCCGCCGTCCAGGCGCTCCAGGTCGTACCCGCCCTCACGTGCCGTCACCGCGTTCCTCGACACCTCGGCCCAGCGGATCCTCACCGGGGCCTCGAGCTCGGTGATGCGGAACTCCCTGGCGGTCTTCATCCCGGCGTCCTTGACCGTGCTGCGGAATACGGTCCCCACGGCGGTCGGCGCTTGCGGGACTCGCTCGATCCGGAGCACCCGGGGGCTGAACTGCGGGTCGTTGCGTCCGTCGGCGAGGTAGTCGAACACCGCCTCGATGGGCCGATCGACCTCGACCGTCGCTTCAAACTGTCCTGACATGCGCACCCCTGATCGGTTGAGCCGCGTCGCTTCCGCGCCCTGTCGCACGTCCGCCGTACGGGCGGCGCCGGGGCAGTCACGCCCTCGCGTGAAGGAACGTGAAGGTCGTGGCCGTCCGTCGTGGCGGCACCGCGACCTTACCGGCACCCCGGCACGTCCCGCGAGGCGAACGGCACCACCACCACGGGCGCGCAGGGCCCGTCCGGCGGACCGTGCCGCGGACGGGGCACCGCCGGTTCCCTGCGACCGAGGGGCCGCACGGCCCACCGGCCGTCTCCCGCGGCGCGAGCGGGGCGGGGTACGGCTCGCCGACGCCGGCCGAGCGGCCTGACCTCCTCCCATCGTGTCGCCTCGGCGAGCTGGCGGCGGGAGTAGCCCTGCGCCATGGTCGCCGCGTTCGCGCCCAGCAGCAGCGCCGCCCACTCGTGCTGGGACGGCGAGGAGCCGACCGGTGCCCGCGCTGCCCGGCAACGGGTCATGGTCGCTCGCGACCTGGAGCGCCGAACCCGCCGTGACGTGTCCGAGCCGCAGTGCGCGTTCCATGTCCCCGTCGCGCAGCAGGCCGGCGAGGAATCCGGCGGCGAACGCGTCCCCCGCCCCGACCACCTCCCCCACCTCTCCGCGCAGGGCGGGCACCGTGCACACGCCCGCGTCGCCGAAGGCGGTGGCCTCGCGACCGCCTTCCTTGACGACCAGCAGGCGGGGCTGCGGCAGCGACTCCCGTACTCCGGCCGGTTCCAGACCGGCCCCCCACAGTTCCCGTGCCTCGTCGAGGCTGCGTCCCGCGAAATGTCCTTCCGCGCTCTCGCGCCCCCTGCTGTCCTCGCGGTCAGCTGCCGTGCCTCGGCCCGGAATCCGTGGCCCGGCCCGCCGCGGCCACCTCCAGCCGGTCGGGCGCGACGTCACGGTCCGTCGAGGAGGCCACGAGTACCGGGCCCGTGACGGAAGTCCTGCGGCCGGCGAACTCCGACCCGGTGGCCAGCAGCGCGAACACGATGACCCCGGCGCCGTAGAGCGTGGCCGTGGCGTTCAGACCGAGCGACGGTACGGCGAGCCCCGCCAGCACGGCGGGAACGCTGAGGGCCAGATAGCTGACGACGTAGACGGCGGCGATCAGCTTCGCCCGGTCCCCGGGGCCGGCCAGCGCGGCGAGCGAGCGGAAGGCACTCAGGAAGGAGCTGCCGAAGCCGGCACCGGCGACGGCGGTCGCGAGGAAGAACAGGGGTGCCGAGGACACCGCGAGGGCGAGCAGGGTGAGACCGGTCCCGGTGGCGAGCACCAGGGGCCCGGCGGCCGTCACCCGCCGCGGTGCGCCGTGCACCAGCAGTGAAGCGGCCGCTCCCGCGCCGAAGAGGGTGGTCACCACCAGTGCGCCGACCAGATGACTGGCGATGTGCAGCTCCTCCGTGGTCAGCGAGGGGCCGAGCGCGAGGTGGAGGCCACCCAGTGCCCAGGTGGCGATCAGGGCGGGAGCGGCCGTCAGGAAGGTCCTGCGGGCATGGGACGGCACGGCCACCCGCGGCCGCAGCGAGGCCCAGGCGCCCGGGCGCGGCGTGACCGGCTCCGGCAGCAGGAGAACGGCCGCGGCCAGCACCACGAAGAGGACTGCGAACAAGGCGAAGACCAGCGTGGTGGGGGCCGGCGCGTACTGCGCCAGCAGTCCCGTGCCCAGCGCACCGGCGGCCAGTCCGACAGCGGGCGCGAGGCTGTTCAGCAGTGGGCCGAGGGACGAGGCCGGTGACGGCTGCAGATCCAGCAGCCCGGCGCTGATGGCACCGGTCGCCGCACCTGTCGCCAGTCCTTGCAGGGCCCGCGCGAGGAGCAGCGGCCCGACACCGTCGGCGGTCAGGAAGACGACCATGGACGCGACCTCGACGATCAGTGCGCCGGCGAGCACGGGACGCCTGCCGATGTGGTCGGAGAGTCCCCCGACGGTCAGCAGCGCGACCAGCAGGGCCACGACGTAGATCGCGAAGATCGTGGTGAGGACGGTCGGCGAGAAGCCCCAGCGGTCCTGGTAGACGACGTAGAGCGGGGAGGGGGCGGCGGACGCGGCAAGGATCGCCAGCAGTGTGAAGGCCAGCAGCCAGAAGGCGACGGGGCGAGGTATCCGCCCCGCCAGGAGCGTGGGGTACACGTCGGATTCTCCTCGGAGGGGGTGCGGGCGGTGACCGGCGCGAAGGTCCGGGCGGTGGCCGGCGGGAAGGGCGTGAGGATCGTTCAATCGCGGTTGTCCATGCCCCAACGCGGGCAGCCGGCGAGGTAATCCCCTTCTTGGAAATGACCATGTTCGTTAGGGTGGAGAGATGACCACGAGGGAGCGATCGGAGTCCGCGCGGGACGTGCCCGCGACTGCCGCCGCGGTCGTCGCCCTGCTGAATTCCCGGGCCCACAGGAGCGTTCGGTCGTTGCCGGACACGCTTTCGGACCCGGGGACGGCGAGCGCCGTTCTGCGCCCGTTCCGCCGTTCCGGCGCGATGGAGGTGTCACCGGAGGGCCTCGCCGGGATCCGCGCCCTGCGCGCGACCCTGGTGAACCTCGTGACGGGGCAGGACGGGACCGAGGCGGCGAAGGCCTGGACGGAACTCTCCGAAAGGACCTCGTCCGTCACGCTGCGGCAGGAGTTCTCGGCGCCCGGGAAGGTGCGGATGCGGCAGGTGACCGGCGACCCCGTGATCGGCGGCATCACCCTCGCGGTGGCGGAACTGGTGGAGGACGGCACCTGGTCCCGTATCCGCGTCTGCGCCGATGAGCGCTGCGGCCACGCCTTCTACGACAGCACCCGCAGCCGTACCCGGCGGTGGCACTCCTACGAGACGTGCGGCAACAGGAGGAACGTGGCCGCGTACCGGGCCCGGCAGAAGGCCCGGCTCGAGGGGTGACGCGGGGAGCTGCCGGTGATCGGCCGTGCCCGGGAGACCAGTTCGCCCGTCCCCATGCGGTGACGGGCCGGGCGTGGTCGTCGGCGCTCGTGCTGGTGCCCGGCGTTCGCCACCGGCCGCCACCGGGTCGTCTCGGCCTCCTCGGCCCTTCGGGCGATCCCTCCGAGCAGCGAGGACCGTTCTTCCTGCGCCGTTCCAGGACCGTCGAGCGGCACCTGCGGCGCATGCGGACCCCGGGCAACCGTTCTGTAGGAACGCACATGCCATGCATATGGAGCGAGATCGCGCCTCATACAAAGCAACAGGGGACTTTTCCCTAGCATCTGCGCCAGTATGATCGGCGTATGGAGGTCTCCCGGACCGCAGGCGCGGACCGCCGTACCGGGCGGAGCCGGTGCTCCGGCGGCTGGGGTGATCAGCCGTGTGGTCGTCGAGAGGCAGCGCAGAAGGCCGGAAGGCCGTGGCTGGGTCCGTCAGGACCAGAGGGAGTGGACCCGTGATGACCCGTTCCATGCGCCGGACCCACCGGATGCTGAAGGTGACCGGCGCGGGTGCCGCCGCACTGCTGGCCCTGAGCGCCTGCTCGTCCTCGGAGGACTCCGTGTCGGCCCGGTCGGGTTCCTCCGCGTCGGCCGGCGCCTCCGGAGAGGTGTCAGGAGAGGTGACCGTCTTCGCCGCCGCGTCGCTGAAGGAGAGTTTCACGACGCTGGGCAAGGAGTTCGAGAAGCTGCACCCCGGTACGGAGGTGACCTTCAGCTTCGGCGGCAGCGACGCGCTGGCCGCGAGCATCACCGGTGGCGCCCCCGCGGACGTGTTCGCCTCGGCCAGCCCGAAGACGATGAAGATCGTCACGGACGCGGGGGACGCCTCCGGTACGCCCGCCGCCTTCGTCCGCAACCAGCTGGAGATCGCCACCCTGCCGGGCAACCCGGACAGGATCGCCTCCCTCGAGGACCTCACGAACCCGGGCCTGAAGGTCGTGCTGTGCGACAGGACGGTGCCGTGCGGCTCCGCCGCGCAGAAGGCCCTCGGCGCGAGCGCGCTGAAGCTCACGCCCGTCTCCTACGAGGAGGACGTCAGGTCCGCCCTCAACAAGGTGGTTCTCATGGAGGCCGACGCCGCGGTCGTGTACAAGACCGATGTCCGCGCGGCGGGTGACAAGGTGGAGGGCGTGGACTTCCCCGAATCGGCCGACGCCGTCAACGACTACCCGATCACCCTGCTCAAGAGCTCGCGGAACACCGGGGCCGCCGAGGCCTTCGTCGAGCTGGTGCAGTCCGCCGAGGGCCAGAAGGTCCTGACCGAGGCCGGGTTCCTCACGCCGTGACCGGTTCCTCGCAGGGGAAGGCCGACGCCGCGGACAGCGTGTCCGCCGGCGCGGGGCGTCGGCGCGTCCACCCCGGCCGCAAGAGCCGGGGCGTCCTCCGAGGAGCCCCGCTGCCCCTGCTGCTGCCCGCGCTGATCGGCCTGGCGTTCCTGGTCCTGCCGCTCCTCGCCCTGCTGTTCAGGGCCCCTTGGCGCAGCATGCCCGACCTGCTCACCAGCCCCGAGGTGTGGCAGGCGCTCCAGCTGTCCCTGATCTGCGCGACCGCGGCGACCGCGGTGAGCCTGGTGATCGGGGTCCCGCTGGCCTGGTTGCTGGCCCGGGTCGAGTTCCGCGGGCGCGGGCTCGTCCGTGCCCTGGTGACACTGCCGCTCGTCCTGCCACCCGTGGTCGGAGGTGTGGCGCTGCTGATGGCGCTCGGCCGCAACGGGGTCGTCGGACGGTGGCTGGACGACTGGTTCGGGCTCACGCTGCCGTTCACCACCACCGGTGTCGTGGTCGCCGAGGCGTTCGTCGCGATGCCCTTCCTCGTCATCAGCGTGGAGGGCACCTTGCGCGCCGCCGACCCGCGCTACGAGGAGGCCGCCACGACCCTGGGTGCGTCCCGTTTCACCGCGTTCCGCCGGGTCACGCTGCCGCTGATCGCCCCCGGTGTCGCCGCGGGCGCCGTGCTGGCCTGGGCCAGGGCGCTCGGTGAGTTCGGCGCGACCATCACCTTCGCCGGCAACTTCCCCGGCCGCACCCAGACCATGCCCCTCGCCGTCTATCTCGCCCTCCAGAGCGACCCGGAGGCGGCTGTCGCCCTCAGCCTGGTCCTGCTCGCCGTGTCCATCGCGGTCCTCGCGGGGCTGCGTGACCGCTGGATGACCGCCTCATGACCGACACCGAGAAGACCCCCATGAGGGCTTCGGCCCCGGCCTCCGAGGGGCTCGACGCCCGGCTGGTGGTGGAGCGCGGCGCCTTCCGGCTCGACGTGGCGCTCACCGCGGCGCCCGGTGACGTGGTCGCGCTCCTCGGTCCCAACGGCGCCGGAAAGACCACCGCGCTGCGCGCACTAGCCGGCCTCGTTCCGCTCACCGGCGGCCATCTGCGCCTCGACGGCGCCGAGTTGGACCGTACGCCCCCGGAGTCCCGCCCGGTCGGCGTCGTCTTCCAGGACTACCTGCTCTTCCCTCACCTCACCGCGTTGGACAACGTGGCCTTCGGACCGCGCTGCCACGGCGCCGGAAAGGCGCAGGCCCGCGCCGAGGCCGCCGGCTGGCTGGACCGCATGGGCCTCGCCGACCAGGCCGGCAGCAAGCCACGCAGGCTCTCCGGCGGCCAGGCCCAGCGTGTCGCGCTGGCCCGCGCCCTGGCCACCCGCCCGCGTCTGCTGCTGCTCGACGAACCGCTGGCCGCCCTCGACGCCCGTACCCGGCTCGACGTCCGCGCCCAACTCCGCCGTCACCTGGCCGGCTTCGAGGCGGTCGCCGTGCTGGTCACGCACGACCCGCTGGACGCGATGGTCCTGGGCGACCACCTCGTCGTCATCGAGCACGGCCGTGTCGTGCAGGAGGGCACCCCCGCCGACATCGCCCGCCGTCCGCGCACCGACTACATCGCCCATCTGGTGGGCCTGAACCTCTACCGCGGACTGGCCGCAGGACAGACAGTCCAGATCGACGACGGGCCCGCGATCACCACCACGGAGGACCTCACCGGCCCGGTCTTCGTCGCCTTCCCGCCCAGCGCGGTCACCCTGCACCGGGACCGCCCCGCCGGTTCCAGCGCCCGCAACCACTGGCGTTGCGAGGTCGCCGGCCTGGAGACCCACGGCGACCAGATCCGCGCCGCCCTCACCGGCGAACTCCCCCTCGCCGCCGACCTCACCACCATCGCCGCCGCCGAACTGGGGCTCCGCCCCGGAGGTGAGGTCTGGGCGACGGTGAAGGCGACGCAGACGCACGCGTACCCTGCCTGAGCGGACCGGGACGCCGGACGGCCGGCCCAGGAGTGCAGGCGACTCAGCGGCACGCGCACGCTGTGCGGGTCCCTGACGGGTAGAGGTTCAGGCTCGCAGGAGGAGATCTGACCAGAAGGTGGCGGGTAGGTGTCACCACCGACTGCCCGGACCCGCCGGCTCAGCCGGGTAGCCGCGCCGGATCGACGGATGCCCTGGTGTCGCGGCCTGCCTAGGGGGCAGGTGCCTTGTCGGGCTCCGTCGACTTCCTGGATGCCGTACGGGGGCGTAGGCGGAGTGCCACGACCCCGATGACGAGCAGGACGGCGAGGACGACGGCCATGACTCCCGGGCCTGCTGCGTCCAGGGCGTCGGCGAGGGCGCGCTGGACCGTTCCGGCGGTGTCGATGACGGGGTCCTGGGTGGTGGGGTCGTCCTGGACGCGGATCTCGTACCAGCCGTAGTAGGCGACGTAGGCGCCGACCAGGAGCAGGAGGCCGCCGCCGGTGCGTGAGGCGACGGAGCCGAAGCGGCGCATGCGGCCGACGCGGGCGCTGCGGGTGAGGGCGACCGACAGGGCGGCGGTGCCGACGATCAGGCCCATGCCGACTGCGTACGCCGTGAACAGGGTGATGCCTTCGAGGGTGGATCCGCTGCGGAAGGCGGAGACGACGATGGCGAGAAAGGGGGCGATGGTGCAGCCGAGGGAGGCGACGGCGTAGGCGGCACCGAACAGGGCCATGGACGGCAGGGAGCGGGTGACGGCGGGGGCGCGGCGCAGTCTGGGGCCCAGCGCGGGCAGGCTGCGGCCGGCGAGGAGCCAGCCGCCGACGAGCGTGAGCAGCAGTCCGAAGCCGATGGTGAACCAGGGCAGGTGTTGCTGCACTTGGCCGGCGACGGGTGCGATGGCGAGTCCGAACAGGGCGAACACCGCGGCGAATCCGGCGGTCATCGCGGCAGTCGCGACCAGGGCACGAGTGAGGGCGGCGGCGCGGGTGGGGTGGTCGTCGCCGAGGACGAGGAGGGAGAGGTAGGCGGGAAGGAGGGCGAAGCCGCAGGGGTTGACGGCCGCGAGCATGCCCGCGGTGAGGGCGAGGGCGAGGGGCAGGTCGGACATGGCGGTTCAGCCGACGAGGGGGCTCAACTTGTCGGCGAGGCCGTCGCCCGCCGGGAGGCTGCCGGTGAAGACCGCCTTTCCGTCCTTGTCGAGAACCACGTAGAAGCTCTGCTGGGTGATCTCGAACTTCTTCCAGATCTCCCCGGCCTCGTCGGACAGGTTCGGGAAGCTGCCGACTCCAGTGTCCTTGACGAAGTCCTGCATGGCCTGGCGCTTGTCGAGTCCGGCGACCCCGATCACGTGCGCCTTGCCCTGGTACTGGGCGGCGACCTTGGCGGTTTCGGGGCCCTGGGCCTTGCAGGTGGGGCACCAGGGGGCCCAGAACCACAGCACGGTGGGCTTGCCCGCCAGTGTGGCTGCGTCGAAGGGCCGGCCGTCCACGGTCGTGCCGGTGAACCGGAGTGCCTCGGGAACCGCTGACGTTCCCACGCTGTCCTGTTCCGCCGTCGAAGTGCCGGACGTCGTAGGACTGGCCGAGGCCGCTGGGCCGTTGGAGGCGGTGTTGTCCTGGGTGCCGCAACCGGCCAGGGTCAGCGCGGTGGCGGCCATGACAGTCGGGAAGAGCAGACGGGCACGCATGAAGGACAGCTCCTGGTGATCGGGGTCGGTCGAACTGTAAGCCGGTGGCGGGCGCGTGGAGGCAGGGCGGGTGCTTACGGTTCGGTGACGTCGGCCTGCGCGCGTACATCCGCTGCCCGAGGAGCACCATCTCACCGAAGGCGGCGCTCGGGGTGATGATGGCGCAGGGCAGGGCGTTGCCGTCGGCGGAGACCGGGAAGAAGCGGACCCGGCCCTCGTTGGGGAACAGCGTGATCGTCAGGTGGACCAGCCGGCCGACGAAGAAGTCGGCGGAGCCGAGGAGCCCCGCGACCAGAGTGATCGTCGTGGTGTCCATGACCGGCACGGAGACCGACGATCCAGATGCCCATGCCCATGCCCATGCCCATGCCCATGCCCAATGCCGAGGCCGCCGCGGTGGATGCGCCGACGCGGCCACCCGCGTGGCGATGGCCGCCATGGCGATCAGCCGATGACGCACGCAAGTTCTGCGAGGTCCTCAGCGGCAAGTGCGGGCTCGGTCAGCGAGCGCGGGTAGGCGGTGCGCCCGCGCCGCAGCCAGGCCCCGACCAGTCCCGCCCGCTGAGCGCCGTCGACGTCCCACGGGTGGACGGCCACGAGCATGGCCTGCGCAGGACGAACGCCGGCCTGATCGACCGCGTAGCGGTAGGCGCGCGGGTGCGGCTTCCAGCGGCGAGGACCGGTGACGTCCCACAACGCCTCGAAGCAGTCCCGGACGCCTGCCCTGTCCAGGAGCCCCTCGGTGAGGGCGCTGCTGCCGTTGGTCATGGTCACCAATCGGTATCCGGCCGCGCGTAGCGCCCGCACTCCGGCTGCTACGTCAGGGTGTACCTCCAACTCGGCGAATCCGGACACCACGTGGTGGACGGCGGCCTCCAGATCGGTGGGCTCGTGCGCCGTTCCCGCCAGCAGTGCGCGCAGACTGTCGCGGGCGAGGCCGGCGAAGTCGGCATAGGCGTCGGCTGCCGCGAGCGCGAACCCGTCGCGGAGAATCCCGGCGAACCACAGCGGCATCAGGTCCTCCGGGGCGCCGATCCCTTGGAACCGGCCGCGCAGCGGGGTCAGGTCGCTGAGGGTCTCGTTCACGTCGAAGATCAGCAATGATGGCCGTTCAGCGGGCATGTTTCCGTCCTCCTGGACTGGGGTCGTGAGGGAACGAGGGGGCTGGACTGTCCGCATCCTCCGTCGTCCCGTAGCCGACCCACGCCAGGGCGTACCGGACCGGCATGTCGTGCTGGGGGAGCTGGGGCTGGATCCGGCGCTCGGTGACCGCGCCGTGCCGGTCCTCATAGGACACCAGGGCGGTGCGACGCCGCGCAAACGCGTCGAGCAGTGCTTTCGTCAGCGCCGGCGGGGTGCGGTGCAGCCGGCGGGCACCGGCACGGATGCGGCCTGCCCGATCAGGATCCGCCGGCGCAGCGCGAGGATCCGGCGTGCCCGCGCCGGCGCGGACGCCGCTGCGACCTTGCGGGTGATCGAGCGCGGGTAGTCCAGGAGCAGTGGGGGACCGGCCTTCTCGGCGAAGGTGAGGCTGAGAAGCGGGCCGAGCGCCTCGGACTCGTTGAGGTGGACCCGGCCGAGAGACCAGCCGGGTGCGAGGCGCAGCCCGCCGCCGGTCCTCCGGTCGCCTCGACGGGGACTCCCGTCTCCCGCAGCAGCGCGAGGTCGCGGTGCAGGGTGCGCGTACTGACCCCGAGCTCCTCGGAAGGCCGGACGTCGGTGATGCCGAGGCGGACGCCGGGTTCCGGAACGCGGGCGAACTCGGCGGCAGCACGGGCCTCATACGGCCCCGGTCTCCACCTCCCTCGGCGTACGCCCCGCCCCCAGCCCCGTCGGCCTACGCCTGCCGCTCGTGACCCACGCCGGGCAGGGCACCGACAACCGAACAGTGGCCCTTGACCGAGCCGGCCCACGGCCCACAATCCCGGCCCAGGCGTGCGCCTTGCAGGGTTCGGTCCGCTGATCCCAGTGGACCGCACCCCTCTGACAGCTGATTGTCGAGCAATTTCGAAGTCAACGCGATATCTTGCGTTCACTTGTCGGGGGTGGTTGAGTGTGGCCCGCCCCACAACGCATCAGCCGACCGGTGGTGGGGCGACCTCCACGTTCATGCCCGAAGGGGTCCACCATGAGAAGTGCCCGGTTCCGCCGTACCCGCCGCGCCGGCGCGGTCGCCCTCGTCTCCGCCCTGACCCTGACCGCCCTCGCCGCCTGCGGCACGAGCAGCAGCGACGACGGCGGCGGTGCCGAGGGGAGCGGCTCGTCAGATCCGTCCGCCCCGCTGGACCCGGGGACGAAGGTGACGATCACGATCGACTGCATGCCTCCGGCGGCGAAGGCGGCCGAGCTGAAGGAGTGGAAGGAGGACGTCACCGAGTTCAACAAGACCTACCCGAACGTCACCATCGAGGGCCGCTCCACCCCGGGCCAGTGCCTGGAGCCGCCGCGCTTCACCGCCATGCTCAAGGCCAAGTCCCAGCCGGACGTCTTCTACACGTACTTCACCGACCTGGCTCAGGTGCTGGACCACGACGGCGCCGCCGACATCTCCGCGTACGTCAACGACAAGACCGTGCCGCTGCTGAAGGACATCGACCCCGACGTCCTCGGTTCACTCAAGCACGACGGCAAGCTCTACGGACTGCCCACGAGCAACTACACGATGGGCCTGCTGATCAACCGCAAGCTCTTCGAGCAGGCCGGCCTCGACCCCGACGGCCCGCCGCGCACCTGGGACGAGGTCCGCGCCGCGGCGAAGGAGATCGCCGGCCTCGGCAAGGGCGTCGCCGGCTTCGGCGAGTACAGCGCGGGCAACACGGGCGGCTGGCACTTCACCGCGCAGATGTACAGCCTCGGCGGCGACATCGTGGACGCGAGCGGAAGGAAGGCCGCCTTCAACGACGAGCTCGGCAGGCAGGTCGCCGAGAACCTCCACGCCATGCGGTGGGAGGACGACAGCATGGGCCAGACCCAGTTGCTGAAGTGGGGCGACCTGCAGAAGCAGATCGCCACCGACAAGCTCGGCATGTTCCTCGCCGCCCCCGACGACATCGCGTACATGGTCCAGCAACTCGGCGCGAAGTACGAGAACTTCGGCATGGGCCCGATACCCGGCGGCAAGAACACCCTGGCCGGCGGCAACAACTACATGATCAAGCAGGGCATCTCCGGCGACAGGATCAAGGCCGCCGTCGCCTGGCTCAACTTCAAGAACCTCACCGTCGGCAAGGGCCAGTTCGACTGGGCGCGCGCGAAGGCGGACGGCCTGCCCGTCGGTGTCCCGCAGCCCAACTTCTGGCTGAACGAGTCCAAGACCAAGGACGACGCCGCCCGCGCGGAGCACGCCACCATGCCGGTCGCCAACTTCAGGACGTTCATGGACAACCCCGTCGCGGGCAAGGCCGAGCCGCCCAAGGCGCAGGAGATCTACAAGGTCCTCGACAACGTGATGTCCGGCATCCTCACCAACCGCAACGCCGACGTCGGCAAGCTCCTGTCCACCGCCGAGACGCAGGTCAACCAGGTCCTGGCCAACCAGTGACATGACCGGGCGGGCCGGTTGCCGACCGCGGCCGCCCCGCCCGGCGGCGGCCCGCCCGCCCCGGCAGCAGACAAGGCGAGTCCAGCACCAAGGAGCATCGATGTCGGCCCCCAGCCTGACCCCGAGCAAGGCAGGACCTCCCCGCCACTGCCCGCCCCGCGAAGCCGGCCCCGTACCGCCCGGTGGCCGGTTCGCCAGGAGCCTGCGGCGCAACCTCACCGCGCACGGCTTCCTCATCGGAGCCGTGATCTGCTTCGCGGTGTTCTCCTGGTATCCCATGGTCAGGGAGTTCCTCCTGGCCTTCCAGAAGACCGAGGGCGGGCAGACGACCTGGGTCGGCCTGGAGAACCTCACCACCGTCCTCAACGATCCGGCCTTCTGGCAGGCGTGGCGCAACACCCTCCTGTTCACCGTGCTGGCGCTGGTCCTCGGCTTCGCCGTCCCGTTCGTCGTGGCGATCGTCATCAACGAGCTCCACCACGGGCAGGGATACCTCCGGCTCCTCGTCTACCTGCCGGTGATGCTGCCGCCGGTCGCCTCGGTCCTGCTCTTCAAGTACCTCTACGACCCCGGATACGGGCTGCTGAACGAGCTGCTGAGCTTCCTCCACCTGCCGCAGCAGCAATGGCTCCAGGACCCGGACCTGTCCATGCTCTCCGTCGTCATCGCCTCGACCTGGATGAACATGGGCGGCGCCGCACTCGTCTACCTGGCCGCCCTCCAGGGCATTCCCGGCGAGTTGTACGAGGCGGCCGAACTCGACGGCGCCGGGCTCTTCCGCAAGATCTGGCACGTCACCATCCCGCAGACCCGCCTCGTCCTCTCCCTGATGCTGCTCATGCAGGTCATCGCGACCATGCAGGTCTTCGTCGAGCCGTTCCTGCTCACCGGCGGCGCCGGCCCGGAGGGCTCCACCACCACGGTCGTCTACCTCATCTACCAGTACGCCTTCAACTTCAACAACTACGGTGCGGCGGCCGCGCTCGGCCTGCTCCTGCTCGTACTGCTCGCCGGATTCTCCGCGGCGTACGTGAAGCTCAGCCGCGCCGAGGACGAGTAGGCCAGGGGAGAGACACCATGTCCACGCGTACGCTCATCTCGCCCGCGCAGCGCGCCAAGCCCCGCGCCAAGGCGGTCCACCGGACCGTCTTCACCCTGGTCGTCGGCGGCTTCACCCTGGTCTTCCTCGGACCGCTGTACTGGCTTGTCTCCAGCGGTTTCAAGGACACCCAGGAGGTCGTCCGGACACCGCCGACCCTGCTGCCGGAGACCTTCACGCCCGACAACCACAGCCGCGCCTGGGAGGTCATGGACCTGTCCTCCCTGCTCTTCAACACCCTCTACTACGCCTTCGGCGCCCTCGGGTTCCAGCTGGTCCTCGACGTGGCCGCCGCGTACTCGCTGTCCAAGCTGCGTCCCGTGCTGGGCAAGGCGATCCTCGGCATGATGCTCGCCACGCTCATGATCCCGGCGACCGTGCTCGTCGTCCCGCAGTACCTGACGGTCCTGGACGTGCCGATCGTCGAGCGCAACCTGCTGAACACCCCGTGGGTGATCTGGCTGCCGTCCGTCACCAACGCGTTCAACATCTTCCTGCTGAAGCGGTTCTTCGACTCGATCCCGAAGGAACTCCTGGATGCCGCCGCCATGGACGGTGCGTCCCCGATGCGCACCCTGTGGGCGATCGTCCTGCCGATCTCCCGTCCCATCCTGGGCGTGGTGTCGATCTTCGCGGTGGTCGGTGTCTGGAAGGACTTCCTCTGGCCGATGCTCACCCTGCCCGACCCCGCCAAGCAGACGCTCAACGTCGGCATCTACTCGCTGTCCAACGGCGTGCCGGTGAACGTGCTGATCGCCGCGCTGACCATCGCCTCCCTGCCCACCCTGCTGATCTTCCTGGTCTTCCAGCGCAACATCATGAGCGGCCTCACCGCCGGCGGGCTCAAGGGCTGATTCCCGCCCGGTCCGCCCCGCCCCCGGTCCGCCCCGCCCCCGGTCAGCCCTCCCCACCGAAGCCTTCGCCGCCGGCCCGTCCGACGCCCCGCTGATCCGGGCCGACGGCGAAGATCCGCCCTGCCCGAAAGGAATGCCCCGTGGCAGCCCCTCACTCGTCCCGCTCCGACGCCTGGTGGCGGGACGCCGTCATCTACCAGGTGTACCCGCGCAGCTTCGCCGACGGCGACGGCGACGGAACAGGGGACCTCGCGGGAGTCCGGGCGAGACTGCCCCATCTCGCCGAACTCGGCGTGGACGCAGTCTGGTTCACCCCCTGGTACGCCTCCCCGATGGTCGACGGCGGATACGACGTCGCCGACTACCGCGCCATCGACCCCGCCTTCGGCACCCTCGACGAGGCCGAGAAGCTGATCGCCGAGGCCGCCGCCCTCGGTGTCCGGGTCATCATCGACATCGTCCCCAACCACGTGTCCGACCAGCACGCCTGGTTCCGGGCTGCGCTGGCGTCCAAACCCGGCAGTCCCGAGCGGGAGCGCTTCCACTTCCGGCCCGGACGCGGGGCGAACGGCGAACTCCCGCCCAACGACTGGCCCTCCCAGTTCTCCGGTGCCACGTGGACCCGCGTCCCCGACGGCGAGTGGTACCTGCACCTGTTCACGCCCGAGCAGCCCGATCTCAACTGGGCCCACCCGGACGTCCGCAGGGAGCACGAGGAGGTACTGCGCTTCTGGTTCGAGCGCGGTGTCGCGGGCGTGCGGATCGACTCCGCCGCATTGCTCGTGAAGGACCCCGCGCTCGCCGACTTCGTGGAGGGCGTCGATCCCCACCCCTACATCGACCAGGACGACCTGCACGTCATCTACCGCTCCTGGCGGGCGATCGCCGACGAGTACGGGGCCGTCTTCGTCGGCGAGGTCTGGCTGCCCGACGCCGAACGCTTCGCCCGCTATCTGCGCCCCGACGAACTCCACACCGCGTTCAACTTCAACTTCCTCACCTGCCCCTGGGAGGCGGACCGGCTGCGCCGCACCATCGACGCGACCCTCGCCGAGCACGCCCCCGTCGGCGCCCCCGCCACCTGGGTGCTCTGCAACCACGACGTGACCCGGACCGTCACCCGTTACGGCCGCGAGGACACCGGGTTCGACTTCGCCAAGAAGCGCTTCGGCACCCCCACCGACCTTGCTCTCGGCACCCGGCGGGCCCGTGCCGCGGCGCTGCTCACCCTCGCCCTGCCCGGTTCCGTCTACCTCTACCAGGGCGAGGAACTGGGCCTGCCCGAGGCCGACATACCGCCGGAGCGCATCCAGGACCCCATGTACTTCCGCTCCGGCGGCGTCGATCCGGGCCGCGACGGCTGCCGGGTGCCGCTGCCCTGGGAGGCCGAGGCACCGTCGTACGGCTTCGGGGCGACGTCGGATCCCTGGCTGCCGCAGCCCCCCGACTGGGCCCGCCGCGCCGTAGACCGTCAGCGCACCGAGCCGGAGTCGATGCTCACGCTCTACCGCGAGGCCCTGCGGCTGCGCCGGTCCGAGCCGGGCTTGGGCGACGGCGCCCTGTCCTGGCAGCCGTCCGAGGAGGGTGTCCTCTCCTTCGCCCGTGCGGGCGGCCTGCTCTGCGTCGTCAACCTCTCGGACCGGCCGGCCGTCCTTCCGCGGCATGAACGGCTGCTCCTCGCCAGCGGTCCGCTCGACACCGACGGAGCGCTGCCGCGGGACACGGCCGTGTGGCTGCGGGCCTGAGCGGGAGTCCGTGCCGGACCGTTGATGGATTCCGGAAAGGAAATGATGCAATCCACTTACACAACTTGCATCGGTTTTGCGCTAGCGTTGCGTGTATGACGCGACGACTTGCTCAGGTGGCGAAGAAGGTGGGGGTCAGCGAGGCGACGGTCAGCCGTGTCCTCAACGGCAAGCCCGGGGTCTCCGAGGCGACCCGTCAGTCCGTGCTCACCGCCCTCGACGTCCTCGGCTACGAGCGGCCGACCCAGCTGCGCGGAGAGCGCGCGCGGCTCGTCGGCCTCGTGCTCCCGGAGCTGCAGAACCCGATCTTCCCCGCGTTCGCCGAGGTCATCGGCGCGGCGCTGGCGCAGCAGGGGCTGACACCCGTGCTGTGCACGCAGACCCGTGGGGGTGTCTCCGAGGCCGACTACGTGGACCTGCTGCTCCAGCAGCAGGTCTCGGGCGTGATCTTCGCCGGCGGGCTCTTCGCGCAGGCCGACGCGCCGCACGACCACTACCACCAGCTGGCGGAGCGGAAGATCCCCGTCGTCCTGGTCAACGCGTCGATAGAGGGGCTGGACTTCCCCTGTGTCGCATGCGACGACGCCGTCGCCGTCGAGCAGGCCTGGCGGCACCTCGCCTCGCTCGGCCATGAGCGGATCGGCCTGGTCCTCGGTCCCGCCGATCACGTGCCCTCGCGTCGCAAGCTGGAGGCCGCCGCGGCGGCGGCGAAGGCCGCTGACATGCCGTGGGCCGACGAGCTCGTCGAGCGGACGATCTTCTCACTGGAAGGGGGGCAGGCCGCGGCGGCCCGGCTGCTGCAGCGCGGGGTCACCGGCATCGTGTGCGCCAGCGACCCGCTCGCCCTCGGGGCCATCAGGGCCGCCCGCCGGCGGGGGCTCGCCGTCCCCTCCGAGGTGTCGGTCGTGGGTTACGACGACTCGGCCTTCATGACCTGCACCGAACCGCCCCTGTCGACGGTGCGTCAGCCCATCGAGGCCATGGGCCGCGCGGCGGTGGACCTGCTGTGCGCCCAGATCCAGGGGACCCACGCACACCCCGGCGAGCTGCTCTTCGAGCCCGAGCTCGTCGTGCGTGGATCGACCGCCCCGCCGCCGGTCCGCTGATCGCGCCCAAGCACCGCATCCCTCTGCCCATCTGACGTCGCGTCACCCCACGGCACCGGTATCGCCGTGGCCCCTCGGCGGGCCCGTTACCGGTGCCGTCGTCTTTCCGGTGGCTCTCGTCTGCCGTGTGCATGACGGAACCGTTGACAAAGCTGCCAGGCAGTAGAAACCTGTCACCTTGGCGATGCAAATGAGTTACAGAATCACTCAAGAAATCGTCCTGCCGTCGCCGTTCCTTATTGGAGTCATGCTGGGTCCCGCGCGTGATCTCCTCGCCCCTCCTCCAGGCATTCGCGTGCGCGCGTTCACACCCGCCTCCGGGAGACGGCGAGAGGTCACGCGCCGCGCCCGGATCGTGGAGAGGCCACCATGAGAGGCACACATCCGAGCAGGCGGCTGGGGGTCGGTCTGCTGACAGCGGGCCTGCTCGTCGTCGGACTGCTACCCGCCCCCGCTCATGCCGCGGCGGAGACCAACCTCGCCCTCGGGAGAGCGGCGACGGCCGGGGGAGCGCACGGCGGCTACCCGGCGGCCAATGTCACCGACGGAAGCCAGCAGTCGTACTGGGAGGGCCCGACGGGCTCCTTCCCGCAGTGGGTGCAGGTCGACCTGGGCGCCCGGACATCCCTCGATCGGGTCGTCCTGAAGCTGCCCACCGGCTGGGAGGCGCGCTCCCAGACGCTGGCCGTCCTCGGCAGCACCGACGGAACCTCCTTCAGCACCCTCGCCGCCGGGCAGGCGCGCTCCTTCGACCCGTCCCAGGCGAACACCGCGAACATCGACCTGCCCACCGCGACCGCCCGGTTCGTCCGGGTGCAGGTGGCGTCCAACACGGGCTGGAACGCCGCCCAGCTGTCCGAGCTCGAGGTCTACGGCGAGGACGGCTCGGGCCCGGTCGACCCACCGGTCGAAGGGACGAACCTGGCACGGAACAAGCCGATCGAGGCGACCTCGACGACGCAGAACTACGTGGCGGCGAACGCCAACGACGACAACACCGGCACCTACTGGGAGTCGGCGGGCTTCCTCGCCGGCCTGACGGTCAGGCTCGGCGCGGACGCGGACGTCGAGGCCGTGGTCGTCAAGCTGAACCCGGACCAGATCTGGGGACCGAGGACCCAGTCCCTGGAGGTCCTGGGCCGTGCGCACGGTTCCCCGGACTTCACCTCGCTCAAGGCCCGTAGCACCTATGCCTTCAGCCCCTCCTCGGGCCAGAACTCCGTCGTCATCCCGGTGACCGGCCGCGTCGCCGACGTCCGCCTCACCTTCTTCTCCAACACCGGAGCCCCCGGCGCCCAGGTCGCGGAGGTCCAGGTCCTCGGCACGGCCGCACCCGCGCCGGACCTCGTCCTGACCGACTTGACCTGGACCCCGGCCTCCCCGTCCGAGGCGGACGACGTGACGGTCCGGGCCACCGTCCGCAACGCCGGCACCGCCCCGGCGCCCGCGACGACCACCCATGTCAGCGTCGAAGGCACCGTGGCCGGCTCCGCCCCGGTCGCCGCCCTCGCCGCCGGTGCGTCCACCACCGTCGGCGTCCCCGTCGGCCGGCGCCCCATGGGCTCGTACACCGTCTCCGCCGCCGTCGATCCGACGGACACGGTCGCCGAGCTGGACAACGGCAACAACAGCCGCACAGCGGCGACCAAGCTGACCGTCACCCGGAGCCCGGGGCCGGACCTGCGGGTCACCGGTATCACCACCCACCCGGCGGCACCCGCGGTCGGCACGCCCGTCTCCTTCACCGTCGCGGTCGACAACCGCGGCACCACCGGCGTCCCGGCGGGCACCGTCACCCGCCTCACCGTCGGCGGCACCACCTTGCAGGGCATCACGGGCGCCATCGCCGCGGGGCAGACGGCGAACGTCGCCATCAGCGGCACCTGGACGGCCACCAGCGGCGGCGCGACCCTCACCGCCACGGCCGACGCCACCGGCACTCTCGCCGAGACCGACGAGAACAACAACGTCTTCGCCCGCTCCATCGTCGTCGGACGCGGAGCCGCGGTCCCGTACACCGAGTACGAGGCCGAGGACGCCCGCTACAGCGGAACGCTGCTCACCGCCGACAAGAAGCGCACCTTCGGGCACACCAACTTCGCCACCGAGTCCTCCGGGCGCCAGTCGGTCCGCCTCAACAGCACAGGCGACTACGTGGAGTTCACCTCCACGAACGCCGCCAACTCCGTCGTCGTGCGCAACTCCATCCCCGACTCCGCGGCCGGCGGCGGCCGCGAGGCCACCATCAGCCTGTACGCCGACGACACCTTCGTCCGCAAGCTGACGCTGTCCTCCAAGCACAGCTGGCTCTACGGCAGCACCGACGACCCGGAGGGACTCACCAACCGGCCCGGCGGTGACGCCCGGCGCCTCTTCGACGAGTCGAACGCCCTGCTGACCCGGTCGTATCCGGCGGGCACGAAGTTCCGTCTCCAGCGGGACACGGGCGACACCGCCGACTTCTACATCATCGACCTGATCGACCTGGAGCAGGTCGCGCCCCCGGCCGCCAAGCCGGCCGCCTGCACCTCCATCACCGAGTACGGCGCGGTCCCCAACGACGGCATCGACGACACCGACGCCCTCCAGCGCGCCGTCACCGCCGACCAGAAGGGCGAGATCGCCTGCGTGTGGATACCCGCCGGGCAGTGGCGCCAGGAGCAGAAGATCCTCACCGACGACCCGCTCGACCGCGGCACCCACAACCAGGTCGGCATCCGTGACGTGACGATCCGCGGCGCCGGCATGTGGCACGCGCAGCTGTACACGCTGACCCCGCCCCACCAGGCGGGCGGCATCAACCACCCGCACGAGGGCAACTTCGGCTTCGACATCGACCACAACACGCAGATCTCCGACATCGCCATCTTCGGCTCCGGCACCATCCGCGGCGGCGACGCGGGCGCCGAGGGCGGCGTCGGTCTCAACGGCCGGTTCGGCAAGAACACCAAGATCAGCAACGTGTGGATCGAGCACGCCAACGTCGGTGTCTGGGCCGGCCGGGACTACTCCAACATCCCCGAGCTGTGGGGCCCCGGAGACGGCCTGGAGTTCACCGGCATGCGGATCCGCAACACCTACGCCGACGGCATCAACTTCGCCAACGGCACCCGCAACTCGACGGTCCACAACTCCTCCTTCCGCAACACCGGCGACGACGCCCTGGCGGTCTGGGCCAGCAAGTACGTCAAGGACACCTCGGTGGACGTCGGCCACGACAACCACTTCCGCAACAACACGATCCAGCTGCCCTGGCGGGCCAACGGCATCGCCGTCTACGGCGGTTACGGCAACACGATCGAGAGCAACGTGGTCTCCGACACCATGAACTACCCGGGGATCATGCTGGCGACCGACCACGACCCGCTGCCCTTCTCCGGGCAGACCCTCATCGCCGACAACGCGCTGTACCGCACGGGCGGGGCGTTCTGGGGCGAGGCACAGGAGTTCGGCGCGATCACGCTCTTCGCGCAGGGACCGGACATTCCCGGAGTCACCATCCGTGACACCGACATCCACGACTCGACCTACGACGGCATCCAGTTCAAGACGGGCGGCGGCGCGATGCCGGGCGTGAAGGTCTCCGACGTCCGCATCGACAAGTCGGTGGGCGGCTGCGGTGTCCTCGCGATGAGCGGAGCCAGGGGCAGCGCGACCCTGACGAACGTGACCATCACCGAATCGGCGCAGGGCGACGTCTGCGTCGAGCCGGGCTCGCAGTTCGTCGTCAACCGCGACTGATCCGACAGCACCGGCGTGGCGGCCCGTCCACCCCGGCGGGCCGCCGCGTGTCAGATCCGGACACCATCCCCGAGCCGCGACTCGCACCCGGTGCGTATGGACACCACCGGCAGACTTTCCAACGGCGGGCGCCGCCGGGCGTCCGGAAGGGGGACCGTCACCGCCTCCGGCACCGTCGTGGCCCCCGCCGCGGCACGTACGCGGCGACCTGCCGCCGGACAGCCCTTCGAACCGTGCGCCGTGATCTCCCCGCGGGCCGGCGATCCGCTCCGGGTGCCGGCCGCCCGGCCTGCCGCCGAGGAGCCGGCCGGGCCGTCGGCCCAGCGGTTGGCGTGCGCGCGTCGGTGGCGGAGAGGCAGGATGGAGTGGCCGGAGTACGGACGCCGGCCGACTCGCGGTCCTGTCCGGCGGACGGCAGTGCGATCGGCGGCCGGAGGGAGCCTTGGGCATGGGTGCGACCGAACCGTTCCGGGGTGAGCCCGGCGCGGCGGGTGTGGTCGCGTCGGGGCCGGGCGGCCTGCTCGACGTGCTGAACGTGGCCGCCGTCCTCCTCGACTCCGCGGGCAGGATCGATCTCTGGAGCCCGCAGGCCGAGATCCTCTTCGGTTACACGGCCGACGAGGCCGTCGGCCAGTACGCCGGCCGCCTGCTGATCGACGAGGAGCACCTCGACACGGTGCTGGCACTGTTCGCCCAGGTCATGCGGGACGGCCGGAGCTGGGCGGGGGTCTTCCCCATCCGGCACAAGGACGGCAGCACGCGCCTGGTGGAGTTCCGCAACATGCGACTGCTGGACGACCAGCGCGAGTACTGGGCGCTGGGGCTGGCCGCGGACCAGGCGACACTGCGGCGGGTGGAGCGGAACCTGTCCCTGTCGGACCAGCTGGTGTCCCAGTCCCCGATCGGGCTGGGAATGCTCGACACCGAGCTCCGGTACATCTCCGTCAACCCCGCGGAGGAACGGATGAACGGCGTGCCGGCCGCCGAGCACGTCGGCCGCCACGTCGGCGAGGTGCTGCCCTTCCTCGACGAGTCCTTCGAGGCAGCCATGCGCGAGGTCCTCGCCACCGGGATCCCGATCCTGGACCAGTACACCGTGGGCCGCACGGCGGCCGACCCGGACAACGATCACGCCTGGTCGATCTCGTTCTACCGGCTCGAAGCCCCCAACGGGAAGGTGCTGGGAGTGGCCACCTCCAGCGTCGACGTCACCGACCGGCACCGTGCCGTGGAAGAGCAGCGCCGCACCGCCCTCACCCTGCAGCGCAGCCTGCTGCCGCACCCCCCTGCGCAGCGCCCCGGTCTCGACGTCGCCTACCGCTACCGCCCCGCGCAGGCCACCATCGAGATCGGCGGCGACTGGTTCGACGTCATTCCCCTGGCGGGCGACAAGACGGCGCTCGTCGTCGGTGACGTCATGGGCAGCGGCGTGGCGGCCGCCGCGGCCATGGGGCAGCTGCGCACCGCCACGCGTACGCTGGCCGAACTCGATCTGGCGCCCGACCAGGTCCTGCATCACCTCGACCACATCACTGACGGTCTGGACACCCTCGCGACCTGCGTCTATGCCGTGTTCGACCCCGGCATCGGGCAGTGCTGCGTCTCCCTCGCCGGGCACCTGCCGCCGGTCCTGCTCAGCTCCGGCGGCGCCCGCGATCTCCTCACCCTGCCCACGGGCGCGCCTCTGGGCGGCTGCGGCATTGACTTCGACGCCACCACCGTCGACTTCGCACCGGGAGATCAGCTGGTGCTCTACACCGACGGTCTGGTGGAGCGGCGTGACCTGCCGATCGACTCGTGCCTGGACGCCCTCCTCGCCGCCCTCGACGACCCCGCCCGGCCGCTGGACGCCACCTGCGACCTGTTGCTGCACACCCTGCGTGACGGGGGTGACCACGACGACGTGGCCCTGCTCATCGCCCGCGCGTGTCAGGGCTCCGCAGGGGGCACGGGCGCCTGAGCCGTGGCCGACCGCGGGGCCTGGTGGCCCGCGCGAGCGCGCAGTACATGCCGTCCGCGACCGCGCGGGCCGGGGTGATCTCGTTGCCGGTGCCTCCGCTTGCCTCGAGGCCCCGGCGGTAGTAGGCGAAGGAGAGCGCGCCGGCGACGCAGCCGACGTGGCCGCCGCGCTCGGCGCGTCGCGCGGGGGACAGGGTGTCGCCCCGCCGTCACCCTCGCCGTCCGGGTCACCGGCCGCCGGGACGGTACGGGCCCGGCCCTGCGGGAAATGGCGGCGCGGCTCCCTCGCGCCGGTCGTCGCGGCACGACTGCCCGGCGCCGCGCTGGGGCTGGGGGGTGGCGAGCCGGGGCTCGCCGTGCGGCACGAGGACGCCGGACGCGCGAGCGGGACGCCCGGACACCGGTCTCCGCGGGTCGGCACGCGCCCAGCCGGGGGCAAAGGCCGAAAAGCCGCACCTTGACCGAGATCGAGCGGTGAGGTCCTGGTCCGGCAGGGGCCGGGGAGCCGCCCGCCCGATCGGTACGCGCCAATACCGCCGGCGGGTGCCCGCGCATCGCCCCCCGCGCCGTGGCTCCGCCGGCCGGTGTGCCGCACCGGCGGCAGCGTGCACGTATACGATCCACGGCATCCCGTCACACTTCCCCGCAGGGCCTTCACGCCAAGCGCGCTTTCGGTCGTCGCCGGATCACGGCCTCGGATCGAGGCAGACGCCCCGTCGCCCCCGTGCCTAGCCTCCCTGGCCATGCGATCACCTTTGATGAGACGCCTGGGTCTCACCACCGTCCTCGCCCTCGTCCTCGCCGTGTTCGGCCTGGCCCCCGCCGCGAGCGCCGCCCCCGCCCCCGCCGAACTGACGTTCACCACGGACGCGGCCACCACCACGCCCGGCGGCACCGTGAACGTGGCGATGACCCTCACGAACAACAAGACCTACGACATCTGGTTCGTCCACCAGACGATCGACCCCACCTGGCTGACCACCCAGCGCCCCGACCTGAAGTACTCCTTCACGGGCTGCACCCTCACCGCGCCCAGCGGCATCAGCTCCTGCTCCGGCACCGCCGACCTCGGCGCCAACTACGGCGCGACCATCCCGCCCGGCCAGAGCCGGACCGTGACGCTGACGCTGCAGGTCGCCCCGGACTCCGGCTGCAACGGGAACATCGGCTTCTACTCGTACTTCTACGCCGAGTTCAGCGACGCCACGAGCGTCGGCGGCGGCCCGGTCCACACGCCCGAGACGCGCGTGCTCTGCGCCTGACGCCCGTGCCGGGCGGGACGTGATGACCAGAAACCGGTCCATGGTCGTCCGGCGGACAGCTCGCTGTCGACGACAGCCCCACCGGCGGGCCCCCCAGGGTGCGCCGGTGGTTCGTATTCCCCCTCCCACCTGCGAAGTCGGTCCCGAAGCGGCGGCCGGCCGGAGTCTGTGGCGGGTGGCCGGATCCTCGTCCCCCGACGACCGGGAGCCGCAGGCACACCTGCGCTTTTCCGTCAGGTTTCGCTACGGGACCACAAAAGCTTCACAGGTGCCCCACCATTTGACGCGACGGATGCGTGAACGACCGGTCTCTGAGGGGGAAGCCGGCGGCACGCAAGGGGGTGCGTCCGCTCCGCGGAGCTGTACTCACCCCTGCCCTGGGAGGGGACAGCACCGCATGAAGCGGACCTTACGCACCACCCTGCTCACGACGGGCGCGCTGATAGCCGCCGTCTGTGTGCCCGCCACCGCCGCACCCGCCGCCGCGGACGCCCGCGTCGATCTGCGGGTGCTCGTCGTGAGCGACGGCGGCCCGGCCACCGACGCCATCGCGGCCGAACTGGACGCCGCCGGAACGCCGTACACGGAGATCGACCTCACGCGTGCCGACCGGCCCGTGATCGATCCTGGTTTCCTCGCGGACACCGTGGACGGCCGGGCCCGCGCCAAGTTCCAGGCCGTCGTACTGCCCGACGACAACCCGTTTCCCGCGAACTCCCCGGAGATGGCCGCCCTCGCGGCCTACGAGCGGACCTACGACATCCCGCAGGTCGACGCCTACACCTACGCCCGCCCCGAGGCGGGGCTGCAGTACCCGGTGTACGGCGGCTACTCCGGCAGCGTGGACGGGGTGCGTGCCCAGGTCACCGACGCCGGCCGGTCCGGGCCGTTCGGCTACCTCGAAGGCGTGGTGCCGTTCGAGGACAACTCGCCGTCCGTCGGCGAGAGCTACGCCTACCTGTCGACCCCGATGGCGGGCGCCGACTTCACCCCGTACGTCGAGGCGGCCATCCCCGGCACGGCCAAGCGGGGCTCGCTGGTGGGTGAGTACCGGCACGACGGGCGCCGCGAACTCGTCGTGACCTTCGTCTACAACCGGTACCAGCAGCAGTTCCGGCTGCTGGCGCGGGGCATCGTCGCGTGGATGACCGGCGGAGTCCACCTGGGCGCGTCCCGCAACTACTTCGCCGTGCACGTCGACGACGTCTTCGCGGCGGACGACCGCTGGAACTCCACGCTCAACTGCACGCCCGGCGACGTGGACTGCACGGACCCGAACGCCACGCCCGACCCGATCCGCATGACCGCGGCCGACGTCGACCACGCCGTGGCCTGGCAGCGCGAGCGCGGCTTCACCCTCGACCTCGCCTACAACGGAGCCGGCAGCGTCGACCACCGCGAGGACAACGACGGCGCCGACGCGCTGGCCGACCGGTTCGTCGCCGAGCGCGACGAGTTCCGCTGGGTCAACCACACCTACACGCACGCCTTCCTCGGCTGCCGGCAGGACACCACGGTCGTGCCGTGGCGGTGCGCCACCCATGCCGACGGGTCGGTCGACTGGGTCAGCCGCGACGACATCTCCGACGAGATCGCCGACAACCGTGTGTGGGGCGAGGTCGCGGGACTGCCGGTGGACGACGGTGAACTGGTCACCGGAGAGCACTCCGGGCTGCGGGTGCTGCCGCAGCAGACGTCGGACAACCCCCATCTGGCACTCGCCCTGGCCGACAACGGCATCGAGTGGCTGGCCTCGGACAACTCCCGCGAGTCCGGCGGGCGGACCGTCGGGCCCGCCACCACCGTTCCCCGCCACCCGATGAACGTCTTCTACAACGCCGGGCGGGCGGCCGAACAGGTCGACGAGTACAACTGGATCTACACCAGCCGCGCGCAGGGCGGCAGCGGCATCTGCGAGGACAACCCGGACACCACCACCTGCCTGCCCGCCCCGCTCGACCTCGCCACCGGCTACACGGACCACATCGTGCCGCTGGAGCGGCAGATCGCCCTCGGCCACGTCCTCGCCAACGACCCCAAGCCGCACTTCATCCACCAGTCGAACCTGGCGGAGGACCGCATAGCCTACCCCGTCCTCGACGGCGTGCTCGCCGGCTACGCCACGCTCTTCGCGGAGAACACCCCGGTGGTCAACCTGCGGATGCGTGACATCGGGACCGAACTCCAGCGCCGCGCCGCCTGGCGCAGCGCCGTACAGGCCGGCCAGGTCACCGCCTACCGCATCGGCACCACCCTCACCGTCGAGGGCCCCGACGGCGTCGCGATTCCCGCGACGATGCCCGAGGGCACCACGCGGGCCGGCTCCGCCTTCGCAGAGTCGTACGCGGGCGACAGGTCCGGATGGACCACCGCGGCGGACGCACCGCTCACCCTCACCCTCCCGGCGTCCGCCGCCCCTTCCACGGCCCCCGACACGGCCGGCCCCGTCCCGGCCGGCGAACCGGCACCGGACACCCGCGTGCCCGAGGGCGTCGCCGAACCCCTTTCCCCCGGCGCGGGGAGCTGACCGGGCCCACCGGCAGTGAGGTCCCGGCCGCCCGTCGGCGGCCGGGACCGGCACGACCACCCACACCCCGGCCGTGGAGCACACCGATGCACGTTCACCCCAGCGGGCGGCACTCCGGCGCGACCCGTGTCACCCTCCTCACCGAAGGCACCTACCCGCACAGTCACGGCGGTGTGAGCGTGTGGTGCGACCAGCTCGTCACCGGTATGCCGGACATCGGCTTCGACGTCATCGCCGTCACCGGCACCGGCCGCGAGCGGGTCGTGTGGGACCTGCCGGACCATGTCCGCGGCGTCCTGTCCGTCCCCATGTGGGGCGACGCCCCGGCGGGCCGCCCGCCCCGCGGCAGGGCCCACCGGCGAGTCGCCGGCGCCTACGAGCGGTTCCTGACCGCGCTGCTCGACCCACGGGCCGAGCAGGGTTTCGCGCCGTCCCTGTACGAACTGGCACGGGCGGCGGCGGACGGAGTGCTCAGCCCCTTCCTGCGGGGCGACACCGCGATCGCGGTCCTGGCCGCCGTATGGCGGCGGCCCGGACTGGCCGTACGCGAGGCGGGGCCGACACTGCACGACGCGCTCACCGCCACCGGCCTGCTCGAGCACGCCCTGCGCCCGCTGACCGCGCCACCGCCAACGGACGGCGTCGCACACGCCGTCAGCGGCGGGGTCGCCGTGCTGCCCGGCCTCGCGGCCCTCGAACGGCACGGTGTACCGCTGCTGTTGACCGAGCACGGCGTGTACCTGCGCGAGCGCTACCTCGGTTACCGCACCGCCCCCTACCGCTGGCCGGTCAAGGCCGTGATCCTGGGCTTCTTCCGGTTGCTGGCCGAGGAGAGCTACCGCCGGGCGGCGCTGATCACCCCCGGCAACCGCTACAACCGGCTGTGGGAGGAACAGGGCGGCGCCGACCCCGCGTCGATCCGCACCGTCTACAACGGCGTCGACCCCGCCGCGTTCCCCCCGGCCGGCCCCGAGCCGCAGGCGCCCACCCTGAGCTGGGCCGGGCGGGTCGACCCGATCAAGGACCTGGAGACCCTGATCCGTTCCTTCGCTCTCGTCCGCGCCCGGCTGCCCGCCGCCCGGCTGCGGATGTTCGGCGGTACGCCCCGGGGCGGGGAGGCCTACCGGCAGCGCTGCGAGGCCCTGGCCGCCGAGTTGGGTCACGCCGACGCGGTGACGTTCGAGGGACGTGTCGACGACATCAAGGACGCCTACGCGGCCGGCAACGTCGTGATGCTGTCCAGCATCAGTGAGGGCTTCCCCTTCACGCTGATCGAGGCCATGTCGTGCGGGCGGGCGACCGTCTCCACCGACGTCGGCGGTGTGCGGGAGGCCGTCGGCGACACCGGCCTGGTGGTGCCGCCGCGCGACCCGGAGGCGATGGCCGGCGCCGCGCTGGACCTGCTGGGCGATCCCGCCCGGCGCCGGGCCATGGGCGAGGCGGCACGGCTGCGGGTGATCGAGCAGTTCACGCTGCGGCAGACCATCGACACCTTCCGCGCGATCTACCACGAACTCGCCACGGTCACGAAGGAGCCGCCCGCCCGGATCGTGCTGCCCGCACCGGCGGTCACCGGCACGGGGAGTCTCGCCGTATGAGCGGGCCGATATCCCTCGAACCGGGCCGCGCCGAGCAGGACACGCTGGCGCTGCGGCTGGCACGGCCCCGGCGCCGCCGTCCCCGCTGGGCACGGGACGACACGGCGGACGACGCGACGCTCGCCATCCGGGTGCCTCGGCAGGGCCCCGACGAGGACGCGGTCAGCGCGCTCGCCGCCGAACTGGCCGACCGCGTCGGCCCGGCCGTCCACCCCTACGAGGTGGCCGCGCTGCTGGAGGCGGACGGCCTGTCCGCGGCCGTCGTCAACGAGCGCTACGGCCACCCGAACCTGTTCTCGCTGGCGTCGGCGCTGTACGCGCGGGTACCCCGGACGTACCCCGAGCCGCCGGCGGCGCCCGACCCGTGGCGGCCCGACACGGTGCGCTGCCTGCTGCGCGGCGTGCTGTTCGCGCTGCCCGCCCTGGCCTACCTGCTCACCGCCCCGCTGTGGCCGGTCGACCGGTACGCCCCGGTCCTGATCGTGGCGGGCATCGCCTCCTGGGCGTGGGGACAGGCACTCGGCCACCGCGCGCACCTCAGGCTGGTGACGGGCCGTCGGGAAGCGTCCGGCACCCTGCTGGCAGGGGCGGCGCTGGGCGCGGTCGTGGCCACGGGCCTGGCCGCGCTGCCCGCGGGAGGCGACGGTGCCGTCCTGGCGGTGGCCGCCGCGCAGTCGCTGTACCTCGCGGCGGCGGGCGTACTGCTGGTGCTCGGCCGGGAGCGGCTGCTGCTGGCCGCGCTCACCCCGCTGATCGCGGGTGCCGCGCTGCTGCCGTGGTGGCAGCCCGGCCCCGTACCGAGGGTGGGGCTGCCCCTGCTGGCGCTGCTGGCCACCCTCGCGGTCACCGCCCGCGTCCTGCGGGCCGGCCTCGCCACCCCGGCAGCCGCCGCCGGTCCACGCCCGCGCCTCGTCACCTCCCTCCCGTACGGCCTGTTCGGGCTGGCCGCGGCGGTGCTGGTCACGCTGGAGGGCCGGCGGCACCCGTACGCGGTGATCGTCCTGACGCTGAGCATGGGGCCGGCCGAGTGGCTGCTCTACCGCTACCGGGGCTGGTCCGTCGCCGCGCTGCGGGTCAGCCGGACACCCAGGGCCTTCGTGCTCCGCTCGGCAGGCGTCCTCGGTCTCTGCCTGACCGGCTACCTGCTGCTGTTGCTGCCCCCCGCCCTGCTGACCGGGGCCGGCCCGGCCGCGCTGCTGCTCGCGGCGACCCTGTGGACCGCCCTGCTCCTGCAGGCGTTCGGGGTGGCCTGGCCGCCGGCCGTGCTCTGCCTGGCCGCCGCCGGTGCCGCCGCGGCGGTCACCTGGCTGGAGCGGCCGCCGGGTCCGGCCGTGCTGCCGATCGTCTGCGCTGTGGCCGCGCTCTGTCTGGCGGCCTGCGCGATCCGGCTGCTCGGCAGGCCGTCCTCACACACCTGACCCCGCCCGTCCCCGCCCGCCGCGACCACCGGCGGCACCCCGGCCCTCCCACCGACGAAAGGAATCAGAGAGTTGACCTCCGCACCGCTCGCCGCCGTCACCGGAGCCGAAGGGTTCATCGGCTCGCACCTCACCGAAGCGCTCGTCGCCCGCGGACACCGCGTCCGGGCCATGGCCCAGTACAACTCGTTCTCCTCCTACGGCTGGCTGGAGACCCTGCCCGCCGACGTCCTCGACCATGTGGAGATCGTCCTCGGCGACGTACGAGATCCGGGCTCGGTACGCGCGCTGCTCGACGGCGCCGACTGCGCGTACCACCTCGCCGCGCTCATCGCGATCCCGTACTCCTACCAGGCCCCCCACAGCTACGTGGACACCAATGTCACCGGCACCCTCAACGTGCTGGAGGCGGTGCGCGCGCTGGGGACACCGCGCCTGGTGCACACCTCGACCAGTGAGACGTACGGCACCGCGCAGACCGTGCCGATCACCGAGGACCACCCCATCAACACCCAGTCCCCGTACGCCGCTTCGAAGGCGGGCGGCGACCGGCTGGCCGACAGCTACCACGCCAGCTTCGGCACCCCCGTGGCGACGCTGCGGCCCTTCAACACCTTCGGCCCGCGCCAGTCGATGCGCGCGGTGATCCCCACCGTCGTCGGCCAGGTGGCGGCCGGACAGCGCACCATCACCCTCGGCGACCTGCGTCCCACCCGTGACTTCACGTTCGTGCAGGACACCGCGCAGGCCTTCCTCGCGGTGGGCACCGCCCCGGCCGAGAAGGTCGTCGGCCGCACCTTCAACGCCGGGACCGGCGGCGAGATCTCCGTCGGCGACCTGGTCGCGCTGATCGGCAAGGTGATGGACGCCCCCCTCGACGTCCGCGAGGACCCCGAGCGCCTGCGGCCCGCGGGCTCCGAGGTGATGCGGCTCGTCGCCGACGCGACCCGGCTGACGGCGGCGACCGGCTGGCGGCCGGGCCACACCTTGGAGGAAGGGCTCGCGCGGACCGCCCGCTGGTTCGTCGACCCGGCCAACCTGGCCCGCTACAAGACCGGCATCTACAACATCTGACCCGACCGGACGTACCCGCAGGAGGTATGCCATGCACGCAGTCATCCTGGCCGGAGGAAAGGGCGTCCGGCTGCGGCCGTACACCACCGCGCTGCCCAAGCCGCTCGTCCCCATCGGCGATCAGCACGCGATCCTGGAGATCGTGCTGCGCCAGCTCTCCACGGCCGGCTTCACCCACTGCACCATCGCCATAGGCCACCTCGGCGAGATCATCCGCGCCTATGTCGGCGACGGCACGCAGTGGGGCATGAGCGTCGACTACGCCACCGAGGAGAGCCCCCTCGGCACCATGGGCCCGCTCCTGAACCTGCGCGAGCGCCTGCCGGAGAACTTCCTGGTCATGAACGGCGACGTGCTCACCGACCTCGACTACGCCGACGTGCTGCGGCGGCACGAGGCATCGGGCGCGCCGCTGACCATCGCCACGTACGCCCGCAAGGTGCACATCGACTTCGGGGTGCTGACCACCGACGCGAGCCGCGTCGTCGCCTTCACCGAGAAGCCCAGCATCGACTACCGGGTGTCGATGGGCGTCTACGGTGTCTGCCGGGCCACCCTCGACGGCTACACACCAGGACTGCCGCTGGGCTTCGACGAACTGGTGCTGGACCTGCTCGCCGCCCAACGCCCGCCGCACGCCTACCAGTTCGACGGCTACTGGCTGGACATCGGGCGCCCCGACGACTACGACCGGGCCAACGCGGAGTTCACCAGCCGCAAGTCGCTGCTGCTCAAGGGAGCCTGAGCACCGATGCGCATCCTCGTCCTCGGCGCCACCGGATACCTGGGCGGCCATGTCGCCGGCCGGCTGCGGGCCCTGCCCGGCACGCGGCTGCTCCTCGGCGGCCGCTCACCCGGCGCCGACGTCACCGTTAACCTCGCCACCGACCGCCCGCAGGCCCTGGCCAGGGAACTGGCGTCGGCGGCGCCCGACGCCGTCGTCAACTGCGCGGGCGCGACCGGCGCGGACCCCCTCACCCTCGCGGAGGTGAACGCGCGCGGCCCCGCCCTGCTGTGCGCGGCCCTGCGCGAGGCTGCGCCCGCGGCCCGCCTGGTCCACCTCGGCTCGGCCGCCGAGTACGGCCCCGGCACCCCCGGCGTGCGGGTGACGGAGTCGGACCCGGCCGGCCCGGCCGGGCAATACGGCGCGACCAAGCTGGCGGGCACGGTGGCGGTGACCGCGTCCGGCCTGGACGCGGTGGTGCTGAGGGTGGGGAACCCGGTGGGCCCGGGAGCCCCGCCCACCGGGCTGCCCGGCCGGGTGGCGGCACTGCTGGCCGGCGCCGGCAGCGATCCGGACGCGACGCTGCGGCTCGGAGACCTGTCGGCGCACCGCGACTTCGTGGACGTACGCGACGTGGCACGGGCCGCGCAGTTGGCGGCCACCGCCGTGGGACCACTCCCACCGCTGCTCAACGTCGGGGGCGGCGAGGCGATCCCGGTGCGCGAACTGGTGCGGAGGCTGGCGGTGGTGGCGGGCTTCCGGGGCCGCGTCGTCGAGGCCGGTGGCGGCGGGGCCGCGCGGTCCGCCCAGGTGTCGTGGCAGTGCTCCGACATCACCGCCGCCCACGCCGCGCTCGGCTGGCGGCCGTCCCACGGTCTCGACGCCTCACTGGCCGCCCTGTGGGCGGCGGCGGGCCCACGGCCCGCCGGCCCCGAAGGGGTACCGGCGCCGTGAGCCTGCTGATTCCGCTCTACGTCCATCCGGCCGAGGACCCGGCCGCATGGCACCACCTGATCACCCGCGCCGCCCGCACCTACGCGGTCGTGCTCAACCCGGCGAACGGGCCGGGCGACGTGCCGGATCCGGCGTTCCTCGCCGCCGCCGAGGCACTGCGCGCGGCCGGGGCCCGGCTGCTCGGCTACGTCGACACGGACTACGGCGCCCGGGACCGGGCGCAGGTCGTCGCCGACATGCGCCGGCACCTGGAGTGGTACGCCGCGGACGGCTGCTTCCTCGACCGGACGACCGCGGGGCCGGAAGGGCTGCCTGCCTGCCGCCGTCTCGTCCGCTCGCTGCGCAGGCTCGGCGTCTCGACGGTGGTCCTCAACCCGGGCGTCCACCCCGCGCCCGGCTACGTGGCCCTCGCCGACCTGACCGTCACCTTCGAGGGTCACTGGTCCACGTACGTGTCGGCGTTCAGCCGCCCGTCGTGGACCGAACGGCAGCCGCCCGAGCGGTTCTGCCACCTCGTCTACGGCGTGCCCGCACCACTCGTTCCGCTCGCGGTCCGCACCGCGCTGCAGCGGGGCGCCGCGGTGTGCGGGCCGGTGACGGGGGAGCCGCCCAACCCCTGGTCGGGGCTGACCCCCGCACTGGCCGAGGCGGACCGATGAGGCGGCTCGTATCGGCGTTCCTGAGCCCCGCGTTGCTCCTCGCCGCGCTCGCCGCGTGCTCCGGGGAACCCGACCGGACGTCCGGAGCGCTGTGGCGCCCCCGTCCCGGACTGGCCTGGCAGTGGCAGCTCGACGGCAGGGCCGACCCGTCCGTCGACGTGCCCGTCTACGACATCGACGGATTCGAGAACAGCGCCGCCGACGTCGCCCGTCTGCACCGGGACGGCCGCAAGGTGATCTGTTACATCAACGTCGGCGCCTGGGAGGACTTTCGCCCCGACGAGAAGGCCTTTCCCCGTTCCGTCCTGGGCAGGCCCAACGGCTGGCGCGGCGAACGCTGGCTGGACATCCGCCAGGTCGAGGTCCTGCGGCCACTGATGGAACGCCGGTTCGACATGTGCCGCGACAAGGGCTTCGACGCGGTGGAACCGGACCTGGTGGAAGGCTACGCGAACGACACCGGCTTCCCCCTGACGGCGAACGACCAGCTCCGCTACAACCGCATGATCGCCCGCATCGCCCACGAGCGCGGTCTGTCCGTGGGACTCAAGAACGACCTGGCCCAGATCCCGCAACTGCTGGACGACTTCGACTTCGCGGTCAACGAGGAGTGCGCCCAGTACGGCGAATGCGCGCGCCTCGCACCCTTCATCGCGGCGGGCAAGGCGGTCTTCCACGTGGAGTACGCGGAGCCCACGGACCGATTCTGCACGGCGGCCCGGAAGATGCGGCTGTCGTCGATGCTCAAGAAGCCGGAGCTGGGGACCTGGCGCAAACCGTGCTGACGGTCCGCCGGCTCAGTCCACCGGATGCCCGGGCTCGATGCGGCAGGCGGCATCCGCGATCGTCGGCGGCCTCGCATCTGGGGCGGACGGGGCCGTCTGCGCGGACACTCCTGGACGGCGGGCACGGCTGACGCCACCGTCTTCGCCGACCCCCGCCGGCGGCGATGCCCAGTCGGCGCGGCCACGCGTGCCGCTCGGCCCCACGGCCGCATGCTCCGCCCGTTCGACGGAAATGCTTGACAGGCTGTTCGCACGATGATGCGCCACCCCCGCTCCGAGAGGTCCGCCATGCGCCCCCACTCCACTGCCTCGTCTCCTCCGCCCAGGAGGCTGGGGGCGGTTGACCGTGCCTTCCGGTCGGTCGCCGCCGGTCCTCTGACCATGGGCATCATGCTGGACTTCGACGGCCCCGCACCGACGCTGACCAGCGTGCGGGCCCGGGTCGCCGAGCGCGCCCCGGACATCGCCTCCCTGCACTACGAGGTCGACGGGGACGGCAGGGGACTCACGGCCGTCCGAGAACTGGCGGTGGACGACCACGTACACCAACTCGGCCTTCCGCAAGGCCAGGACACGAGCCCGGAGGGAGACGGCCGGGCAGCCGACCGCATGATGATCAGCGCCCTGCCTGCGACCGGCCGGCCGCCGTGGGACCTGTGGCTGATCCCCAGGGCGAAGGGCTACTCCCTGTGCTTCCGGTCCGACCACGCGCTCAGGGACGGGGCCGCCGCCGTCGGCATCACCCGTGCGCTCCTGGACGACCGGCCCGGCTGGCAGCCACGGATGCACCCTCGGATCGCCCCCGGTCTGCGCGGCTTCGCGTCGGTGACGGGACAGGCGCTCCGGGCGCTGCGTTCCCCCCACGTGCCTGCGGCCTTCGCGGCACGGCCCGCCGCGACGCAGAGCATGTTCCACGCCGACATCGCCCTCGAGCGCCTCCGCACGGCGCGCCGGATCCATGGCGGCACCGTCAACGACGTCTATCTGGCCGCCCTTTCGCAGGCCGTCCGGCGCTGGCACGCGCAGGACGGCGGCCGGGCGCACCCCCCGATGCCCATCTCCATGCCGCTGTCGGTGCGAGCCCCGGGCCAGGAACTGGCGGTCGGCAACGCGCTGGTGACGGCCCGGGTGACCTTGCCCTGTGCGCAGAGCGATCCGCGCAGGGCGCTCGAGCACGTCATCGCACAGACCGAACCTCTCAGGCGCAGCCACCACCGCCACGCCGCGCGTCTCATGCTCGGCGGCCTGCCCGCGGCAGTCGGGATGCGGGCGGCGCTGCGCCTGGCCGACGCCGAGGCGGTCCCGGCCCTGGCGTCCACCATGGAGGCCGGGCCCGAGCTCACCCACCAAGGCCGACGGGCGACCCACGCCGCCATGTTCATCGCCCTGGCCGGCGGACTTCGCTGCTACACCGCCCTGACGACCTACCACGACAACGCCCGGCTGACGGTCGTGCACGATGACGGCCTCACCGGCATCGACGGCCTCGGCCGGCACTGGCTCACCGCGGTGCACGAACTCGCGACTGCCCGTCCACGTACCGGCCGGTGACGTGAGCCCGGATCCGTCAGCAGACCCCGGCGGATCCGGGCAGACCGTCGTCGCCCCGCGCCCGCTCATGCACGGCGTCCGCCCTCGACACACCTTCGGGGCCGGCGGCCTCGGTACTCCGCCCGGAGGTCCCTCCTTGATCAACCAACGACGGCTGCGTGTCATCAACGTGACGGCCGGGTGCAGCTGGGCCCGTCCGTCCCCGCCCCCGGCCTGTAGTGGGCCCGGACGAGCGTGATCACGGTGTCGGCCGTGCGGGCGAGGTGGCTGCGGCCGTCGGGCAGGCGCGCCGCCGGGCTGATGTAACTGAGCGGCCCGACGTGCGTGGCCGGGTCGAGCCGGTGGACGGTGATCTTGCCGGAGCGGCGGGCCCGGTTCCAGGCGCTGGCGCGCAACAGCGGCCAGCGCTGCGGGAAGATCCAGGTGCCGATCCGCTCGATCCGGTCGCTCCCACTGGTCAGCCGATGGAGGTGCTCGGCACGGGAGAGATCGTTGGCCCCGTTGTGGAACCCGCCGAGCGTGATCAGTACGAGCGGGGAGCGCAACTGTGCGTGCAGTTCGTCGACAGCCCCTCCGGCGACCTGCGCGCCGCCGCTGTAGCTGAGCAGTACCACGGGGATACCGCTGTCCGGCCGGTAGCCGGCGAGGCGGAGCTGCGTGGCGATCTGGGAGCCGACGGCCCGGTTGTACAGGGGCCGGTACCGGCGGTCCGCGGCGACGAAGATCTGCATCACGTTGTGCAGGAACAGCAGCAGGCCGACGCGGCGGCGCAGCCACGCCCACACCGGCCGGTCGGCGAGCGGATCGGCCAGTGGGGAGTAGGGCAGCACCTGGCTCAGCACCCGTAGCTCCGGTGCTCCGGCGAGCAGGGCCTTGACCAGCTGGCCGCCGTCCCGGCTGTCGCGGACGCGCCGCTTGCCGATGCCGTCGAGGTAGACCAGGTAGGCACCCGGGGGAGCGCCGGGCTCCGCGCCCCGGGCGTAGGGCACGCCCTTGGGGAGCACGCTGGCGGGGGCCCGCCAGCCGGCGCCGTAGGCCAGCACCTCGTAGCGGGCCAGCAGTGCTTCGGCGAGCAGGGCCGGCCCGATGGCGAACGCCCAGAGCAGGAATCCGCTCATGCGATCGCCTCCCGTGCGTCGGCGGCGCTGAGGCTGACGACCAGTCGGCGAACGGCCTCCACGGCGGCACCGAGCCCGGCCCCGGCAAGGGCCACGCAGCCGACGGCGCTCCACCAGCCCAGCCCGGAGGCCGTGGCGAGAGGATCGGCCAGGCCCGCCCCGACACCCACGAAGAGCAGCAGGTGGAGACCTGGGCCGAGCCAGGGGAACGCGAGGACGGCGGCGAGCACCAGGGGAGCCACGAGGCCGGGTGTCCACACCAGCCCGTCGCCGGGCGGTGGAGAGGACACCACGAACTCGGCCAGGGTCCACGCGGTCAGCGGCCACAGCCCGAACACGGCACCTTCGACGAGGCCACCGGCCAGCAGCACCGAGGCCACCAGGCCCCGTGGCATGCCAGGTCGGCGCACCACCAGAGGCAGGACGCGCCCGGCGGCCTCCGACACCCCGGCGAGCAGCAGCAGCAGAACGACGGCAAGTGACATCTCTCAGCCTCGCCGCGCCTGTCCGCCGGGAGCCCGCCGACCGGACGGCCGGGCCGCGCGCAGGTACCGCTCGACTTCGTCCGCTGCGCGCCGATGCCCACCGGCCTCGCGCTGCGCGACCTGCAGGGCCCCGGCGAACGCCCGGAACCGGCGGTCGTGCAGCAGTCGCCGGGCCAGGGCACGTACGGAACCTTCGGTGACGTCCTGGGTACGGATCGACAGTCCGGCGCCGAGCTCCACGACACGGCGGGCCACCATGGGCTGGTCCGCCCCCTGGGGCACCACCAGCATGGGAACCCCGGCGTGCAGGGCCTCGTTGACGCTGTTCATACCGCCATGGGTGATGAACAGCGCCGCACGGTCGAGCACCTCGGGCTGCGGGACGAATCGGCGGGCGAGCACGTTGGCCGGCAACGGGCCCAGCGCGGCGGGATCGGTCTGCCCGGTGGAGACGACGACGGTGCCGCCCAGAGGCGCGAGCGCGGTGGCGAAACTCCGCAGCAGCCGCGGAGCGGCGTTGAACACGGTCCCCAGGGACGCGTACAGCACAGGGTCACGCAGCCGGTCGGCCGGGAACGACGGATCCGCCGGGCGGCCGCCGATGCTCGGACCGACGAACCGGTAGCTCTGGTCGAAGTCCGCGGCGTAGGGCTGGAGGGCCCGTGCGGTGTAGACGAGATTGAGCGGCTGGCGGATGTTCCCCATGTCGAACCATGGCAGCCCCCTCGTGTCGAAGTGCCGGTGAAGCCACAGGCGGGAGCGCAGGTGGTTGCGCAAGCTGCGTGGCCGTGCCGCAGCCGCGGCCAGCAGGTGGGGCGAGACGCGGGTGGGGCTGGGCACCCGCCGGCTGTACGCGAACGTGGTGAACGACGATGCCGCCGGCACCCCGAGTTCGCGGGCCGCGACCGCTCCCCACGGACACGTGCTGTCATGGACGATCAGGTGGGGTTCTATGCGTCGCAGGTCGTTCAGCACCACGGGCAGCAGGCGGCCGGTGGCGCCCGTCAGTTGCTCGATCAGGGTGAGCGGTGTCGGCGGATCGGGGAGCGGCTGGTCGTCGCCGGGGTAGAGGCAGACCTGCGCGCCCGCCGCCGCGATCTCCTCACGGAACGCGGGGAGGGTGTGGTACGTGACGGAATGACCGCGCCGCACGAGCTCGGCCACCAGCGGCAGCGTCGGGTTGACGTGCCCGTGCATGGCGATGTTGAGGAAGGCGATGGTACTCACAGAGCGCTCCGCGACAGGGAAGAAGTCGATGCCCCGCCCGCTCCGGGATTGCCGGCCGAAGGGTCCTCCAGCCGGTACAGGCCGGGCCCGCTGACGCGCAGCCCGTCGAGGAAACGTCCCGCCGAGCGGTGCGCGGTGCTGATCATCCGCTGGGGATGGCCGAAGTCCCACGGGGCGGGCCAGGTCTCGATACCGGTCGGCAGGACGACGGTCGGCACGTGCCGGGACACGGAGTCGGAATCGCGTTCGATCTGGCGATGCAGCGCCAGCATCGAGGCCCCGGCGGCGATCGTGCCGGCCCGGCGGTGCGGTACGGCCCGCCGCGACAGCGAGCTCCCCGGCCCGGTCGACAGCACCACGACGCTGGCCGCCCCGGCCCGCAGGGCCGCCAGCACGGGGACGTGGGCGATCAGGCCGCCGTCGACGAGCGTTCTGCCCTCGCGATGCACCGGGGGCAGCATCCCCGGCACGGCCGCGCCGGCCAGCAGTGCGGACTCCAGGTCCCCGTGGTCGAGCAGCGCCGGCGCGTCGGTGGCCAGATCCATGGCCACGGCGGTGAACGGGACGGGCAGGTCCTCGATCCGGGACGGCAGTCCGGAACGGGCGATGAGCCGGCGCAGCCCGCGACCGGTGACGCTGGCCCGGGAGGGCAGGTAGCCGAGCGGATACACCTCACGGCGACGCAACCGGGTCCACACGCCGTCCGGCCTGGGCACGGCCCCGGAGGGGTGGGCGGCCACGATGGCCCCGGTGAGGGCGCCCACGGAAGTCCCGACGATCATGTCCGGGGTGAATCCGCGTTCCTCCGGCGCGTACCCCACGCCGACATGCGCCGCCCCGAGCACACCGCCCGCGTTCACCACCACGGCCACCGGGCGGGGAAGGGCGCGCAGACCGGGCGGCCTCGGCCCCCCGGGCCGAGGGCCCGGCACGGAAGGCGTCCGCACGGCGCCCGTCGGGGTCCGGCGCTTCGCGTGGTCACGACCTCTCGTCGAGCCGCCCCCGCTGAATCTCCGGCGTGCCCATGAGACCGGACTCCGGCCACAGGCATTCGTCATGATCAACCTTTCTCACCAAGGCAAGCAGTCGGACCGGTGCCGCGACCGGCTCAGGGCGGCAACCCGATCTGGGAGGCGAACCGCCCCGCGCGCCTGGTGAAGCCGTCGCTGAGGCGTGCGACGACACCCCGTACTCCCCGCGAGCGAGGTGCGGGGTGCCTGGTGCCCTCCGCACGCGTGCCTCCCTGGCGGTGAGGCCGCCACCGCGAGGAGGAGCCGGTCGCCGCCGCCCTCTGCGGCGCGCGCGGCCGGGGCGGGGCGGCCACCGAGTCGACGAACGTGACCGTTTCGCCGAGTGGTGCCCGGCCCGTACGGGGGTGCTTCACCCTGGCGTCCGCGTAGCCGATCGACATGCCGCAGAAGAGGATGAGCTCGTCCGCGGGTGCCAGGACCTCCGCGACGGTCCGGTGGTACTTCGCCCACGCCATCTGCGGGCAGCTGTGCAGTCCTTCGGCGCGGAGCAGCAGCATGACCGTCTGCAGGTACATGCCGATGTCGGACCACTGAGCCGGACCCATGTCGCTGTCCACGTAGCAGAACAGGGCGGCGGGTGCGCCGAAGCAGTCCCAGTTCGCCGCGGCGGCACGCTGACGGGCCTCCAGGTCCCCGCGTGCGATGCCGAGTGCGCCGTAGCGCTGCGCACCGAAGGCGGCTCGGCGCTCGCAGTACGGGGACTTGAGCTCGGGCGGGTACTGCGGGTACTCCGGTTCGTCCCAGGGCTCTTCCGCGGCCAGGCGCCGGCCGGTGCGCTTCTTGAGCTCGGCCAGCGGCTCGCCCGTCAGCACGTAGGTGTGCCACGGCTGGAGGTTCGACGCGGAGGGCGCCCAGGACGCGGCGGACAGTACGCGTTCCAGCACCTCCCTCGGGACGTGCTGGCCGGTGAAGCACCGTGTCGCCCGCCGGCTCGTGACCGCCTCGTAGACATCCAACATCGTCCACCTCCCATTTGCTCAGGAGCCAAGGCTCGTTGCACTTGCGATAGTATCATTCAAGACGATCTCGTGTGTAACGATCTCTGCCGTGCAGCGGTCCGACCTCCACCGTCGGGGGCGCCGATGTCCGGGAGGGGCAGCACCCGGAAGGCGCGGTGCTCTGCCGCGACATCGCCGCCGGTCCCGTGCTGCAATCGCTCCGGGCGCCCGCACCCCGGGCTTCGCGGCCCCGCCGGGCGCGCCATGGAGCGGGCCGACACCTCGTCGCGTGCATGACACTCATGGGTCCCGGCCCGGTGGCCCACCGGGCCGACGCGCGGTCTGCCGGTCGGTGCAGGGCATTCCGCAGACCCTCGTCGCGCACCCTCGATCGCCGCTGCTACGGCACCTCAGGGCGAGCGCGACGCCGGGGAGGCCGCCTGCCGTGCCCCGCCTGTCGCGCGAGCGTGCTCAGGGGTGTTCGTCCGCGGGGTAGGCGACGCGGGTCAGCAGATCCATCAGCTTCTCGGGCTCACCGGGACCCAGTTCGGCGACGAGCCGCCCGGCCAGCGGCTCCGCCGACACATGTGCCGCGTCGAAAAGTTCGATGCCCGCGGGCGTGATCTCCACCGCCCGCGCCCGCCGGTCCCCCGGAACGGCCTTGCGTTCGGCGAGCCCCCCGCGTTCCAGGTCGTCCACGACCCGCATGATGCCCGCCTTGTCCATCCCCGTGGCGGTGGCCAGGTCCCGCTGCACGGTGGGCCCGCGGTCCATCAGCACGATCAGCACGGCGAAGTGACGCAGCTCGACGCCGAGCGGCCGGAGCGCCTCCGCCGCCATCGCCGCCGCGCGCCAGTGGGCCCGGCGCAGCAGCAGACCGAGGGCGAAAGGCGACGTGTCACCGTGACGGCCGGTGGCACGCGAGGCGGTGGGCTTGTCAGCAGCGTCGGCGGCCATACAGGCACACTACCAGTGACCTTCTCATTCGATACGGTATCGCCCGCGACTGCAGGCAGCCGCTTCCGGGGCCGTACTCGGGGCGCAGGGGCTCGGGGCGGCGGGTCGCAACCGCCGTCAGGTCAGGAGAGTTCGAGCCCGCCGTCGATCGTGAGCACCTGCCCGGTGAGGTGGGTTCCCTGAGGGTCGGCCAGTCGCAGTATCCGGTCTGCGACGTCCCGGGGGGCACCGAGACGGCCCGTCGGGATGCGCTCCCGCTCGTAGGACCGCACCTCGTCGATCGCCTCGCCGGTCAGGCCCGCCGCGGCCAGCACGCCGGTCTCGGTGGGGCCGGGCGCGATGGCGTTCACCCGCACCCCGTCGCGGGCGAGCTCGAGTGCCCAGCTTCGTGTGAGCTGTTCGAGGGCGCTCTTCGTGGCCGCGTAGTGCGCTCCTCCGGCCAGGGGCCGGTGACCGTAGGTGCTGGAGACGTTGACGATGGAGCCGGAGACCTCCCGCAGATGCGGCAAGGCCGCGTGAGCGAGGAGGCTCGGTGCCGTCACGTTCGGCTCGAACAGCTTGGCGATGACGGACCGGTCGGTCTCCGCCAGGGGCATCAAGGCCGTGGCGCCGGCGTTGTTCACGGGCACGTCGAGCCGGCCCCAGCGGTCCACGGCGCCCTCCTCGCAGATGTCCAGGGGCAGGCTCGCGATGCCGGCGTGTGCCCTGGCCGTCTCCTCCAGGGCCTCCTTGCGGCGCCCGACGCCGAGGACGTGGGCGCCCGCCTCGGCCAGGGCGACCGCCGTCGCCCGGCCGATTCCTGATCCCGCCCCGGTGACGACGGCGACACGGCCTGCGCAGGGCCGGCTCGGGGAGCTGGACATCCCTCCCTCTTGTTCGATGTTTGGTGGATATCGAACAAAGAGAAGGTGGGCGCCGGGGGCCGAGGCGTTGCGAGCCGTCTCCGCGCCGGAGGCCGGGGCGGCGCGGAGACGGACGGTCCGCGTCCGGGCGAGCCGGACGCGGCGCGTGAAATCAGCCGAACTGGCCCGGCTTGTAGGCGCCGGCCGGCTGCTGGTTGATGACGTTGATGCGGTTGTAGGCGTTGATGAGCGCGATCAGCGAGATGAGCGCGACGAGCTGCTCCTCGTCGTAGTACTTGGCGGCGTTCTGCCATGCCTCGTCGGTGACCCCGCCGGCTGCGTCGGCGAGCCGGGTGCCCTGCTCGGCCAGTTCCAGCGCGGCGCGCTCGGCGTCGGTGAAGACGGTGGCCTCCCGCCATGCGGCCACCAAGTTCAGCCGCTGCTGGGTCTCGCCGGCGGCGGTGGCGTCCTTGGTGTGCATGTCGGTGCAGAAGCCGCAGCCGTTGATCTGGCTGGCGCGGATCTTCACCAGCTCCTGCGTGGCGTGCGGCAGGCCGGACTCCGACACCACCTTGCTCGCAGAGTTGATGTGCTTGAGCACCTTGCCCGCGAAGGCGTTGCCGAAGAAGTTCAGACGCGGATCCATGGCCATCTCCTGGTCGGGTTGCAGTTACGCACTCCTGACCGGACAGCCCCGCCTGCTGTGACACCACGGCGTGTGTCCCACGTCACCGGCACCGCAAAGTGCCCTCGCCTGGACGGGCGTTCGACCGGAACCGGACGACGGTAATCTCGTTGCATGCCGGACCACTCGTCACCCCCCGACAGCGAGATCACCTTGCCGCGCCTGCTGGGCGCGCTGAGCGATCCGACCCGGCTCGGGATCGTGCGGGTCCTGTCCGATGGCGCGGAACGGGGATGGGGCCAGGTGTGCGCCCCGTCGCCAAATCCACCCTCAGCCACCATCTCAAGGTGCTGCGCGAGGCCGGTGTCACGCAGACCCGCCAGGAAGGCACCCGGTGCTACGTGACGCTGCGACGCGAGACCCTCGACGCCCGCTTCCCCGGCCTTTGCCGGCGCTGCTGTCCGCAGCCGTCGCCGGCGACGTCGGAGAACACGTGACCCTGCGCGACGAGCAGGCGTGACCGCGGGTACGCCTCCCGGGGCGCGGGTCAGGCGGCGGTGCCGCGTGCCGCGGACCGCTGATCAGCCTCGCTCGCGCGGGTAGCGGCCGCCGCGCCACCACGGAGGAGCCTCAGATGGCCCCGCCGGGCGTGCCGGGCGGGGCGGGAGACCTCGTGGAGCTTGTCCTCGATACGGCTCATGGCGATCAGCAGCAGGCTGAGTCCGGGCAGCAGCAGGATGGCGAGCATCAGCACGGGCTTTCCCCTCCCTGTGTGGCCATGGCAGGCGGGTGCCCCCGATTCCCCGGGTCATTGAGGCACGACCGGAAGACCACCTCGGACCGTGCCGCCGCTGGCGGCGGGTGCCGCGCCGAGGCCGGCCCGCAGCCGTGCCGCCGGGCCGGGGTGGTGCGGGAAATGCTCCGTCACCACCCCGCTGACGTGCGCTCCACGAGCGGCGGGTCAGCGCCGCTCGGGAAGGTCACGCTCGGCGGGCAGCGACACCGCGCCGCGCGTGGCCGTGGTGGCGGTGCGGGCGGACGCCACCGGCGTCGGCCGTGTCCCGCAGAACGCGGCCTCCAGCGTGTCACCGAGCGCTGTGTTGGCCTCGCCTCGGTTGGAGGTGTTCGCCATGGCGGACAGGCTGCGGCGGCCGTCACGGGTGGAGAAGGCGTACGTGTAGTAGCCCTGTACCGTGCCCGTGTGGCCGTACACCGGCGTGCCGCAGGAGAGGTCGTAACGGCGCAGACCGAGCCCGTAGAAGCGGGTGCTGGTCGTGTCCGTCGGCGTCACGGTCGTCATGGCCTCCCGCATGGCCGGGGACAGCAGCCGGCCGCGCATCAGCGCGCCGGTGAAGGTGTTGAGGTCGGCGGCACTGGAGATGACCGCCCCGGCGGACTGCGCCCATGACACGGTCTGCTCGGTGGAGTCCACGAGCGGCGCGCCGGCCTCGTCCGGGTGCAGGTAGCCACGTACGCGCAGTCCCTCGATGTGCGTGTCGGGATGCACGTACGAGGTGTGACGCAGCCCCAGCGGCTTGATGATGCGGCGCTGGTAGGCGTCGGCCACCGGACGGCCCGTCAGCCTCTCGATGAGCATGCCGACGACCACGAAGTTGGTGTTCGAGTACTTGTACGCGGCGCCGGGCTCGGTGGTGGGCGGCTCGGTGAGGGAGAGGCCGACGAGCTCGCGGTAGCCGAACACCCGGTTCCGCACGGCCTCGAAGCCGGGCACGGTCTGGGCGAACATGGCCTCGGTGTAGTCGGCCAGGCCGCTGCGATGGGCGAGCAGATGACGGACCGTGACGCGCTCGTCGGGCAGCAGCCCCGGCAGGTAATGACCGACCGGACGGTCCAGCTCCACCCTGCCCTCGTCGGCCAGCTGCAGCAGCACGACGGTGGAGAACGTCTTGCTGACGCTGCCGGTCCGGAACCGCGCGTCGATGTCCATCGGTGCCCCCGAGACTCTGTCACGGACTCCGACGGCACGGCTCCTGACGCCGTCCGGCGCGGTGTAACGCGCCATCGCGCCCGGTGCGCCCTTGGCCATCGCGGCGTTGAGAGCGGCGGCCACCCCGTCCATGTCGGGGACGTGCGTGGCGGGTGCGCCGTCGGCGGCGGGGACGGCGCTGGGCGCGACGGGAGCGGCCGACGCACCGGTGAGGGGAGCGAACCCCCCGGCGAGTGCGGCGATCACGGTGACGCTCACGGCAAGACGTCGGTGCGGCGACAGGGGCACGGTGACTCCTCGACTTCTTCCTGGACGGGTTCGGCGCGGTGCTCGATCCCCGGCGCCCGCGAGTGGCCGGCAGCGGGCACGCATGGATCATGAGTGCCTGAACGCCGCTCGCGGTTGCAGACACGCGAGGTACCGCGAACGGGCACGCCGGAGCCGGGCGTGCCCGCAGAGCAGGCGCCCCCCTTCGGCGGGACGCCCGGCCATTGCTGTGCTCGGTTCGCGGCGCCCGTCAGGGGAGCGGCCCGCAGTCGCCGTGCCGACCCGCCGCACCTCCTGGTTGTCGGTGAGCCGGTCCACCGTCGCCTCGCCCGGCTCAGCGGCAAACCTGCGGTCCGCCTCCTCGGCGCGTTCGTACGTGCTCATGGCCGGCGCGTCCACGGCGCGGTGCGGTTCGGCAAGGGCCCGGTACCGCTTCCCGGACTTCTCCTCCAGCAGCCGTGTCCCGGCCTCGGTGCGGTCCAGCCGGCCGCGCAATAGGCGTACTCACTCCTGGGGTCGTGGGGCCCGCCGGTCCTTCCGCTGCACCAGTTCCTCCTCGTCGAGGACGAGCACGTTTGCCGGGCTCACACATCATCGTGACGTGTGCCCCGTCCGGCATGGTCGTTCGTCATTGCGCGACCTGCAGCCCGCGTCCGGTGCCGTCGCGCGGTGGAACATACCTGGACAGATTACGATTTTTCTGTACAAAGTAACCAGGCGTGTGAAGCGCACGGCTCTATCGGTCGGGCGTCTTCGCAACTCGGCGAGAGGGTGCGTCATGAAGGTCACCGTTCTGGGGGGGAGCGGCCGGGTCGGCTCGCAGGTGGGGGAACGACTGAGAGCGGCCGGCCACGAGGTGGTGTCCGCCTCGCTCTCCACGGGAGTCGACGTGATCGCCGGGAAGGGCCTGGAGGAGGCACTGCAGGGCGCCGATGTGGTGGTCAACCTGATCAACTCCCCGGCGTTCGACGACTCCTCCATCGAGTTCTTCGAGACTGCGATGAACAACGTGGTGAGGGCGGCCGACGCGGCCGGTGTCCGCCACCATGTGATCGCCTCGATCGTCGGCGTGGACCAGGTGCCGCAGCTCGCGTACTACCGGGCGAAATCCCTCCAGGAGAACCTCCTGCGGGAAGGTCCCACACCGTTCACGATCGTCCGGGCCACCCAGTTCTACGAGTTCGTCGAGGCGATCATGTCCTGGACGACCGAGGGCGACTCCGTTCACCTGCCCTCCACTCCCGTACAGCCGATGGCAGCCGCCGACGTGGCCGCGGCGGTCACGAAGGCCGCGTCGGAAGCGCCGTTGCGGGGGATCCGCAATGTCGCGGGCCCGCAGGTCTACGCCCTTGACGAGCTGGGCCGGATCACACTGGCGGCGCGTTCGAACGGCCGGCAGGTCGTCACGGACGAGGAGGCGGGTATGTTCGCCGTGGTCAGCGGGGACGTGCTGACAGCACCTGAGGGGGCGGAGCTGGCCTCGACTCGCTACGAGGACTGGCTGCAGCGTCAGCAGTAGCGCGCCACAGCGGGATCACCTCGGCGCTCGCAGGTGTCACGGCCTGTGGCGGCGAGGAACCCGGCCCATCGAATGAACACGGTGTGACAAATTGCAGCAACGCCGTGTGCGAAAGCGTGCCCGATTCCTTCCTTGACGAGACGTTCCACACGGTGGGACCACCCGGCCGCCTGCGCTCCCGCGTGCGAGTTATGCTCGATCCGCAGGACAGGCCTGGCGGGAGGATCATCTCGACGGGCAGGACGGCGGGCACACCGGCGACGCCCCTTCGCCCGAGCACGATGACACTGTCGCAGGGTGGCATCCGGTCACTCGGCGGTACAGTGTCACATCTTGTGCCCCGCGGTGCTAGGTGCGCTTGGCGCGGTAGAGACCCCGGCCGGTCCGGCGGATCCGGGAATTGCCGACCAGACGATCCAGGGTGCTGCGGACTGCGTTGATGCTCCCGCTGTCGGTGTCGCGGCCCAGAGCCGCGGCCACGTCGCGCGCCCGCACATCCGCCTGGCCGGCCGTGGCGAAGTACTCCAGGATCTGCTCGGTGAGCTGACCGTACTTCCGGTGCCCGTCCGCGTCGGCGGACGCATCCGGGCGGGCGGTCGCTTCGGCGTCCTGCCTGTTCCCGGCTTGCTCGTTCCCCGTCCTGGCTTTCGGCGCCGGGCCGGCGGAGGGTGCCTCGGCCCCCGGCTTCGCGGCCGGGCTGCGCATCAGGGTGTCGATGGCGTTGAGCGCGCGCTGGACGGAGCCGAGATGGGCTACGACCGCGGCCAGTTCCCGCTCCAGCGCCTGCTTCTGCAGTTCCAGGCGTGCCAGGTCCTTGTGCAGGCTTTCAGCGGTGACCTCGACGGATTGCGCAGCGTGGGTGCCGGAGACCATGTGTTCCTCTCATTCCCGACCCAATGTGTCGCGTCCCTGACCACTTGTCTTCGGCGCGGTTCGGCCGAGCACCGACGTGGGCGCCTTCATCATAGGCAAAGGAGAACCTCTGAATACAGACGGTTCATGTCATGCGCACGTGAACGTCGCGCCGCGTCGGGAGCAACCGCACCACAGGTCTGACACCGACGAGGCACAAGACGTTGTCACACAATGTGCGCCTTCTCGGTCACAGATGTCGATGCCACGGATCCGTAGTGGCTGCCCACGGCCGAACCCTGCCAGGAACTCCCTGTGCGAGCGGGCCATGACGCCGGGGCCGTGTGAACGCGTCACCCGACGGCACGGATTTCCCGGAGGAACGGAGACAGCAGGGCGAATGCACCTCAGAACGTCCGCGGAGAACTCCCTGGAGGAGGCCGTTTCTGTCTTCGTGCGGCGCCGTCCGCGCCTCTTCGGTATCGCGTACCGGGTGCTGGGAAGCGCGGCCGAGGCGGAAGACGTCGTACAGGACGTATGGCTGCGCTGGCAGAAGACCGACCTAGACAAGGGCGATCACCGACGGCTCCTGGACGCCTTCGTGTGCGCGGCGCAAACGGGAGATGTCGCTTCGCTGGAGGATTTGCTGACGCCGGACACCGTCAGCAGGTCCGGCGCCGGCTGCGCAGGAGGGGCCGCTGACGCAGGTGGTCCGGGCCCCGCCGAGGTGGCGAATCCAGCGGCCGGGCCCCGGCCCTCCGAAGCGGCAGACCCGTTTCCCTCCCGAACACTGTCACACGCTGGCAGCCACGTCAGACATGGTCGTTCCAGCTGCGGAGCTTGTCCGGATTGAGGACGACCCAGATCCGCCGCACCCTGCGACCGGCGATGTCCAGGCTGATGACAGCAGCGACCTTGCGGCCGAAGTACACCACGAGGCCGGTCCGTCCGTTGACTTTCCGGGTCTGCAGGCTGGTGCGAGGGTCGGGGGGCAGCAGCATCATCAGGCTGCGGGCGATCTGCCGGGCGCCGTGCACCGGCGTGACCAAGGCCCTGACTTTGCCGCCGCCGTCGAAGGACGCCGTGGCATCGGCCGTCAGCAGGTAAGCCAGGAGAGCCTCGTCCTCCGTGGCCCACGCCCGCCGGAAGGCATGGGCCATCGCGTCCTCTTCCCGTGCCGCTGAGGACTGCGCACGGCGGACCGGAGGCCCGCCGGCTGCGGGGTGGGCCTGCTCAGGGCGTTCCGGCTGCCCCATGATGTCGTCCACGGCGCGCGCCGTCCGTTCGATCACCTCGTTGAGCATGAACGCCGTCCGCTCGGCCCGAGACAGGGAGTGCAGGGCACCGCGCAGCACCGAACCGACCTCTCTGCCGAGCTCCTCGTGCGGGTCCGCTCGCGCCCCGTGGGCCGGCGGCCCGACTGCCATGCCCGTGCCCCAGATGGGCCGGGCCAGCCGTGAGATGCAGATGCCGCCGGCGACCGCGGCCAGCCAGGCACCGGGCTCCGCGATGGCCGCTCGCGCCGGACCGGACAGCCCGTACCAGCGCCGGTAGGTCTCATCGATGACGCTCTCGGCCTCGCTGCTGTCGCCCAGCATGCGATGTGCCATGTCCAGCAGATGCCGTCGCTCGTCTAGCAACTCCACGATCGGCACCGCGTCGTCGGGATGGTTCATATGGCAGCCTCCCTCTTTCGCACGGCGTCACGCGCCGCAGCAACCGCCGCCACCGACCTGGATCGGAATCAGGAGAGCCTCGGAGGGCCTGGAGCGTCGTCGGCAGGATCTCGTGCCACGTTTCGTGTATACGAGTGACCGGATGGACACGGTCCCTGTGACATCGCGCCGGGCGGGAAGGCGCCGTGGTCCGTCCGGGCCGGTGTCACATGTTCTGCGGGCCGCCGGTCACGGCGAGGCGTGCCAGGACCCGCCGCGTTCAGGGGCGGCGTGCGTCACCGGGGTTCACCCTCAGCGGCAGGGGAGGTGACCGCTGAGCGAGCCAGGCTGTGCAGCGCGTCGGACACGGACTGCATCTGCTCGTTGATCTCCACAAGTGCTCGGTGAATCTCGTTGACACGCGTCTCGAGTTCGGCGGCCTTGCTGGTCAGTGCCTCGACCGTGGCCGCGTAGGCGACGGGGTTCTCGCGAAACGGTGGTATCACTGCGCGGCCCCTTGACCGACCCGCACGGCCGAGATGCCGAGCGTCAGCTTCACCAAGTCGCTGACCGGAACACCGCCTGTGCCCGGCCCACCGGCCCAGGTGAGTCCCCAGTCCGAGCGCTGCACAGTGGCCGTGCCCTCGAACCCGACGCGGTGCCGCCCGCGGCTGTCCCTGGTCACCCCGCCGAACTCGACGTCCATGGCGAGCGGCAGTTCGACATCCTTGATCTTGAGGTTGCCCGACATGCGGAACGCGTCGTCATCCACCGGCGCCAGCCCGGTGGAACGAAAGGTCATCAGGGGAAAGGCCGAGGAGTCGAAGATGGCGGGCCCCGTGAGGTACGCGTCGCGCTCGCGCATGCCCGTGTCCAGGCTGTCGGTCCGGACACTCACCAGGGCCCCGGACCGGCTGGGCCGGGCCGCGTCGAACTCGAGGAATCCCTCGAAGGATTCGAACTTCCCGTGCACATGCGACACCAGGGCCTGCCGGACGGAGAAGCCGAAGGTGCTGTGAACCGGGTCAATGATGTACACCCCGGCCAGAGTCCTGCCCGGGCCGCTCCCGAGAAGGGTGGTCTGCCCGCTCTTCTGGCGCATGGTTGTCCGCTTTCCTGGTGCGATGGGTGCCGCATCGGGCCATCTGGCCGAAGTGCGGGTGGCCCCTGACGTACAGAGGCCACCCGCAAGGTGGGTGCTACTACTACTGCTGCCGCGCGAGCCAGTCGGTGAACCGGGTCCCGGCGATCTGTGCGTCGGGACCGGGAAGGAGGTCGTTCTCCTCCAACTCGGACCCGAAGTACTGCCCGTGCGGGTCCGACACCACGGTGCGCGTGTCGTTGCCGGGAGCGAGGCCCATGTCGACGAACTCCTTGAAGTCGAACGTGTCAGGGCCGGCGATCTCCACCATGCCGTCTACAGGCGTGTCGACGGCCGTGCGGGCGACCGCGTCGGCCACGTCGCCGGAGTAGATGGGCCGGATCTTCGCGGCGGGGGCACGCACGGTGTCGCCCTCGGTCATCGAGTCCGCTATGGCCTTCGCGAACTCGAAGAACTGCGTCGCGTGGACGATGGAGTACGCGACCCCCGACGCCTTGATGAGGTGCTCCTGCGCCAGCTTGGCGCGGAAGTAGCCGTTCTTCTCGAGCCGTTCGGTGCCCACGACGGAGAGGGCGACATGGTGGGTCACACCGGCCGCCGCCTCGGCCGAGAGCAGGTTGGTGGTGGAGGTGCGGAAGAACTCCATGACCGCGTCGGGCGCGAACGAGGGGGAGTTCGACACATCGACCACGACCGAGGCGCCCTTCAGGACGTCCGCCAGGCCTTCACCCGTGAGTGTGTTGACGCCCGTGTTGGGCGAGGCGGGCACCGCCTCGTGACCGAGTTCCTTGAGCTTCTCGACCACCTGCGAGCCGATGAGACCGGTCCCGCCGATCACCACAACCTTCATGCGATCTACCTCGAAATCCTTGTGGGTGCGTGCACATGGGCCAGGCACGTGGCGCTGCGTCTGTGCTCTGTCCGAGAGAAGACAAGACGTCGATCGCATCTGTGACAGGGGTGGCCGTCCCGCGCGCTATTCGGCGAGCTTGCCTTCGGTCGAGACCTCCTGCATCAGGGACGAGATGTCCTCCGGGATCGAGGCAATGGGTTCGCGGGTGACCCCCGTGGCAGGGGACCACACGAGATTGACCTGCAGTGCGGGATCCATGTCCGGGTAGTCACTGCGGTTGTGGCAGCCGCGTGTCTCGCGGCGTTCGAGCGCCGCCTCGAGCGTCGCCCGCGCGGCCAATGCCGCGGCCTTGAGGTCGAAGGCGTGCGCGAGATCCTGGTAGCCGGCGATGTCGGGATGGACGCCGATGTCATCCATCCGCTTTTCGATCGCGCTCAGCTCCGCCAGACCGGCGCGCAGCCCCTCCTCGTCGCGTACGACGCCGGCGTGCTCGGTCATGGTGTTGCGGATGGCACGCTGCAAGGCCCGGACGTTCTCCTGCCCGTCGGCTGCGAGCAGGCCGTCGACCTCCGCGCGGGCCGCGGCCACGGCGGCTGCCGAGCGCGGCTGCGCCGTCAGTGACTCCGAGTAGGCGGCGGCGGCCTGCGCCGTGATGCGGCCGAAGACCAGCAGCTCGATCAGGCTGTTGCCGCCGAGGCGGTTGGCTCCGTGCAGTCCGCTCGACGCCTCACCGATGGCGTACAGCCCGCGTACGTCGGTGCTGTGGTCCTCGGGGCGGACCCAGACACCGCCCATCGAGTAGTGGGCCGTAGGTGCGACCTCGATCGGGTTTCGGGTGATGTCCAGCATCTGCAGGTCGAGAAGCGTCTGGTAGACCCGGGGAAGCCGATTCATGATCGTCTGCCGGGGGAGGTGGGAGACGTCGAGCCATACTCCGCCGTTGGGGGTGCCGCGGCCTTCCTTGATCTCCGTGTAGGACGCGAGGGCCACGCGGTCACGGGTGGAGAGCTCCATGCGCTCGGGGTCGTAGCGGCTCATGTACCGCTCGCCGAGCGCGTTGCGCAGGATGCCGCCCTCGCCGCGCGCCGCTTCGCTGACCAGCGTGCCGGCCGCGTTCTCGGGCTCGATGATCCCGGAGGGGTGGAACTGGACGAGCTCCGGGTCGCGCAGGCGGGCCCCGGCCTCGACCGCCAGCCTGAACGAGTCACCGGTGTTCTCGTCGCGCCGGGAGGAGGTGCGCCGCCAGATGCGGGTGTGGCCGCCGGCCGCGAGGATCACCGCGTCGGCGTGGATGAGGTACCGCTTGCCGTTCGTCAGGTCGAACCCGTAGGCCCCGAAGACCGCCCCGTCGTGCACCAGGAGCCGGGTGATGTAGACGCTGTCGAGAACGGGGACGCCGAGCTGCCCGGCCCGCCCCACGAGCGTGCGCTGGATCTCCAGACCGGTGTAGTCGCCGGCGAAGGCGGTGCGGCGGAACTTGTGCGCGCCGAAGAACCGCTGCGAGATACGGCCGTCCTCCTCCCTGGCGAAGGCCATGCCGTACCGCTCCAGGTCGTCGATACCGCGGGCGGCGCCCTGCGTCACGATCTCGACGGTGTGGGGATCGGCGAGCAGGTAGCTCTCCTTGAGGGTGTCCGCGGCATGCTGCTGCCAGCTGTCGCCGGGGTCCATCGTGGCGAGGGCCGCGTTGATTCCTCCGGCGGCGAGGGCGGTGTGCGCGTCCTCCTTGGGGCGCTTGCCGACGGCGAGTACGTCGACACCGGCCTCGGCCAGCTCGATCGCCGCCCGCAGGCCGGCGCCTCCGGTGCCGATCACCAGCACCATGGTGGAAAGTCGTTGTTCGGTGAGAGACACGATTGCTCCGATCGGCTTGTTGGTCATCGACTACGACCGGACGACCGAGGTATCTGTGACAGACGAGCGTGCTTCCGGCGCGGCGGCCGGGGCGGAACGCCGTCAAGTGACGAGAGTGTCCGGGGGGACACCCGGGTCGCAGAGGCGGGCCTCGTCGACATCGGCTCCGGACAGGACCAGGGCACGGATCGAGTCGACCACGTCCCACACATTGACGTTCATACCCGCAAGCACACGGTTCCCCGACATGCAGAAGGAGATGAATCGCCGCTCCGCCTCCTCACCCCGCGGGAGACGACGCGATGCTGATGGGCGCCCGGACAGCGGCGGCCGGATGCGGGGGCCCTCCCGCTCCTCGCCGCCCACGACGAGGAGCGGGCCGTCGTGCTTCCGCCGGGCCTCTGCCGTGGTGCCGGCGGCGAGCCGTCGCTGAAGAGGTCATCCCGGCTCCGGCGCCGTCCCCTCCCCGGAGCCGGTGGGCGTCGCCGTCACCACCGGCACGGTGATCACCGAGACGTCCCCGGTCAGCAGGCGATGCACCGGACAACGTCCGGCCGCCGCCAGCAGCCTCTCCGTCTGCGTGGCGTCCAGGTCGCCGGCGAGCGTGATGCGTCTGACGATCTGCCCTTGAGCGTCGAACCGCACGTCGACGTCGACGCGGTCGAGTGGCCAGCCACGGCGGTTCGCCGAGGCGCGGACCGCCATGGAGGTGCAGGACCCGAGCGCGCCGAGGAGCACTTCCACGGGCGTGGGCCCCGTGTCCGCACCCAGCGGCTCGGACTCGTCCGCCGTCAGGGTGTGCGGACCGATCGCCATGGAGCGGGCGAGACGTGGGCCTTCACTGACCGAAACGGCGCGTCCGGACATGAGTGACATGAGTCGGCCTCTCTGAGGAGTCAGGGGCAGCGCGCCGCTCAGCCGGTGGTGCGGCGGCACGCGGCGGGTCGCCTGTCGCCACTATGACCGGGCATGTGTCGCCCGTGTGACAGCGTGTGCTCCTCTCGACCCTCGATCACCCCCGGACCGCGAGCGGGAGTCGCGGACCGGCCCACAGGGGGAGGGTCAGCCCTGCCACCGGTGGCGGTGACGGGCCTTGCCGGCCGACTCCCCGGAACCGGACTCCAGTTTCTGCACGATCTTGGAGCTCGACCGCACGGGACCGTCCAGGCGCTGAAGGCGGAGACAGGGGGCGAGGCCCGGACGGAGGCCGTGGCCGAGGGCGGGCCGGGCAAGGCCTGTCCCTGCCCGGCGAACCGATCCGCCCTCGCCCCCGCCGGCCGTCACCGCACCGGCCTCATGCGGCGGACCTCCCCGTAAGTCGGGCCGCGACCTCGGTCGTACCGGCCGGGACGCCGACGAGCGTGCCGAGGTCCGTCACAACGGCCGGCGAGGCCGACCCCGCGTCGGTCTCCGCCGCCGCGCCCACCAGCAGTACCCGCCATGCCCCCGGTACGCCCTCCGCCTCGACGGCCACCACGTCACCGTCCCGGCGGGTGCGGAACACGGAGTCCGCCGCGCCGTCCGGGGCCGGGATCGTGGTGACCGTCGTCACTCCGTCGGCCGGCGCGTGGACACGCAGCGTCACCCCGTCCGCCCAGTCGTAGACGGCCGAGTCGTCGCTCGCGCCGAACGGGATCACCGACCCGGGGCGGGCGAGAAGCGGCAGGCTGTCGAAGCCGTACCGCTCGCGTCGCCACCCGGGCCCCTGGACCTGGTCGCCCGACAGCACATGTGTCCAGGTGCCCGCCGGCACGTAGTACTCGACCTCGCCGTCCGCCGAGAAGACGGGCGCCACGAGCAGATCGTCGCCCAGCATGTACTGCCGGTCCAGCGACTGGCAGGCGGGGTCGTCCGGGAACTCCAGCACCATGGCGCGCATCAGGGGAGTGCCGTGCTCGGCGGCCTGCCGGGCCGCGCGGAACAGGTACGGCATCAGCCGGTGCTTCAGCCGCGTGAAGTCGCGCGTGACGGCGACCGCCTCGTCGTCGTAGTCCCACGGCACCCGGTACGACTTGCTGCCGTGCAGCCGGCTGTGCGACGACAGCAGCCCGAACTGCACCCACCGCTTGAACACCTCGGGCGTGGGCGTGCCCTCGAAGCCGCCGATGTCATGGCTCCAGAAGCCGAAACCGGACATGCCCAGTGAGAGTCCACCGCGCAGGGACTCGGCCATCGCGCCGAAGTGGGACTCGCAGTCGCCGCCCCAGTGCACCGGGAACTGCTGGCCTCCGGCCGTCGCCGAGCGGGCGAAGAGCACGGCCTCGCCCGCGCCCCTGGCCTCGGTCAGCACGTCGAAGACGGTCTGGTTGTACAACTGCGTGTAGTAGTTGTGCATGCGTTCCGGGTCGGAGCCGTCGTGCCAGACCACGTCGGTGGGTATGCGCTCGCCGAAGTCGGTCTTGAAGCAGTCCACGCCCTGCGCGACCAGCACCCGCAGCTTGCCGGCGTACCACTGCCGGGCGTCCGGATCGGTGAAGTCCACCAGGGCCATGCCCGCCTGCCACAGGTCCCACTGCCACACGTCGCCGTTGGCCTTGCGCACCAGATGACCGAGGCGCTTGGCCTCCGCGAACAGCGGGGACTTCTGCGCGATGTAGGGGTTGATCCACACGGAGACGCGCAGATCGTGCTCGTCCTTCAGGCGCCGCAGCATGCCCTCCGGGTCCGGGAAGACGTCCGGGTCCCAGACGAAGTCGCACCACTGGTACTCGCGCATCCAGAAGCAGTCGAAGTGGAAGACGCCGAGCGGGATGTCGCGTTCGGCCATGCCACGCACGAACCGGTTCACCGTCTCCTCGTCGTACGAGGTCGTGAACGACGTCGACAGCCACAGGCCGAACGACCACGCGGGCGGCAGTGCCGGACGTCCGGTCAGCGCCGTGTAGCGGTCGAGGATCTCCTTCGGCGTCGGGCCGTGGACGACGAAGTACTCCAGCGACTGGTCCTCCACGCTGAACTGCACCCGCCCCACGGCCTCGGACCCGATCTCGTAGCTGACCCTGCCCGGGTGGTTGACGAAGACCCCGTAGCCCCGGTTGGTCATGTGGAACGGAACGTTCTTGTAGGCCTGTTCGCTCGCCGTACCGCCGTCGGCCTGCCAGATGTCGACGGTCTGGCCGTTCTTGACGAACGGCGTGAAGCGTTCGCCGAGCCCGTACACCAGCTCACCGACGCCGAGTGAGAGCTGGGCCAGCGAGTGGTGGGCGCCGTCACCGGTGACCGCGAAGCCGGTGCCGCGGGCCTCGGCGGACGTCAGGATCCTGCCGTCAGCGGTGAAGTCGAGGCGCCAGGGGGCCGAGGTGTCCACCCGCAGGGACAGATCACCGGTCCTCAGCTCCAGCAGTGCGCCGTCCCGGGTGACCTCGGCCGCGTGGCCGGCCTGCATGTGCAGCGCGAAGTCCGGTCCGCGCTCGGCGGCGCCCGCGTGGTGGGTGGAGCGGACACCGATCACGCCCTCGGCCGGCGACCAGCATTCCACGGTCAGCAGTGGGCTGTTGAGGGTGTGGCCACGGTCGGACACATGACGCACGGGCGCGTGGAGCGTGAACCGGTCGTCGGCGACCTGGACGTCGGCGACCTCCGCCGCGTACGAGGCGTGAACGCCGTCACGCATCAGCCAGTAGCCGTCGGTGAACTTCATCGGGTGTTCCTCGCCATGGGGATCTCGGTACCGCCGGTCCGCGCGCCGCGGTGGGCGGCGATCAGCTGCCGGAACCAGTGGTAGCTGTCCTTGGGGATGCGCTGTTGCGTGTCGTAGTCGACACGGACGATGCCGAAGCGCTGGTCGTAGCCGCGGGCCCACTCGAAGTTGTCCAGCAGCGACCACACGTAGTAGCCGCGCACGTCCACGCCCGCCCGCATGGCGGCCGCCAGAGCCTCCAGGTGGCCGCGCAGGTACTCGATCCGGTCGTAGTCGCGGACACGGCCCCCGGCGTCGACGCTGTCGGCCTCCGCCGAGCCGTTCTCGGTGATCAGCACCGGCGGCAGCGTGGGATAGCGCCCCGCCAGGTCGACCAGCAGGTCCGTGAAGGTGTGCGGGACGACGGGCCAGCCCATGGTGGTGTGCCGCACGTCGGCGCGCCAGCTCTCCCTCGCCCGGATGTCGACGGCCGTGCGCGAGGCCGGGTCGGGGTTCTCGTACGGGGCGTCGGCGACGGTGATCGGCCGGTAGTAGTTGACGCCGACGAAGTCGAGCGGAGCGCCGATGAGGCCGAGGTCGCCCTCGCGCCGGAACGGCTCGCCGGACTGGAGGAGCTCGCCCCAGGTCTCTGCCTCGTGCCGGGGGTAGCGCCCCGCGAACAGCGGCTCGAGGAACACGTCGTTGTGCAGCGTCCCGGCCCGGCGTACGGCGGCCAGGTCGGCCGGCGACTCCGTGGCCGGGAGCAGCCGGTCGGGGTTGAGGGTGATCCCGACCTCCCTGGCACCCGCGGCGCGCAGCGCGCGTACGGCGAGTCCGTGCCCGACGAGCAGATGGTGGGCGGCGGCGAGCGCGCCGTGACCCTCGCGGGCACCCGGGGCGTGGCCGCCGGCCGCGTAGCCGACGAAGGCGCTGCAGAACGGTTCGTTGAGGGTGATCCAGCGGTCCACCCGGTCACCGAGCCGCTCCGCCGCGATCGCCGCGTACTCGGCGAAACGCTCCGCGGTCCCGCGCACCCGCCAGCCGCCCCGGTCCTCCAGTGCCTGCGGCAGGTCCCAGTGGTAGAGCGTGGCGGCCGGCGATATCCCGGCGGCGAGCAGTTCGTCGACGAGCCGGTCGTAGAAGTCCAGTCCCGCCGTGTTGACCGGGCCCGAGCCGGTGGGCTGGACACGTGGCCAGGCCAGGGAGAAGCGGTAGCTGTCCACTCCCAGCTCGCGCAGGAGGGCGACGTCCTCGCGGTAGCGGTGGTAGTGGTCGCATGCCACATCACCGGTGGCGCCTCCCGCCACGCGGCCGGGTTCGCGGCTGAAGGTGTCCCAGATGGACGGGCCTCGGCCGTCCTCGTCGTGGGCACCCTCGATCTGGTAGCCGGCGGTGGCGGCGCCGAAGAGGAAGCCGTCCGGGAAGCGCGGGAAGCCTGAGGGCTCGGGCTCGGGGGGATTGCTCACGGGAAACCGTCCTACTTGACCGATCCGCCGGTGATGCCGGCGGCGATGTACTTCTGGGCGACGACGAGCAGCACAGCGGCCGGCACGGCGGAGAGCACGGCGGTCGCCATCACCGCGCCCCAGTCGCTGACGTGCGCGCCCACGAACTGGTAGATGCCGAGCGTGATCGGCTTGACGTCGTCCGTGGTGTTGAGGGTCAGCGCGAAGATGAAGTCCGACCAGGCGAAGAGGAAGGTGAACAGCCCCGCTGTGATCAGCGCGTTGCGGCTCATCGGCAGGACGATCCGGAGAAACGCGGTGAACCGGTTGGCCCCGTCGACCATGGCGGCCTCCACCACCTCGGTGGGGATGGAGACCATGAACGCCCGCAGCAGCACGATCGCGAACGGTAGCCCGAGCGAGGCGTCCGCGAGGACGAGCCCGAGGTAGGAGTTGACCAGCCCCAGCTCCGCGTAGGCGCTGTACATGGCGTTGGCGACGACGATGCCCGGCACCATCTGGGTGATCAGTGTGGTGAACACGATGCCCTGGCCGCCGCGCAGGCCGAACTGGGCGAGCCCGTAGGCGGCGGGCGCGGCCAGCGCGAGGCAGACGAGGACGGCGCCCAGCGCGACAGCGAGGCTGGTGAGCAGCGAACCGCCCTGGGTACGGAGCGCCGTGTCGAAGTTCTCCAGGCTGGGCGACGTCGGCAACCACCGCGTGGCCGCGATGCTCGACTCGGGCTGGAGCGCGGTGTTGAGCATCCAGTACACCGGGAAGAGCAGCAGGGCGAGGATCAGCAGCGCGGCGGTGGTGTTCCAGGCCGAGCGTAGACGGGCGGAACGGGCGAGCCGGTTCGTCCGCGCGTTCGTGGGTTGCTTCATGGTCGGTCACTTTCCCTTGCCGAAGTCGGCGCGGTCGGCCCGCAGGTACAGCACGGCGAACACCGCGCTGACGAGGATCAGGACATTGCCCACGACGGCGCCCTGGCCGAAGTCGAGCTGCAGGAAGGACAGCTGGTACGTGACCGTGCCCAGTGTCTGCGTGGAGTCCGCCGGGCCGCCGGAGGTGAGCGCGAGGATCAGGTCGAGGATCTTGACGGTCGACATGAAGCCCAGCACCAGGACGACGGTGATCACCGGCCGCAGCATCGGCAGGGTGATGCTGCGGAACGTCCGCCACGGGCCGGAGCCGTCCAGCGCGGCGGCCTCGTACAGGTCGCGCGGTATCTCCTGGAGCCCGCCGTAGAGGATCACCATGTTGAACGGGATGCCTATCCAGATGTTGACCAGGATCACCGACAGCAGCGCCACACCGGGACTGCTGAGCCAGGGGACACCGTCCGCGGAGACCAGGCCGACCGCGTGCAGCACCGTGTTGAGCATGCCGTGCTCCTGGTCGAGGATGCGGCGCCACACGACGGCCGACACCACCATCGGGACGAGCCACGGCAGCAGCAGCACGGCGCGGACGAGTCCGGAGAGCCGGAAGCGCCGGGAGAAGAAGACGGCGAGGGCGAGACCGATGGTGAACTGGCCGAGCAGCGAGCCCAGGGTGAAGAGCGCCGTGTGCCACAGCGCGTCGGCGAACAACTCGTCGGCGAAGACGGCCCGCCAGTTGGCCAGGCCGTTGAAGGGCGCCTCGCCCGTGAAGTACGTCTTCGGCGTGTAGTGCTGGAAACTGATCACGAAATTGTTGACCAGCGGGTATCCGAAGAACAGCCCCATGTAGGTGAGGGCCGGGGCGACGAAGAGCCAGCGCAGCAGCCGATGCCGCCGGGGCGCCCGGTGCGTGCGCGGGCGCGTCCTGCCCGTGGTGTCGGCGGGCGCGATCGAGGTGATGGTGGTCATGGGCGGTGCCTCACTTCCCCGCCGAAGCCTGCTGCTGCGCCCGGTGCAGGGCCTGTTCCGGGCTGGTGCGCCCGGTCAGCACGGACTGGAAGGCGCCGGCCAGCGCGTCACCGACCACGGGCCACCCGGTGCCGACCTTCGCGGTCCGTGAGCGTGCCGTGGTGACCAGTTCGGCGAAGGCGGCGAGCTTCGGGTTCTGGGTCGCGTACGCCTCGGCGGCCGCGGCGCGTGTGGGCACGTTGTTCACGGACTCGCCCCACTGGAGCTGGTTCTGCTCGGAGTTGAGGCAGTTGAGCAGCTCTCCGGCCCTCTTCTCGCGGGCCGGGTCGTCGTCGTTCTTCGGTACGGCCATGACGGTGCCGCCGATGGGGGGTACGGCGGCCTCCCTCGCCTCGGGGACGGGGATGCTCGCGACGGCCCAGTCCACGTTCTTCTGGGCGCTGAGGACCGGCACCTGCCAGGGACCGTTGATCATCATGGCCGCGCGGCCCGCCACGAACTGGTCGTTGACGTCCTGCTGGTTCCAGTTGACGACCGACCTCGACGCCGAGCCGTCCGAGACGAGGTCCTTCCAGAGCTGGAGCGCGGCCTCGCCCCTGCCGTTGTCGAGCTTCGCCTCGTCGCCGCCGGCGGACCAGAAGAAGGGCAGGAACTGGTACACGCCGTCCGCGTTGGGGCTCGCGCTGAAGGCCATCCCGTACGTGTCGCCCGCGGTCAGCCGTTTCGCGGCGTCGCGCAGTTCGGCCCAGGTCCGGGGCGGGGCGATGCCCGCCTCCTCGAGGAGGTCGGTGTTGTAGATCAGGGCCAGTGAGTTGACGGACCGGGCGATGCCGTACTGGACACCGTCGTACGAGCCGAGGGAGGTGGCGCTCGCGGAGAAGCCGGACGTGTCGACGCCGGCCTCCTTCAGCGGGCGCAGCCCCTCGGTCTGTGCGAACTGCGGCAGCTCCGAGCCGTCGAGCTCCAGGATGTCGGTGAGGGAGTCGGACGACGCCATGCGCAGCGCCTTGGAGGTTATCTGGTCGGCGGGGACGCTGACCTGCTCGACCTTGACGCCGAGCGGCTTGGCACATCGGTCGAAGAACTGCTGGTTGGCGGTGTGTTCGGCGGTGTCGGTCGCCGAGTTGAGCACGGTGACCGTGCCCGGGTCGGGCTTCGCGGCGCAGCCGGTCAGGCTCAGCGCTGCGGCGGCGCACGCGAGCGTCGCGGCGAGCGCGGGGACACGCACGCCTCCGGCTCTCCCGGCTCCCGCTCTGCTGCGTCCTGGCAGGGACGGCATGGTCGTTCTCCCTTACATGTGCGTCTCTGGACATGCGGTGATCTGGGGCATGGCGGATCGCCGGCCCGCCGTGCAAGGGCGGACCGGTCTGCTCAGTCGCGGGCCGGCGGGGCGATGGCGGGCCCGGCCATGTGCGGCTGAATCGGGTGGCACGGCGGTGCGGGGGAGGCGGACTCCGGTGTGCCGCAGCCGAGTTCGACTGCCTCGACGGCGAGCCGCGCGACGGCAGCGGACATCTCCGCGACGGGCAGGTCGATCCGCGGCAGGTGCCGGATGCCCAGCTCGTCCGGAAGGCTGCCGACGAGGACGACGGACAGGTCCTCGCTGACCCGCCGCCCGGCCGCGGTCACCGCGTCGAGCAGGTGGGGGAGGAGGATCAGATGCTGGACGACCAGCGCGGTCGGCGCTGGACGGGCGGTCAGTGCCTCGCGCAGTCGGCGCCCGAGGACGTCCGGGTCCCGGTGGGAGGAGACCACGCGCACCTCCGCGCCGGTCTCGCGGGCCGCGCGCCGGGCGCCGTCGAGGCCTCGCAGCGCGTAACCGCGGCGAGCGGCGATCTCGTGCTCGGCCGACGACAGGAAGACGATCCGCCGGTGGCCGGCCGCCACCGCCTCTCGCAGGGCGAGGGCGACCGCGGCCTCCCAGTCGAGATCGGTCCAGGGCAGTGCGGCATGACCGTCATGGCCGAGGAGGGCTGCCGGGAACCGCAACTCCTGCAGGACCTCCATGCGGGGATCGCGCTCCTCGACGGCCATCAGCACGGCCGCGTCCGCGAGGCCGCTGCGGGCCACCCGGCGCAGACCGCCGACGCCGTCCTCGTCGGTGATGAGGAGTACGTCGTGGTCGTGGCCGCGGGCGGCGTCGGTGACGTCGACGGCGAACCTGCCGTCGATCGCACGGTACTCACCGGGCACACGCGGCACGGCGAGCGCGAGCACGCGGGTGCGGGCACTGCGCAGGGTGCGGGCGCTGGCGCGGGGGTGATAGCCGAGTTCGTCGATGGCGGCCTGGACGGCGCGCCGGGTGTCGTCGGAGATCTTGCGTGAGCCGCTGAGCACGTAGGAGACGGTGCTGGGCGCCACCCCCGCCCGCTCGGCAACGTCCTTGATCGTGGCCATCCTTCGCCCCTGTCCGCCCGTCTGAGGGGCTGTCCGGTCCGCGCGTCGAATCGATTCGACAAGTGAGCACGCGCCCCCGTCGAATCGATTCGAGGATGGCGAGACTGTAAGCAGGGGGAGCAGTCGAGGGCAATACCTTGACCGCTATTGCTGGTGGAGCCGCAGGGCGGGCGGTGGGCCTGACCGGCCCGGTTTCAGGAATCCAGCAGGGGCAGACCCGGCAGCACCTTCTCGATGGTGATCGGGAAGTCACGCACCCGCACCCCGGTGGCGTTGAAGACCGCGTTCGCGACAGCGGCACCGGCCCCGCAGATGCCGACCTCACCGACGCCCTTCGCGCCCAGGGGGTTGGCCTTGTCGTCGTACCCGTCGAGGACCACGGCCTCGACCGCGGGGATGTCGGCGTGGACCGGCACCAGATACCCCGCCAGATCGCGGTTGACGAACGCGCCGGACCGCGTGTCGACGACGGCCTCCTCCTCGAGTGCCGCGCCGACGCCCCAGATCATGCCGCCGATCAGCTGCGAGCGGGTCGTCCTGGGGTTGAAGACACGGCCCACCGAGAACACGCCGAGCATGCGCCGCAGACGGATCTCGGCGGTGTCCGCGTCGACCCCGACCTCGGCGAAATGGGCCCCGTAGGTGTTGATCGAGTAGTCGGCGTAGTTCGGATCGTCGCCCATGTAGCGGACCTGGCCCTCCGCCTCCATGCCCTCGGGACTGCTGCGCGCGACGATCGCGCTCAGCGCCTCCGACGCACCGCCGACACCCACGTCGCCGTCCGAGAACACGGCGTCGGCCGGATCCAGGCCGTGCAGCGGGGAACCCGCGTCGCCGCGTGCCGCGTCCAGCAGCCGCTCGCGCAGGGCCATGCACGCCCGGTGCGCGGCGGTGCACGAGTTGGTGGCGCCCCACGAGCCTCCCGACCCCCAGCTGGTGGGGTTGTCGGAACGGCCGAGATCGACCCGCACCCGTTCGAGCGGAAGTCCGAGTCCGTCGGCCACGACCTGGGTGAGGATGGTGTAGGTGCCCGTACCGATGTCGGTCATGTCCGTCAGGACGACCGCGGTGCCGTCGGCGTCGAGCCGCACACGTACGGCGGTCGGCCCCTGGAAGTGTCCCCGGATGGCGGCCGACATGCCGTAGCCGACCAGCCATCGTCCCTCACGCGCGCTCGCCGGGGTGACCGGGCGGTTCTCCCAGCCGAACCGGTGCGCGCCCTCGCGCAGGCACTCGACCATGTGCCGGTCGCTGTACGGCACGTTCCGCTCGGGATCGAGGGTGGGCTCGTTGCGGATCCGCAGCTCGACCGGGTCCATCCGCAGCGCGTCGGCCAGTTCGTCCATCGCGGACTCGACCGCCAGCATGCCCGGTGCCTCGCCGGGCGCGCGGACGTCCGTGCCCCGTGGCAGGTCGAGTGCCGTGAGCCGGTGGCTGGTGAGCCTGTGCGGGGCGGCGTAGAGGCTGCGGACGGTGGCGGCGGTCTGCTCGGCGTACTCGATGTCGGGGTTGGTGTGCATGGTGACGTCGTGGGCGATCGCGGTCAGCCGTCCGTCGCGCCCCGCGCCCAGCCGGACCCGCTGGCTCGATATGGGGCGCATGCCCACGAGCTGGAAGACCTGCTGGCGGGTCAGCGCGACCTTGACCGGCCGGCGCAGCGTGCGTGCGGCGAGCGCGGCCAGGATGGTCTCGGAATGGATGCCGAGCTTGGAGCCGAAACCGCCGCCGACGAACGGGGCGACGACATGGACCCGCTCCGGGTCCATCCGCAGCGTGCCGGCGACCGAGACCTGCGCCGCGTCGACGATCTGCGAGCTGACGTAGACGACCAGGTCCTCGCCACGCGGCTCCGCCAGACAGGCGTTGGGCTCGATGGGCAGGGAGAACTCGTACGGCGTCGAGTACCGCTGGTCGACCTGGACGTCCGCACCGGCGAACCCGGCGTCGAAATCGCCCACCGCGGTGTCGGTGGGCAGGCCGGCGTTGACCACCTTGGGAACGTACGAGTCGTCCTCGTACTCGCCGAAGTCGAAACGGCCCCGCCCCTCCCGGTATTCGACCTCGACGAGCTCGGCGGCGCCGCGGGCCTGCTCGAAGGTCTCCGCGACGACGAGGGCGACCGGTTCGCCGTAGTAGTGGATCTCGGGGCCGGTCATCTCCGGCTGGGCGCGCCAGTACTCGAACGGGAGGGACTCGTCGCGCGGGCCCTGCTCCGGGACGTTGAGATGGGTCATCACCCAGTGCACGCCCGGTGCGCGGTCGGCGCTGTCCGTGTCGATCCGGGTGATGCGGCCCTTGCCGATCGTCGAGCCGACGATGAAGCCGTAAAGCGGCTGCCCGGCCTCCCAGTGCTCGTAGGCGTAGGCCGCCCTGCCGGTCGCCTTCAGCGGGCCGTCGACCCGGTTCACTGCCTGCCCGATCATGCGGCCTCCTCAGCTCGCCCCGGCCACCTGCGCCAGCGTCCGGCAGAGCGTGCGCTTCGCCAGGTCGATCTTGAAGTCGTTGTGTCCCTGCCCGACCGCGTCGCGCATGGCCTCCTCGGCCGCCGCGCGGTAGGTGGACGTCGTGGCCGGACGGCCGGTCAGCGCGGCCTCCGCCTCGACGGACCGCCATGGCTTGTGCGCCACACCACCGAACGCCACGCGCGCCCCGTGGAGCGTTCCCCGCTCGACCGAGACGACGGTGGCCACGGAGACCAGCGCGAACTCGTAGGAGGCCCGGTCGCGCACCTTGCGGTACCTCTGCCGGCCCGGCGGGGGCGGCGGCAGGACGACGCCCGTGATCATCTCGCCGGGCCGCAGCTCGGTCTCGATGTGCGGTGTGTCGCCCGGCAGCCGGTAGAAGTCGGCGATGGCGACGCGGCGTACCGCCTCGTCGGCGTCGAGCAGTTCGATCTCCGCCTCCAGGACGGTGAGCGCGACGGCCATGTCCGAGGGCTGGGTGGCGATGCAGGAGTCGCCGGCGCCGAGGATCGCGTGCATCCGGTTGAACCCGCCGATGGCGGAGCAACCGGAGCCGGGTTCACGCTTGTTGCAGCCCGCGGCGGTGTCGTAGAAGTACGGGCAGCGCGTGCGCTGCAGCAGGTTCCCCCCGGTGGAGGCCTTGTTGCGCAACTGGCCCGAGGCGCCGGCCACCAGCGCCTCCGACAGCACCGGATAGCGTGCACGTACGCGTTCGTCCGCGGCCACGTCGGAGTTGGCCGCCTGGGAGCCGATACGCAGTCCGCTGTCCGGGAGTTCCTCGATGCTCCGCAGGGGCAGCCGGCTGATGTCGACGAGATGGCTGGGCGTCTCGATGTCGAGCTTCATCAGGTCGAGCAGGTTGGTGCCACCGCTGATGAACTTGGCGCCGTCCCTGGACACCGCGGCGAGGGCGGCCTGTGCGTCCGTCGCCCGCTCGTAGGTGAAGGACCTCATGGTGTGCCGCCTTCCGCCGTGCTCCGTATGGCCGCGACGATGTTCGGATAGGCGGCGCACCGGCAGATGTTGCCGCTCATCCGCTCGCGGATCTCCTCGTCCGTCAACGCGATGTGCGGCGAGGCCACGTCGGCGGTGGCGTGACTGGGCCAGCCCGCCTCCACCTCCGCGAGCATGCCGACCGCCGAACAGATCTGGCCCGGCGTGCAATACCCGCACTGGAAGCCGTCGTTGTCGACGAAGGCGCGTTGCATGGGGTGCATGTCTTCGGGAGCGCCCAGGCCTTCGACCGTGACGATCTCGTCGTCCTCGTGCATGACGGCCAGCGTCAGGCAGGAGTTGACGCGCCGGCCGTTGATCAGCACCGTGCAGGCGCCGCACTGGCCGTGGTCACAGCCCTTCTTGGTCCCGCTCAGGCGCAGATGCTCGCGCAGCGCGTCGAGCAGAGAGGTGCGTGGATCCACGTCGAGCCGTCGCTCCTGATCGTTGACGCTCAGCCTGACCGCGAAGACCGGAGCCGTCCCGTCGTGGCTCCGCCCGGTGGCACCCGTGTCCGATGAGGTCATGGCGGCCCGCCTTCCTCGCTAGGTGCGGGTGTCTGCTGCTTGTGCGTCGCTGCCGCGGGGCGCGCTTCATTGCCGCCCGTCGCCCCTGCCGGGTCCGTCCCCCGATCTCAGCGTCTCGCGAAAACCGCCCCACCGCTCGTCGGCAGGCGGACGACCCGTCGCCGCCGCCTTCGCCTCGCGACCGCAGCGGGGGTCGTGATCAGCGTGGGCCGGGCGACGCCCGGCGACGACCAGCCTGACGCGGAGGCGGTCGGCGACCAGCCCGGGGCGGACGCGGAAGCGGTCGGCGACCAGGCTGAGGCGGGGCGGTCTGCGACCAGGCTGAGGCGGGGCGGTCGGCGACCAGCCCGAGGCGGAGGCGGCCCGCGAGTGGACCGCGCCGAGGGCCGCCGCACCGCCTGCTTCACCGGTCTCCCCGGCCTCCCAGCCCGTCCCACTGGGCAGCCACGCTGTCCAGGATCATCTGCAGGGCGGTCGGGTACGCGCTGGTGGGCATGCGCGAGGCCAGCAGGGGCGCCGCCTCGGCGATCCGGGGGTACGCCTCGGCGGGCAGCGTCGCGTACGTCGAGCGCCACATCTCCTCGTCCGAGCACAGCGACTGCTTCGGCAGGGCGAGCGAGGCGGCGTCGAGGGCGGCGAAGGCCAGGGTCTGGTCGATGAACGCGTGGTAGATGCGCACGGTGTCCGGCAAGGGGAAGCCCGCCGTGCGCAGGATGTCCAGGACCGCTTCGTCGGCGGCCAGTTCGTTGGCGCGTCCCGAGACGCGGCTCGCGGTCAGTACGGCCGCCTGGGGGTGGGCGGTGTACGCGGCGTGGATCCGAAGGCCCACGGTGCGCAGATCGTTCCGCCAGTTCCCGGTGGGCCGCCAGCCGTCGAGGGCCTGCCCGATGAGCCGGTCGCCGATGGCGAGGATCAGGTCGTCCATCCCCCGGAAGTAGCGGTACAGCGTGCTCGGGTCGCAGTCGAGGACCAGCCCCAGGCGGCGGGCGGTGAGCCCCGCGCCCCCATGCTCGCGCAGCAGCCGCAGGGCCGCGTCGACGAACGCGCTGCCGGACAGCACGGTGCCGCTCCTGGTGGGGCGGCGCCGCCGCCGGTGTTCCTCGCGGACGACGGGCTTCGGCACTTCGGCTCCTTGGAACGGGTGTGTCTTATGCCAACGTCATTGACCTTATGCGGGCGGGACGCCTTTGATTCGGGCCGGGGCCCCCTCCGATTCCGATCGACACCCGACCGAGAGGCGATACTGATCATGCGCGTACTACTCGTGGGAGCCGGTGGTGTGGGCACGGCGATCACCCGGATCGCGGCCCGCCGGCAGTTCCTCGACACCATGGTCGTGGCCGACTACGACCGCTCGCGGGCCGAGGCGGCCGTCGCGGCCCTGGGGGATCGCGGCGATCGCTTCCGGGCCGAGCAGGTGGATGCCCAGGACGAACAGGCGGTCACGGCGCTGCTGCGCCGCCACGAGTGCGACGTACTGCTCAACGCCACCGACCCGCGCTTCGTCATGCCCCTGTTCCAGGCGGCACGCGACGCCGGCGTCACCTACCTGGACATGGCGATGTCCTTGTCCCGGCCGCATCCCGAGCGCCCGTACGCGGAGTGCGGGGTGAAGCTCGGCGACACGCAGTTCGCGCAGGCGGCACAGTGGGCGCAGAGCGGCGCTCTGGCGCTGGTCGGCATGGGTGTCGAGCCGGGCCTTTCCGACGTCTTCGCACGCCACGCGGCCGACGAACTCTTCGACGAGATCGAGGAGATCGGCATTCGGGACGGAGCCGACCTCACCGTCGACGGCCTCGCGTTCGCACCGTCCTTCAGCATCTGGACGACCATCGAGGAGTGCCTCAATCCGCCGGTGATCTACGAGGCGGAGCGGGGGTGGTTCACCACGGCGCCGTTCAGCGAACCCGAGGTGTTCGACTTCCCCGAGGGCATCGGCCCCGTCGAGTGTGTGAACGTCGAGCACGAAGAGGTCCTCCTCGTGCCACGGTGGATCGACGCGCGGCGCGTCACGTTCAAGTACGGCCTGGGCAGCGCGTTCATCGACACCTTGAAGACCCTGCGTCTGCTGGGGCTCGACAGCACGGAGCCCGTCACCGTGCCCGGCCCCGACGGCCCGGTCGCCGTCTCGCCCCGGGACGTCGTCGCGGCGTGTCTGCCCGACCCGGCCACGCTGGGCGAGCGCATGCGGGGCAAGACCTGTGCCGGCACCCTGGTGCGGGGCCTGAAGGACGGGAAGCGGCGCGAGGTGTACCTGTACTCCGTCGTGGACAACCAGTGGTCCATGACGGAGTACGGCTGCCAGGCCGTGGTGTGGCAGACGGCGGTCAACCCGGTGGTCGCGCTGGAGCTCCTCGCGTCGGGCCGGTGGACCGGCAAGGGCGTCCTCGGCCCGGAGGCCTTCCCGGCGCGGCCCTTCCTGGACCTTCTCACCGAGTACGGGTCCCCCTGGGGCATGCGGGAGCAGTGAAGGTGAGGAGGGTGGAGTCCCCGCCACTCTCACCCTCCTGCGCCCACCCGGCGGTGTGCCCGGCGCCCGGACGGGGCTGCCGGGCGCTCCGCCGGCCGCGGTGGATCACCGTTCAGCACCTGGCCGCCGCAGCACTCGCCGCTTCCCAGGGGTGGACCTAGAGTGACCTACATCACGCCACTGTGGCTGATTCCCTCACTCCTGCCCGCACGGCCTGGAGGGCGCATGACCCATGTCAAGGTGAACGTGGACGGCACGACGTACGAGGACGACGTGGAACCCCGTCTCCTCCTCGCCCACTATCTGCGCGACCGCCTCGGCCTCACCGGTACCCCGATCGGCTGCGACACCTCGAACTGCGGAGCGTGCACGGTGGACCTGGACGGGGTCACCGTCAAGAGCTGTTCGGTGCTGGCCGTGCAGGCCGACGGCGGCGACGTGACCACCATCCAGGGGCTGGCGAAGGACGGTGAGTGGACGACGCTGCAGCGCGCCTTCCACGAGCACCACGGCCTGCAGTGCGGCTTCTGCACACCCGGGATGATCATGGCGGCACGCGACCTGCTGCGCGAGAATCCGCTACCGACGCCCGGCGACGTCCGGCAGGCGCTGGAAGGGAACCTGTGCCGCTGCACCGGTTACCAGAACATCGTCCGCGCCGTGCTCGCCGCGGCCGGGCAGAGGGCCGTCTCCGAAGGAGAGGTCGTCCTGGAACGGGAGGACTCCTCCGGGCGACAGGTCGGCGAGGAGGCCACGGCATGACCGATCAGGCGTTGGAGAACGAGGTCGGCCGCTCCCGGCGGCGCAAGGAGGACGCCCGGCTGATCACCGGCCAGACCAACTGGACCGACAACATCCAGGTCGCGGGCATGCTGCACATGGCCGTACTGCGCAGCCCGATGGCGCACGCCCGCCTCACCCGCGTGGACGTCCGCCCCGCCCTGGCACGTCGCGGTGTGGTGGCCGCGTTCAGCGGCGCCGACCTCGCCGAAGGGCTCGGCTCGCTGCCGTGCGCCTGGCCGGTGACCGAGGACATCGTGCTGCCCGACCACCCGCCGATCGCCGTGGACGAGGTCCGCCACGCCGGAGATCCGGTGGCGGTCGTCGTCGCCCGCGACCGGTACGCGGCGGCCGACGCGCTGGAGTCGGTCGAGGTCGACTACGAACCGCTGCCCCCGGTCCTCGACCTGGAGGCGGCGCTCGCCGAGGGCGCCCCGCTCGTCCACGCCGACAAGGGCACCAACCGCTGCTACACCTGGCCGCTCGCCACCGGCGAGAGCTTCGAGGCGGTACGGGAACGCGCCGAGGTGACCCTGAAACGCCGCTACCACCAGCAGCGGCTCATCCCCAACGCCATGGAACCGCGTGCGGTGGTCGTCACACCACTCGCCGCCTCCGGCGAGTACACGGTCTACTCGGCCACCCAGATCCCGCACATCCTGCGGATCATGCTCGCCACCGTCACCGGCGTCCCCGAGCACAAACTGCGCGTCGTCGCCCCCGACGTCGGCGGCGGCTTCGGCTCCAAGCTCCAGGTGTACGGCGAGGAGGCCCTCGCCCTGACCGTGGCCCGCGAACTCGGCCGCCCGGTGAAGTGGACCGAGTCCCGCTCCGAGGGCTACCTCGCCACCCACCACGGCCGCGGCATGATCCAGGACATCGAGATCGCCGCGCCACCCGCGAGGGGAAGCTGCTCGGCCTGAAGGTGGACCTGCTCGCCGACATGGGCGCCTACCTGATGCTCGTCACCCCGGGCATCCCGATCCTGGGCGCGTTCATGTACCCGGCGATCTACAAGATGGACGCCTACGAGTTCACCTGCACCGGCGTCTTCACCACCCGCACCCCCACCGACGCCTACCGCGGCGCCGGCCGCCCGGAGGCCACGTACGCCATCGAACGGATCATGGACGAGCTGGCCGTCGAACTGGGCCTGGATCCTCTCGAGGTGCGCCGCCGGAACTGGATCCGGCACGAGGAGTTCCCCTACACCACCATCGCCGGACTCACCTACGACAGCGGCAACTACGAGGCGGCGACGGACAAGGCGCTGTCCCTGTTCGGCTACGACGACCTACGCGCGGAGCAGCGTGAGCGCAACGAACGCGGCGACCCGGTACGCCTGGGCATCGGCGTGTCGACGTTCACGGAGATGTGCGGTCTCGCGCCGAGCCGGGTGCTGCGCGACCTCCGGTACGCGGCAGGCGGCTGGGAGGCGGCGAGCATCCGCATGCTGCCGACCGGCAAGGTCGAGGTCGTCACCGGCACCAGCCCGCACGGGCAGGGCCACGAGACCTGCTGGAGCCAGATCGCGGCGGACGCGCTCGGCGTGCCCTTCGAGGACATCGAGGTGATCCACGGCGACACCAAGACGGCGCCGCAGGGCATGGACACCTACGGCTCCCGGTCGCTGGCGGTCGGCGGCGAGGCGGTGCACCGGGCCGCGGTCAAGGTGGTCGACAAGGCACGCAAGGTCGCCGCGCACCTGCTGGAGGCGAGCGAGCAGGACCTGGAGTTCAACGGCGGCGTCTTCTCCGTCAAGGGCTCACCCGAGGCCCGCAGGAGCATCCAGGAGATCGCCTTCGAGGTGTTCACCTCGCACGACCTGCCGGACGGCATCGAGCCGTCCATCAACGCCGAGACGGTGCTCGACCCGGAGAACTTCTCCTTCCCGCACGGCACCCACCTGTGCGCGGTCGAGGTCGACACGGAGACCGGCAGGACGCGGATCCGCCGCTACGTCTGCGTGGACGACGTGGGCACCGTCGTCAACCCGATGATCGTCGAGGGGCAGGTGCACGGCGGGCTCGCCCAGGGCATCGCGCAGGCACTGTTCGAGGAAGCCGTCTACGACGACGAGGGCAACCTCGTCTCCGGCACCATGGCGGACTACCTCGTACCGTCGGCGGCGGACCTGCCGGACTTCGTCACCGACCGGACCCGGACGCCGGCGGCCGACAACTCCCTGGGCGTCAAGGGAGTCGGCGAGGCCGGGACGATCGCGTCGACGCCCGCCGTGGTGAACGCCGTGGTCGACGCGCTGCGGCCGATCGGCGTGCGGGACGTCCGGATGCCCTGCTCGCCGCACCGGGTGTGGCAGGCCGTCCAGGCGGCGCGAGCCGGTGACTCCGGCGTGTCCGGCGTGTCCGGCGAGGACGCGGGGACGGGCCCCGCGCAGTCCGGCCAGTCCGCGCAGGCGGCCAGGTCGGGCGACGTGGGCCAGTACGGCGCATCGGACAAGGAAGGCCCGGCATGATTCCTCCCCCCTTCGAGTACGCCCGCCCCGAGACCGTCGCCGAGGCGGTGCGCACGCTCGCCGACGCGGGCGAGGACGGCAAGGTCCTGGCCGGCGGACAGAGCCTGCTGCCGCTGCTGCGGATGCGGCTGGCCTTCCCCGAACTCGTCGTGGACGTCGGCCGGATCCCCGAGCTGCGCGGCGTCCGCGAGGACGGCGACATGCTGGCCATCGGTGCCATGACCACGCACCACGAGGTGGTCAACGACCCGCTGGTACGCCGCCACGCCGGACTGCTGGCCGACGCCACGGCCACCGTGGCCGACCCGGCGGTGCGGCACCGCGGCACCCTCGGTGGCTCCCTCGCACACGCCGATCCGGCCGCGGACCTGCCCGCCGTGGCGCTGGCCCTGGACGCCGACCTGGTCGTGGCGGGACCCGCCGGACGGCGCACGATCGCGGTCCGGGACTTCTTCGTCGACTACCTCCAGACGGCGCTGGCCCCCGACGAACTCCTGGTCGAGGTACGCGTCCCGAAGACCGGCGGCTGGAGCTTCCACTACGAGAAGTTCCATCCGGTCGCCCAGTCCTGGCCCATCGTGGGCGTCGCGGCGCTGGTGCGGCGCGACGACGGGCACGTCACCGAGGCGCGCGTCGGACTGGCCAACATGGGCTCGACCCCGCTGCGGGCCACGGCTGCCGAGGAGACGATGGCCGGCGCGGACGGTCCCGAGGCCGTCGCGCGGGCCGCCGAGGCGGCTGCCGAGGGCACTCGGCCCTCGCAGGACCTCGCCGCCGACCCCGAGTACCGGCGTCACCTCGCGCGCGTGCTGACCCGGCGGGCGGTGCTGGCCGCCACCGGCTGGGGGTGAGCGCCCATCACCCGGATGGACGACCCGGAGCAGGTGCGGGCACGCCTGGAGGAGACGGGATACCTCGTCGACGAGGGGCTGGCCGTCACCTGCTTCCTGGCCCTGAGGATGCACCGGCCGCTGTTCTGCGAGGGCGACGCGGGCGTCGGCAAGACGGCCCTCGCGACGGCCCTCGCCGAAGCGCTCGGCGCGCCGCTCATCCGCCTCCAGTGCCACGAGGGCATCGACGCCTCCCAGGCCCTGTACGACTGGGACTTCCCACGCCAGTTGCTGCACCTGCGGGCTGCCGAGGCGTCCGGGGTGACCGACGCCGACCGCCTGGAGAGCGAGCTGTACGACCGCCGCTTCCTCCTCGCGCGGCCTTTGCTGCGGGCCCTGCAGACCCACCCCTCGGTACTGCTGGTCGACGAGATCGACCGGGCCGACGACGAGTTCGAGGCGTTCCTGCTGGAGCTGCTCTCCGAGTACGCGGTCACGATCCCGGAACTCGGCACCCTCCGGGCGGAGCAGCCGCCGGTCGTGGTCCTGACCTCGAACCGGACCCGGGAGGTGCACGACGCGCTGAAGCGGCGGTGTCTGTACCACTGGTTCGACCACCCCTCCTTCGACCGCGAGCTCGCCATCGTGCGGCGGCGGCTCCCCGAGGTGTCCGCGCGGCTGGCCGAGCAGGTCACCGCGCTCGTGCAGGCGCTGCGTGGCGCGGACCTGGTCAAGCCCCCCGGGGTGGCCGAGACGATCGACTGGGCCCAGGCCCTGGACACACTGGGCGCGGATGAGGTCGACGCGGAACTTGCCGTGGCCACGCTGGGGTCCGTGCTGAAGTACCGGGAGGACACGGACCGGGCCCGGGACCTGGATCTCGCGGCGGCCCTGACGGCCCGGGGGTCGTGACGTGACGGGCACGGCGGAAGGCGATGCTGCCGCGGTGGACGCGACGGCCGGGGCACCGGGCACCCGGCCGCTCGGGGCGGACGCCGTGCTGCTGGGATTCGTCCGGGCGCTGCGGGCGGCAGGGCTCGACGCCGGTACGGAACGGCTGTACGCCTTCCTGCGCGCCGTCGACCTGTTGCGGCCCGGGATCCGCGCGGAGGTGTACTGGGCGGGGCGGGCGACGCTGTGCGGCGGCCACGACGACCTCGACCGGTACGAGCGGGTGTTCGCGGCGTACTTCGCCACCCGAGACGCCTCGGCTCGACGCCCGTCGCGCACCACCCTCCCGCCCCGGCTGCGGCCGGCCGCGCGGCAGACCGTCGCGGCGCCGGGCGGCACGGGCGACCGCGAGCCGTCCGGGCCGCCCACGGCCACGCTGGCCAGCTCCGCCGAGGTGCTGCGCCACCGTGACTTCGCCGGCCTCGACGCCGCCGAGCGCGCCCAGCTGCGGCGCCTGCTCGCTGCCTTCGCGCTCCAGGGGCAGACCCGGCGCGCGGCTCGGCGGCGGCCCGCCCGGCGCGGCGGCCTCGACCCCCGCCGGACGGTACGGGAGTGGCTGCGGCGCGGCGGCGAACCGGCCCGGCTGCGGCGGCACGCGCGCGTGGAGCGGCCCCGCCGCGTCGTGCTGCTCGTCGACGTGAGCGGTTCGATGGCGCCGTACGCCGACGCGTTGCTGCGGTTCGCGCACGCCGCGGTGCGGGGCGGCCGCACCGAGGTGTTCACCATCGGTACCCGGCTGACCAGGGCGACCCGAGAACTGTCGCACCGCGATCCGGACGTGGCGATGGCCGCCCTCGCCGCCGCCGTGCCGGACTGGCGCGGCGGCACCCGGCTCGGCGAACTGCTCCGCGAGTTCCTCAACCGCTGGGGACAGCGCGGCATGGCGCGCGGCGCCGTCGTCGTACTCCTGTCGGACGGCTGGGAACGCGGTGATCCAAAACTGCTCGGCGCGCAGATGCGCCGGCTGCACGCCCTGGCCCACCAGGTGGTCTGGGCCAACCCGCGCAAGGCGCGCCCCGGCTACGTGCCCCTGGCCGCCGGCATGGCCGCGGCCCTGCCCAGCGTCGACGCCTTCGTCGAGGGGCACAGCCTCGCCGCACTGGAACGGCTGGCGGCGGTGGTGCGGGGAGCGGCTGGCGGCGCGGACGCCGGCCGGGCAGCGCGGCATACCTGACGGACCACACCCGTGAGCCGAGGAGGAAGTCATGGAGTTGCAGCACGAGTTCACCGTTCCCGTCCCGGTCGACGAGGCCTGGCACGCGCTCCTCGACATCGAACGCGTCGCGCCGTGCCTGCCGGGCGCGACGGTGGAGAATTTCGACGGCGAGACCGTGACCGGTTCCGTCAAGGTCAAGGTCGGCCCGATCACGGTGGCCTACCGGGGCACCGCGGTCTTCGCGGAGAGGGACGAGTCGGCGCACCGCATGGTGCTCGTGGCGAGCGGCCGGGAGACCCGCGGACAGGGCACGGCCAGGGCGACGCTCACCGGCTCGCTGAGCGGCAGGGACGACGGTACGGCGGTGTCGGTGCGGACCGATCTCTCGGTGACCGGCCGGCCGGCCCAGTTCGGGCGTGGGGTGCTGGCGGAGGTGGGCGACCGGCTGGTGGGCCAGTTCGCGGCGTGCCTGGCGGACCGGCTGGCCGCGCCGGCCCCGGCCGCGGAGCAGGGACCGGCCCGGCCGGCGGAGGGCGAGGCGGCACCCGTCGGCAGGCCCGAGCCGGAACCGCTCGATCTGGTGCGTACGGCCGGGCTGCCGGTGGCCGAACGGGCGGCGGCCGTCGCGGCGGGCCTCGCGGTCCTCGCCGTGGCGTTCGCTCGGCTCCGGCGCCGCAGCCGAGCGGGGCGCGGCCGCCGCCGGTGACGGAAGGGTCAGAGGCGGATCACGATGAGGGCGATGTCGTCGGCGGCGCCTCGCGTGACATCGAGGCGGGCCAGCAGGGCGTCGGCCAGCTCACCGGGGGAGAGGGCCCCTTCCTGGGCCAGGGCCGTGGTCAGCCCGGCTCGTCGAGCGCCGGGATGTCGTACCGCTGCAGCACCAGGGTGTCGGGCTTCGCGGTGTCGAGGACCCGGCACGGTGACGCCTTCACGTTCTGCTGTGCGTCGTCGAAGGTGGCCGGACTCGCCGGGAGGGCGTCGAAGAAGTAGTGGCCGATGAGCTGGTCCCTCGTCCGGCCGGTGGCCTGCAGGTACGCGGGGTTGACGTGATGAATGACCAGGTCCGCGTCCAGGACGAGGTACGGGCTCGGTGTGGCGTCGAAGAACGCCGTGAAATCGATGTCCGTTGTCATACGCGCTCTCCGTGGTCCGTGAACGCGATGCCGTGTACCCCAATCTACGAGCCATCCTGCGGCCGGGCTCGCGACGCAGGCGGCGCGGTCAACAGTGACAACGCCGCACAGTCACAAATCGGTCCTCTCTCCGGTCAATAGGGCAAAGGGCTGAAATCTTTCACACTCCACTTCGCCAGTGCTTCCGCCGTTGGAGGGCAGCAACTCAATGACCACAGTCGACGCGGGTCCAGTCACAGCATGCAAGCAGCAGTTGGACGTGAATGCCCTTTCCGACGCCGCTGTCGCCCTGCTCGACGAACGGGGGACCGTGGTCGGGTGGACACAGGTCGCCGAGCGGCTTGTCGGCCACTCCGCAGGGGAGGCGGTGGGCCGCTCGGCCGGTCTTGTGCTGCCGTCCTTCGTGGGACAGCCGACGGTTTCCGCCTTCGTGGAGCGGTGCCGGGCCCGGAACGGCTGGCCGGGAACCACGCAGGCGCGCCACCGCGACGGCCGGGTGCTCGACGTCAGCCTGCGGATCACGGAGCTGGACGGAATCGGGGGGGCGACGCGATGGCTCGTCACTCTGGCCGACACCGGCTCTCTGGCCGGGGACGTGATCGACGAGACGGTGCGGGGGCCGCTCCTCGCACGAGCGCCGATCGGTGTCGTCATCCGGGACGCGCAGCTGCGGTGTGTCTGGCTGAACGACACGATCGAACACCACGACGGCGTCCCCCCTGGCCGACGGCTCGGACGCCGCTTCATCGACGCGCAGCCCTGTGCCGAGGCCGAAGTCATCGAGGCGATGATGCGACAGGTTCTCCAAAGGGGTGCGACCAAGGGTTACGAGTACCGGACGTGGCTGCCGACCGACCTGGGAGAAGAGCGTCCGTGCGCGGTCTCGTTCCACTGCCTTCTGGGCGCCGACGGCCAGGCACTCGCCGTGTGTGTGATCACTGCCGACGTCACCGAGAGCCGGCTGGCTCGCGAGCGCCTGGCGACCGTCAGCGAGGCGAGCGGGCGTCTGGGCAGCACCCTGGACGTGATGCAGGCCGGCCAGGAGCTGGCCGACCTGGCCGTACCCCTGCTCGCCGACTACGTCGCCGTGGACCTGGAACTCTCGGCCGCGTTCGGTGAGGGCCCCCCGATGTTCATCGGTACGACGGGCACGCGCCTTCCGAGCCTCCGGCGCGCAGGCCTTGCCTCCGTCCGCCGCGGGGCTCCGGAATCTCCATGGCGGCGCGGCGAGCCGATCGTCGTTCCGTCGGCCTCGCCCCTGCTCGCCGCCCTGCGTACCGGCAGGTCCCAGCTGGAGCCGGTGCTGGAAAGCGGTGCCGGGACGTGGCTGGACCGCAGCCCGGCACTGGCACGGAGACTTCGCACCTACGGTATGCACTCGCTGATGATCGTGCCGATCCGTACGCGGCGCGCCGTGCTGGGCTCGGTGCTGTTCCTGCGCAGTCACGAGCCCTCGTCGTTCCAGGAGGCCGATCTGCGCCTGGCCGAGGAACTCGTGAACCGCGCCGCACTGTCGCTGGACAACGCGCGCCGGTACGCCCGCGAGCAGACCGCGGCGCTCACACTCCAGCGCAATCTGCTGCCCCGCCGCCTGACGGGCGGCACGGCCGTCGACGTGGCCTCGCGCTATCTGCCGGCCGACATGGACCACGGTGTCGGAGGTGACTGGTTCGACGTGATCCCGTTGTCCGGCGCCCGGGTCGGACTCGTCGTCGGTGATGTGGTCGGCCACGGCCTCCACGCCGCGGCGACCATGGGCAGGCTCCGCACCGCGGTCCACACGCTCGCCGACATGGAACTGCCCCCCGACGAACTGCTGACCCACCTCGACGACACCGTTCACCGGCTGGGCGAGGAAGAGTGTGACGCCCCGGAGCAGGTCCCCGTGACCACCGGTGCCACCTGTCTGTACGCGGTCTACGACCCCGCGACCCGCAGGTGCACCATGGCGTCCGCCGGGCACCCGCCGCCCGCGATCGTCGACCCGTACGGCGGGGTCACCTACCCCGAGCTGCCCACCGGAACACCGCTGGGTGTCGGTCTCGGAGAGCCGGTGGAGTCCGTGGAGCTGGAACTGGCCGAAGGCAGCATCCTCGCGCTGTACACCGACGGCCTGGTCGAAAGGCGGGACCACGACATCGAAGCGGGCATGCACCGCCTGGCCACCGCCCTCGCAGAACCGGGCCGGTCGCTGGACGACCTCTGCGACATCGCCACCAAGACCCTTCCCGACGAGCCGCCGTTCGACGACGTCACGCTCCTGCTGGTCCGCACCCGCTCCCTCGACCGGAGCCAACTGGCCTCCTGGGCCCTGCCCAGCGACCACTCCGCCGTCCGCGACGCACGCAGGCTGGCCGCGGGACAACTGAAGGAATGGGGCCTGGAGGATCTCGTGGACCCCACGAAACTGATCGTCGGCGAACTCGTCACCAACGCCATCACCCACGGCACGGTACCGATCGGACTGCGGCTCATCCGGCACAACGTGCTGACCTGCGAAGTGTTCGACGCCAACAGCTGCGCCCCCCAGCCGCGTCGCGCGCGCACCACGGACGAGAACGGCCGGGGTCTCCTTCTTGTGGGCAAGCTGTCCCGCCGATGGGGCTCCCGCTCGACCTGGGGCGGCAAGGTCGTCTGGGCCGAACAGGACCTCAAGCCCCACCACCACAGTCCTTAGGCGGGACGTGGCCTCTCAGCCGAACAGCTCGTAGGACTCCCGGTAGAGGCCGTCGGTGTGGCGGCGCGCCTCGGCGTGGATCTTCCGGAGCTTCGTGTAGAGGGCATGGTTGGCCGGGACGGGCGTGAAGGCCTCGCCCGTGCGGACCATGGCGTCCACGGCGCCGTCGAAGTCCGGGTAGGTGCCGGTGGCGACGGCGGCGGTGAGGGCCGCGCCGAGGCCGGCGCCACCGGCGGCGGCGCGGCGGGCGGGTACGTCGAAGACGTCCGCGAAGATCTGCATGATGACGTCGGAGGCGGAGCCGCCGCCGGAGACGACGACTTCCTCGAACCGGGTGCCGAGTTCGGCCGCCATCTTGCCGGCCGTCTCCCTGATCGTCAGCGCGAGCGCTTCGAGGATCGAGCGGTAGACGTGGAAGCGGCCCTGGCGGCCGTCGAAGCCGAGGATGGAGCCCTTGCGGTAGGGGGCCTCGGTGGGAGCGAGCCAGTCGAGGACGGTGATCAGTCCCTCGGAGCCGGGCGGGACGAGGGCCGCCTGGCGGTTGATGTACTCCTCCGCGCTGATGCCCGCCTCCCTGGCCGGGGCGGCCACCTCCTCGCCGAGCAGGTCGCGGTACCAGCTGACCGTCCACATGCCGCGCCGTACACCGCTGCTTTCGTAGAGGTAGGCGTGCGGGGTGGCGGCGTAGTTGGTCCAGAAGTCGGTGCCGTCCTTGACGTTGCGGCTGCCGGTGGTCATGCCGGCGACGTAGGTACCGAGGGAGACGAGGAGAGTGTCCGCGCAGCGCAGTCCGGAGCCGAGGGCTTCGACTGCCTTGTCGTTGGCGGTGGCGACGACGGGCAGCCCGGCGGGGATGCCGGTGTGGGCGGCGGCTGCCTCGGTGACGGCGCCGAGGATGTCGCCGGGCTGGACGAGCTCGAAGAGCATCGAGCGGTCGAGGCCGGCCTCGGCGATCCGGGAGTCGTCGCTCGTCCAGCCGAAGGTGTCGGAATCCAGGGGCCACATGCCGGCGTAGTTGGCGGCGGTGTCCCGGAACTGCCCGGTCATGCGGTGCGTGATGTAGCCGGAGGACGTGGTGACGTAGGCGGCGTCGGGGGTCGCCCGCTCGTAGGGCCGGGAGACGCGGGCGTCCATCCAGCTCATGACCGGCTGGGCGAGGGTCCCGTCGGCCTTCAGGACCGCGCGGCAGAACCGGATGGTGCACAGGCCGGCGCCCGCGATGTCGGCCGGGTCCCCGGGGAAGGCCGCCATCGCCTCGCGGGCCGCGGCGCCGATCGAGGTCCACAGGTCGTCGTCCGGATGCTCGACGACACCGGGGCGCGGGGTGTCGTAGGGGCGCAGGGCGCTGCGACCCTCACTGACGACGCGGCCGTGCTCGTCGAAGACGCTGACCTTGGACGACTGGGAGCCGTTGTCGATGCCGATGAAGTACCGGGACATGCCCACTCCGGGGGTGCGGGGCCCGGACGTCGTCGTCCGGGCGGGAGGTGAGAGGGATCGAAGGATGGGGAGTCGGTGTGCCGGACCGCCCCGTGAGCGGTCCGGCACCGGGATGCGGCTCAGTCCTCGATCGGGAAGATCGTGCCCTTGTTCATGATGCCGTTCGGGTCGAAGGCCGCCTTGAGCTTGGCGAGCATGTGGTAGGCGGAGCCGTGCTCCTGCTTGGTCCACGGGGTGCGGTACTTGCCGACGCCGTGGTGGTGGACCATGGAGCCACCGACCTTGAGGGCTTCTTCGACGATGATCGCGTTGAGCGGGATATGGTACTTCGCGATCTCCTCCCGCGGCTCACAGTTGATCTTGTAGTCGTACACGAAGTAGAGGTTCGTGCCGGTCTGGTAGGAGTGCGAGGAGTGCGCGCCGAGCATGATCAGGTCGTCGGCGTGCGGGTACTCGTCGCGGATCCGGCCGACGACCTTGTCGTAGAGCTCGACGGTGTGGGACCAGTCGACGGAGACCTCGGTGGTGTAGCCCAGCTCGTTCTCGCGGAGCATGGTCTCCTTCTCCGCGTCGATCTTGTCCTGGCCCCAGTTGAGGTTGGCGAACCAGGTGGAGATGAGCTCGGGGTCGACCGCGGTGTGCCCGTGCCGGCCGGCGACCCGCCGGATCTCCTCGCTCGTCGCCTTGACCAGCCCCTTCGGACCCTCGGCGACGAAGACGACGACGCACCTGCCGTCGTAGAAGTGCGAGAAGTGCTGGCGGGCGTCCTCGGGCGAGTAGACGCGCACCACGGACGGGCGGTAGCCGCCCGTGACCACCTCACGGATGATGGCCACACCGGTGGCCATGTCGTCGACGAGGAAGCCGTGGTACTCGTTGTTCTCCGGCCGGTACGGGAAGACCTTGACGGTGACCTCGGTGATGTAGCACAGGGCGCCCTCGTTGCCGATGACGATGTGCCGGATGTCCGGGCCGGCCGCACGGCGAGGGACGTTCTTGATCCTCGAGACGGTGCCGTCGGGGAAGACCGCCTCCAGCCCGACGACCATGTCCTCGATGGCGCCGTAGAGAGTGGACAGCTGGCCGATGGAGCGGGTGGAGACCAGGCCGCCGTACTGGGCCAGCGGCTTGGACTGCGGGGAGTGGCCGGTCGTCAGGCCCTGTTCGCGCAGGACGTCCTCGAGCTTCTGCAGCGGTACGCCGCAGCCGACGGTCACCTGCATGTTCTCGGCGTCGATCTTGACGATCTCGTCGATGCCGGAGCCGTCGAGGACGATCGTGTCCTGGACGGCCGTCTCCAGACCGCCCTCCGTGCCGGTACGGCCGGTGCGGGCGACCACGTTGATCAGGTTCTCGTTCGCGAACCGCAGGACGTCGGCGACGTCGGCGGTGCTCTTCGCCTTCACGATGGCGCAGGGGAAGGGGCCGTCGTAGATGCCGTGGACGGAGGTGAACTTCTTGAAGCGGTCCACGCTCGCCTCGCGCAGCTGCTCCTCGTCGGTGACGACCTTCTCGGGGCCTACCAGGCGGGTGAGCCCGGCGACGATGTTCTCTCGGTCCAGCTTGGAGACGGACGGTGCCATGGTGAATCTTTCCTCTTGCTTCTTTGGGGGGAGGCGCTTCTCGGGGGGAGGCGGAGGGCTGACGGGTGAAGGTGGGGGGCCCGGTCAGCGGACCAGGTAGCCGCCGTCGACGGGCAGGACGTGCCCGTTGACGTAGTCGGAAGCGCGGGAGGCGAGGAACACGGTCGCACCCATGAGGTCGGCGACGTCGCCCCAGCGCCCGGCCGGGATGTGGTCGAGCACACGCTGGTTGGTCTCGGGGTCGGCGCGCGTCTCCGCGGTGATCTTCGTGGCGAAATAGCCAGGGGCGATCGCGTTGACCTGGATGTTGTACTGCGCGAGCTCGTCGCAGTAGGCCTTGGTGAAACCGGCGATGCCGTGCTTGGTGGCGGCGTAGGCCGGGGACCACTGGCCGCCCAGGAAGGAGAACATCGAGGCGATGTTGATGATCTTGCCGGAGCGCTGCGGGATCATGAACTTGATGGCCTCGTGGCTCAGTTCGAACGGCGCGGTCAGGTTGATGTCGATCATCGGGTCCCACTCTGCGCGGCCGAACTCCTGGACGGACGCGAGATTGCTGATGCCGGCGGAGTTCACGACGATGTCCAGCGAGCCGAAGGCATCCACGCAGCCCTGGACGATCTCGGCCGGGACACCCGGCTGGGTGAGATCGGCCTGGAGGAACTCCATCCGGCGGCCCTCGGCCTCGATCAGCTTCGCGGTCGTGCCGTCGTCCGGCATCACGCTGGGCACGAACACGTTGGCGCCCGCCTTGGCCAGAGCCAGCGAGAACGCCTTGCCGAGGCCGGTGTTGCCACCGGTGACGACGGCGTTCTTGCCGTCCAGGGAGAAGAAGTCGCGATTGAATTCGGTGATGTCCATCAGTACGTCTCCGGGAAGGTGTCAGGTCGGGGCGGTCAGTCGGCAGCGAGCTGCGGTTGGGGGGCGGTGATGCGGGCCGCCACTTCGCGGGCGCGGACCCGCTGGGTGAGGGTCGTGACGAGCAGGCCGAGGACGGCGGTGGCGAGCAGGACGGCGAACAGGGTGGTGTAGCCGCCGCCGCGTTCCGGGACGGCTGGCTCGGCGGTCGGGTCGCCGATCCACCAGGCAGCCAGCGCCGGGAGGAAGGCGTCGGGAAGGTAGGCGAGCCCGGAGGCGAGGCCGATCACACCGCCGCGCTCGTTCTCCGGGATCTCCACCTCGCCCACCGTCGCCCAGTAGACCCCGCGGGCGGCGAAGACGAAGAGGCACAGCACGAACATCAGCGTCAGGGCCACCCACATCAGCGTGCTGGTGCGCGGCATCACGAGGAAGGCCGCGGCGATCACCGCACAGCCGGCGAACATCCAGCGCAGGAACCTCGGGGAGGACTTGGTGACCCTGTCGACCAGGACTCCGCCGGCCGGGCCGGCGACGAACTGGAACACATAGGTGCGCACGACGCCGATGACACCGATCACCCCGGCGGCCAACCCGTACTGGTACTCCAGCAGCGGGGAGAAGTAGCCGAGCGTGGTGTAGAAGCAGTACATCAGCATGACCGTGAGGCCGATCAGCCAGGTGTACCGGTTCTTCGCGGCGAGCAGCAGCTGGCGCAGGGTGACGGCGGAGGAACCGAGCGCGGCCAGCCTCCCCTTGTCCTCCCGCACGCAGAACCAGACGGCCGCCGCGAGTACGAAGCAGAGCATGCCGTAGATCCTTATCAGCCACAGGACTCCGTGGGCGGGGACGACGGCCATGGCGACGATCGCGGTGCCAACCAGGCCCACGAGCGTCGAGGTGATGCCCCGCACGCCCTCCAGGAAGCCGAAGAGCCGGCCCTGCTCCGATGCGTCGCCCAGCATTCCGATCGCCTTCACCAGAGCGGGCCAGTACAGGCCCATTCCGAGGACCGCGAAGGCGATGTGGACGAGAAGAGCGCCGAAATATCCTGGCGCGGTGGCCAGATAGATGTCGGCGATTCCGGTGCCCACCAACGCGATCGTGATAAGCAGCCGCGGGGAGAACTTGTCGGCGAACCAGCCGCCGAAGAAGTACATCACCATCGCCACGACACCGAACACGGAGACGATGTTTCCGTAATCCTGGGCCGACAGTTCGAGCGCCTTGGCCGTCGGGCCCAGGAAGACGAACCGGATGTACGCCACCTGGTAGACGATGCCGCCGGTCATCGACAGGATCAGAAAGGCGATCCACCGCCGTGATCGGCCGGTCTTCTCCGCCATGGACCACTCCCTTGTGGTGATTTCGGACAGAACGGCGAACGCAAACAAAAAAGAGAACAGCAAACACCCTGTTGGAAAGGGAGTTACTGTTCTCTCGTCTCTAGTAACTGCCGCGACGCGAGGTCGCGGCCGATATGAAGTTTTTGCCGAGCGCCGCCAAAGTTACGTTCCGGGAGTCGTGGCGTCAATCCCTGGAACGGTGGCCGCCGTCACATCTTCCAGACTTCCTGGTTCGACGAGGCGATGGCTGCCGCGCCCGCGCCCAGGGCGGCGATCACGTCGTCGCGGTCGCAGACCAGGCCGCCGGCGATCAGCGGTACGTCGATGTCCGCGACCACCCAGCCGATCACCCGGGGCATGCAGCCCGGCAGGATCTCCACGCTGTCGGCCTTCGACATCGCGACGTGCTTCGCCAGGTTCCGGTACGACATCGAGTCGATCAGGAAGAACCGGTGCACGGCGTAGAGCCCCAGCTCCCGGGCGGCCCGCACCATGTGGGCCTTGGAGCTGAGCACACCGTCGGCCTCGGTGCGCTCCTTGACGTAGCGCACCACGATCTCCTTGCCCCCGAAGCCCTCCAGAAGGTCCACGTTGACGAACACGATCTTCCCCGCGGCCTTGAGGGTGGCAACGGTCTCCGTCAGGTCGAGAACCGACCCGTACAGCAGGAAGACCACCTTGCACTCGGCTTCCAGCACCGCCTTCAGCCCGGCCTCGTCCTTCACGCTCGCGACGATGGGGTGGTCTTCGAGCAGAGTGGCGAGGGAGGTGGGCACGGTGGGCTCCAGACACGCAACGGGAACGGTTGAGCGACAGGCCAGGGTACCCCGTGGCGGAATGCCGTCCGGTGGTGCTGACCGCCGGAACCGCCGTTCTCGCCATGTTGTGACAGGCTTGCGCGGACCGGCATGACCGCCACGCCCGCGTGACGCACCGCACGGTGTGACAGCGACCGGCTGCATCGCAGATGCCCCAAACCTGTGATGGCCTGTCAGCCGCACCTCGTTGTGCGGCTGACAGGCCCAGGTTCATCCCCCTTCGGTCGAAGGGGACAGGCGTCAGGCGGCGGCGAGTCCGGCCTTCAGGCCCGCGGCGACCCTGACGACGCGCTCGGCCTGGACTCGGGCCGCGGCACGGGTGGTGTCACCCACCGGGTTGTTGCCCTGCGCGTCGACGTGCGACGTGCCGTACGGGTTGCCGTCGGCGAACTTCACGGCGTCGGTGTAACCGGGGGAGACCAGGATGCCGCCGAAGTGGTGGATGGAGTTGTACAGCGCGAGCAGCGTGGACTCCTGGCCGCCGTGGGTGGTGGCCGTGGCCGTGAAGCCGCTGTACACCTTGTCGGCCAGCTTGCCCTGGGCCCACAGGCCGCCGAGCGTGTCGATGAACTGCTTCAGCTGCGAGGCGACGTTGCCGAAGCGGGTGGGGCTGCCGAAGATCACGGCGTCGGCCCAGACCATGTCGTCCGGGGTGGCGACGGCGGTGTCCGCGGTGGCGGCCGCGTTGGCGGCCCAGGCGGGGTTGGAGTCGATCGCGGCCTGGGGGGCCAGTTCGGCGGCCTTCAGGAGGCGGACCTCGGCGCCGGCCTTCTCCGCGGCCTGCGCGATCTCCTGGGCGATCGCGGTGACGGTGCCGGTGGAGGAGTAGTAGACGACGGCAAGCTTGACGGGGCTGTTCACTGCGTGGACTCCGTGTGGTCGGTGGCGGATGCGTGGGGACGGCCGATGCACCATGACGGCTGCGAGCCTGATCCGGGGCACCCGCCGACAATGGGTGGTAGCCGAATAGGTTGAACACTAAACCATCTCGACGGAGTTTGCAGCGTCAGGGGCGGGGTGTGGCAGCGGTCACACGCGTCATGCGCAACCGTCTTGGTTCCCTTCACCCACAACAGGCAACGGGACCCGCACCGGCGCGGGTCCCGTTGCGGCACGGGGGTGCCTGGTGGGGCACCAGGTGGCGCGGGTCCACTGCGGCGCCGGGTGGCGGACCGGGCGCCAGGTGGCGTCCGCGTCCGGCGCCGGTGCCCGCAGGCCTGACAGTCCTCGGACGGGCGAGCCGCGCCGATATCGCAGCCGGAATGCGCCGGCTCGCTCCATGCCCAGCGCGGTGGCTCTCCAGGACCGTGGCAGGTCGCCGGAGGACCCCCAGGTCTCACCTACCCTTCGCCGCGGAGCGCCTGGACGGGGTGGGCGACGCCGATTTCCGGCTCGCGGCGGACTTGGTGGCGGACCTTGCGTGGGCCCGCTCCGTCTCGGCGTCCGGTGTAGCGCCGGCCGTGGGCGCGGCAGCGTCACGGGGCCGGCCCGTCGACCATTTCAGCTCGATCTCCAGCTCGATCTCGCCACCGCCGACCTCGAATTCGACCTCACTGCGAAGTCCGTCGGGGATCCGCAGGCTCAGCACTCCCGACCCCAGTTCGAGCTCGGCTTCGCCGCCCTCCCTCAGCGCCTGGGCGAGCGCCGCGAGCTGGTCGGCGGCCTCGATACGGGACAACGCGTTCTTCTGCTCGAACTTCAGATCCTTCATGGCTTCCTCCACACCACGGACAACGGGCACAGTGCGGCGCCACGATCGTCCGCTGCGCCCCAGGAGACCAGGCCACCGGCCTCGCGGCGCTGAAGAACGCCGGATTCGAGATCACCGGGACCGCCCGCTGGGGTGAGGCCTTCATCTGCCGGATCGAAGGCAAGCCCACCGCGGCCACCGAGCCGTGCGTGAACACACCTCCGGCCTCCGCCTACTGGTCCTACTGGCACGCCCCCAACGGCGGCAACTGGACCTACAGCCAGTCCGGCTCCTCGAGCCGCAAGCCGCCCCTGGGCAGCTACGAAGGCTGGTCGTTCTCCCTGAACAAGACCGCGAGCACCAACCCGCCGCCGCGAGTCGCTCCCGTCCGCCCGTAGCCGGCATCTGCCCGCCGACCGACCCCGAGGGGTGCTGAGCCCCAGCGTCAGCACCCCTCGCCCGTTCCCGCGTGCTTCATCGTTACTGCCGTGGGACGGGCGGGCAGCGCGGGGAGTTCGACCTGGCGGTACCAAGACCGCGGGCAGCACCGCGACGGGCTCCGGCGACCCGGCCCTCGCGAACACCGTCTCCGGTCCGGCACCTTCGTCCCCCTCCACGCGATGCCGGGCTGGCTCCAGCCCGTCGCCGAGTACCATCCCTTCACCCCGCCAGCGAGACCCTGCGCGGTCTTCTCCTGGGCACCGCCATCGGCCACGACGGCTGGCTCGCCCCGGCCTGATGCCTGGACCGCGGTCCTGGGCTACCCCTGGTCCACCTCGAAGTTCAACGCCGACCCCAAGTAGGGGCCGGGAACCCTGCGCACGACGATCGGTTAATGGATTGCCGCCGCCCGGCCCGGTCGGATAGGAAGTTCGCATGCTGAAAGGCAGCAAGGTCGGGCTCCGCGCTCGGTACGAGGACGACATCCCGGTCCTGCGGGCCGAGCTCTACGACGACGTGGTCAACGCCTCGCGAGCCGAGAGCGGGCCGTGGCGGCCGGTCACGCCGGGCTCGAAGGATCCGCGGCTCGTGGTGGACGACAAGGAGCAGAGGCACGTCCCGTTCTCCGTCGTCGAGCTGGGCGGCGGCACGCTGGTCGGTACCGCCACGCTGTGGGGCATCGACAACCACAACCGGTCCGCGCACATCGGGCTGGGGCTGCTGCCGTCCTCCCGGGGCAAGGGCTACGGCACCGACGTGGTCGCGGTGCTGTGCCACTACGGCTTCGTCGTGCGCGGCCTGCAGCGGCTGCAGATCGAGACGCTGGCGGACAACGCCGCGATGCTGCGCGCAGCCGAGCGCAACGGCTTCGTCCGCGAGGGCGTGCTGCGCTCCTCGGCCTGGGTGATGGGGGAGTTCCTCGACGAGGTGCTGCTCGGGCTCCTCGCTCAGGACTGGAAGCCGGACGCGAAGGCCTGGGCTGCCGCCATCTGAGCACATGCGCGTGCGCCGGGTGAGTAGGTGTACTCAGGTCCCGACGGGCTGTCGGCGGCGAGAGCAGGGGCACACCGAACATCCGGAGACGATCATGTTCATGTCCCGCAGTGGCAGCCGCCTCACCACCGCCGTCGCCATCCCCCTCGCCGGCGCCGCAGCCGTCGTGGCGCTCACGGGCTGCTCCCTGGAGTACCGGGAGGACATCTGCATGAGCGACGAGTACCCCGTCCTGACCGTGAACGGCACCGGTTCGGCGTGCGTCTCGAAGGGGGAGGAGCCCCCGGCGGGATACGTGCGGTACCCGGAGGGCAAGGTGCCCCGGCAGGTCGACGACGAGTGGGATGTGTACCGGCGTACCCACACCCTCGACAAGGACGGCGACGTCGTCGACGCGCCGGAAGCCGGCTGACTGGACCTGTCCGTAGCCGCCGGGGACCTCGCCGCCCGTTCCCGTTACCCCCTGACTCCTGCAACCGGCCCTGCGAGCTGAGCGATCCGACGCAGGTGCCGGGTGACCAGGCCGGGCGCCGGACGACCACCCCTCGGCGGCGCGCTGCGCGGGCGCGTTGTGGGCCGTACGGGTCGGCAACGACGCTAAGTTACATCCGTCACAGCGCCGTGCCGAGTACGGCGACCTGGTCGCCCCGGGCCGGTCGGCGCACCGGCCACGTGTCGGCATCCGGCGACGTGCGGGAGCGCGCCCTGACCACGGGAGGCGTACGGATCCGCGAGTGGCCCGGCTCACATGGCGTGACACCGGCGTCGCCGACACCATGGGTGATCCGTCACCGGCAGGCTGAAGGGATCGAGAATGTTCCGCAAGGTGCTGGTAGCCAACCGCGGTGAGATCGCCATTCGTGCGTTCCGCGCGGGCTACGAGCTGGGCGCACGTACCGTCGCCGTGTTCCCGCACGAGGACCGCAACTCCCTGCACCGGCTCAAGGCCGACGAGGCCTACGAGATCGGGCAGCCCGGCCACCCGGTGCGGGCGTATCTGTCCGTGGAGGAGATCGTCCGCGCCGCGCGCCGTGCGGGAGCGGACGCCGTCTACCCGGGTTACGGATTCCTCTCCGAGAACCCGGACCTGGCCAGGGCGTGCGAGGAAGCGGGCATCACCTTCGTCGGACCGAGCGCGGAGATCCTGGAGCTCACCGGGAACAAGGCGCGCGCGGTGGCCGCCGCGCGGGAGGCGGGGGTGCCGGTGCTCGGCTCCTCGGAGCCGTCGAACGACGTGGACACGCTCGTCCGCGCCGCCGAGGACGTCGGGTTCCCCGTGTTCGTCAAGGCGGTCGCGGGCGGCGGCGGGCGCGGAATGCGCCGCGTCGAGGACCCCGCCCAGCTGCGCGAGGCCATCGAGGCGGCGTCCCGCGAGGCGGCGTCCGCGTTCGGCGACGCCACGGTCTTCCTGGAGAAGGCCGTCGTGCAGCCCCGGCACATCGAGGTGCAGATCCTCGCCGACGGCCAGGGCAACGTCATCCACCTGTTCGAGCGGGACTGTTCGGTGCAGCGCCGCCACCAGAAGGTGATCGAGCTGGCGCCCGCACCCAACCTCGACCCGGAGCTGCGCGACCGCATCTGCGCCGACGCCGTGCGTTTCGCCCGCCAGATCGGCTACCGCAACGCCGGCACCGTGGAGTTCCTCCTCGACCGCGACGGCAACCACGTCTTCATCGAGATGAACCCGCGCATCCAGGTCGAGCACACGGTGACGGAAGAGGTGACCGACGTCGACCTGGTGCAGGCGCAGCTGCGCATCGCCGCCGGCGAGACGCTCACCGACCTCGGCCTCGCGCAGGAGACCGTCACGCTGCGCGGTGCCGCGTTGCAGTGCCGGATCACCACCGAGGACCCGGCCAACGGATTCCGCCCGGACACCGGCCAGATCAGCGCCTACCGCTCGCCGGGCGGCTCGGGCATCCGCCTGGACGGCGGCACCACGCACGCGGGTACGGAGATCAGTGCGCACTTCGACTCCATGCTGGTCAAACTCACCTGCCGGGGACGGGACTTCAGCACCGCCGTGGGGCGGGCCCGGCGTGCCGTGGCCGAGTTCCGCATCCGCGGCGTGGCCACCAACATCCCCTTCCTCCAGGCCGTGCTGGACGACCCGGACTTCCGGGCCGGCCGGGTCACCACCTCGTTCATCGAGCAGCGCCCGCACCTGCTGACCGCCCGCCACTCCGCCGACCGTGGCACGAAGCTGCTCACCTACCTCGCCGACGTCACGGTCAACAAGCCGCACGGTGAACGGCCCGACCTCGTCGATCCGTTGACCAAGGTGCCCGCGCTCCCTGCCGGTGAGCCGCCGGCCGGGTCCCGGCAGCGGCTCGCCGAACTCGGCCCGGAGGGCTTCGCCCGCTGGCTGCGCGCGTCACCGACCCTCGGCGTCACCGACACCACGTTCCGCGACGCCCACCAGTCGCTGCTCGCCACCCGGGTGCGCACCAAGGACATGCTCGCCGTCGCCCCGGTGGTCGCGCGCACCCTGCCCCAGTTGCTGTCCCTGGAGTGCTGGGGCGGCGCCACCTACGACGTCGCCCTGCGCTTCCTCGCCGAGGACCCCTGGGAGCGCCTGGCGGCGCTGCGGGAGGCCGCGCCGAACATCTGCCTCCAGATGCTGCTGCGCGGCCGCAACACCGTGGGCTACACGCCGTATCCCACGGAGGTGACCGACGCGTTCGTGCAGGAGGCGGCGGACACCGGCATCGACATCTTCCGCATCTTCGACGCCCTCAACGACGTCGCCCAGATGCGGCCCGCCATCGACGCCGTACGCGAGACCGGCACGGCCGTCGCGGAGGTGGCCCTGTGCTACACCTCCGACCTGTCCGACCCGTCCGAGCGCCTGTACACCCTGGACTACTACCTGCGCCTGGCCGAGCAGATCGTCGAGGCGGGCGCCCACGTGCTGGCCGTCAAGGACATGGCCGGACTGCTGCGGGCACCGGCCGCGGCGACGCTGGTGTCCGCCCTGCGCAGGGAGTTCGACCTGCCCGTCCACATCCACACCCACGACACCGCAGGCGGCCAGCTCGCCACCTACCTCGCCGCCGTCCAGGCCGGCGCGGACGCGGTGGACGGGGCGGTGGCGTCCATGGCCGGTACGACCTCCCAGCCGTCGCTGTCCGCGATCGTGGCGGCGACCGACCACTCCGAGCGGCCCACGGGCCTGGACCTCCAGGCCGTCGGCGACCTCGAGCCGTACTGGGAGAGCGTCCGCAAGGTGTACGCCCCCTTCGAGGCGGGGCTCGCCTCACCGACCGGTCGCGTCTACGACCACGAGATTCCCGGCGGGCAGCTGTCGAACCTGCGTACCCAGGCGGTCGCGCTGGGGCTCGGCGACCGTTTCGAGGAGATCGAGGCGATGTACGCCGCCGCCGACCGGATGCTCGGCCGCCTGGTGAAGGTGACCCCGTCGTCCAAGGTGGTCGGCGACCTGGCGCTGCACCTGGTGGGTGCCGGCGTGGCCCCGAGGGACTTCGAGGCTGAGCCGGACAGGTTCGACATCCCCGACTCCGTCATCGGCTTCCTTCGCGGCGAGCTGGGCACTCCGCCCGGCGGCTGGCCCGAGCCGTTCCGCAGCAAGGCGCTGCGGGGCCGGGCCGAGGCCAAGCCCGTGCAGGAACTGAACGCCGACGACCGTGAGGGGCTCGCGAAGGACCGGCGGGCGACGCTCAACCGCCTGCTGTTCCCGGGACCCACGCGCGAGTTCGAGACGCACCGCGACTCGTTCGGCGACACCAGCGTGCTGGACAGCAAGGCCTTCTTCTACGGGCTGCGCCCGGGCAAGGAGTACGCGGTCGATCTCGAGCGCGGTGTGCGGCTGCTGATCGAGTTGCAGGCCGTCGGCGACGCGGACGAGCGCGGCATGCGCACCGTCATGTCCTCCCTGAACGGCCAGTTGCGGCCGATCCAGGTACGCGACAGGGCGGCCGCCTCGGACGTTCCGGCCACGGAGAAGGCCGACCGGACCAACCCCGGTCATGTCGCGGCGCCGTTCGCCGGCGTGGTCACCCTGACGGTCGCCGAGGGGGACGAGGTCGCGGCCGGTGCCACGGTGGCCACCATCGAGGCGATGAAGATGGAGGCGTCGATCACGGCCGCCAGGTCCGGCAGGGTGTCGCGACTGGCCATCAACCCCATCCAGCAGGTCGAGGGCGGCGATCTGCTCGTCGAGCTCGCCTGACCCGGCTGCCCGGCACGCCGTCGCATGCCGACGCGCCCCGCGCACGAGGGTTCGTGCGCGGGGCGTCGCGGTTCCGGTTCGCCGATGCCGCTCCGCACGTCGTGGAGGGTGTGGCAGGGGAGGGCGCCCGGCGGCGGTCGCGCATGGCGTCGTCGAACGCTGGGCCGAGTAACGGGCATCGCCTGCGTGCTGCCCGAGGCGGTGCCGGCCGGGCGCCGCCACGGCCATCGCGTGCACGTCAAGGGCATGCTGCTGTCCGAGCAGGCCGAGGAGATCCTGCCCGAGTGGGCGTTCTTCGTCCGCTGTGTCACCGACGCCGAGAGCCTGCGCCCGACGGCGTCCCGCGAGTCCTGTACGAGGACGACACCCTCGCCGCCGTCCGCGACGCCCTCGCCGAGCGGCTGCGCGCATGGATCGCGCGGGCCGCCGCCAGCGACCCGGACCTGCTGGCCCGCTTCCTCCAGGCACACCACCTGGCCGTGAAGTCGCTCGCGGTGCACGACGACGAGATCCTGCGCATGCTGCTGCCCTGGCTGCCGTTCGAGACCACCGACGGGCACACCACTCTCGACGAGTTCGCGCGCACCCACCGCACCGTGCTGGTGACGTCGAGCGTGGAGGAGTTCCGGCAGGTCGCGGCGATCGCCTCGGCCGCCGGACTCGGCGTCGTCAACGGCGGCTACACCTACGACCGCGAACTGGTCCACCGGCTGCCCGAGATCAGGCCCGAGGCCACCGTGGCCGACCTCGACCCGGCGACCCTCACCGCCCATCTCGACGCGGTGGACCGGGAGACGGAACTGGCCGCCGCGGCCTACCTGGCCCTGGCCCGCGACGCCCTCGCCGTCTTCGACTGCGACGTGGCGCTGCGCACCTTCCAGCCCGCCTCCGCCCCCGCCCTCCTCGTCGACAGCCGCGAGGCCCGGCACGAGCGCACCCGCTCCCAGCTCGCCCGTGAGCAGGAGGGGGCCTGTGGGGCGACATCCTCGGCGCCCTGCGCCAGGAGGCACCGAGGGCCCAGCTGATCCTCAACCAGCTGAACCCGCTGGTCCGCACCGCGGTCGCCATCGACGAGCCGGAACTGGCCCGCACCAGCGTCGAAGCCCTCTACGGGCAGGCCGCGATGCTGTCCCGGCGCCCGCTCAGGCCCGCCGAGTCGAGCCTCATCAACCGCTCCTTCCTCGACCTTCTCGCCCACGCCCTGCGCAAGGACAGCTGACGATGCCTACCGCACCCCAGACCACCGACGAGCTGTACCAGGCGCTCAAGGAGAACGACCGGCGCCCCTACGGCCGCACCCGCACCGTCACCGCGGAGGAACTGGTCGAGGCCGCCGAGCAGTTCGGCGAGCCCGTCGCGCTCGTCCACGCGCTCCTCGAACTCCAGGAGGCGTACACGTACGGCTCCGAGCCCCGTAAGTCGCCCGTCGTCTTCGCCCGCGTGCTCGCCCTCTTCGACGAGCAGCCCGACGTCTTCGACGAGCGGATGCGCCACACGCTGTTCTGGCGGTTCAAGTGGGTGGCCAACGCCCTGCGCGCGCTGCCCGAGATGCCGCTGGCCAGCCTGCGCCAGTGGCTGACGGAGATGCGCGACCGGTACGAGAAGGCAGGCCTCGGCCTCCAGCCGTACTACGGACAGGCGTACCAGCTCGCCGCCCACGTCGGTGAGGACACCACGCTCGCCTACGAGTTGTGGGCGGCCCGTACCCGCACCCGGCTCAGCGACTGCGAGGCCTGCGAGATCTGCGAGCGCGCCCTGTACCACCTCGCTGCGGGCGACGACGAGCGGGCGCTCGGCGTCTGGGAGGGCCTGCGCCTGGCCGCCGACTGGCCGGCGGACGCGGTCGACACCGCCCGCCTCCACGGCGACCTGGCCGAGGCGTGCATGCACCTGGGTCGCCACGACGAGGCGCTGCGGCACCTGACCCGCTCCGCGGAGCAGGACCTTCGCCGCGGCGGCCGGCTGGACGCGTTCTGCGCCTACAGCAACGCGGCCCAGCTCACTCTCGACCTCGGTCGCGTCGAGGACTGCATCGCGCTGCTCGACTCCCTGCTGGCCGAACCCGACGTCGCCGCCGGGGAGCTGGACGACCGGCTCGTCGCCCAACTGCGCCTGACGCGCGCCCGAGCGCTGCACGCGGGGGAGGACCTCAAGGCCGCCACGGCGGAGTTCGTCGCGCTCGCGGCCGAGTCGGCCGCCTGGGACGACGACCCGGGGAGCCACTCGATGATCGCCGCGGAGACCGCCGTACTCCTCGGCGAGTCCGGTGAGTTCGGCCGGGCCCGCCAGGCGGCGGACCAGGCACTCGCCGCCCACGCGAAGGCTCCGCGCTACGAGCAGCTGAGCAACTGCCTGCGCGAACTCGCGCGCCTCCAGGCCCAGCGACAGGGGCAGGCCGGCCTGGCCGACGCCCGCACCTACCTCGCCGACGCCGGCCGGATCGCCGACGAGGCCCGGGGCTATGGCACTGCCGGCAGGTCCGCATGTGGTGCTCGTGGTCGGCGCGCGCCTGCTGCAGGGCATCACCTGAAGTTGACATCGATGTCCTCGGAGTCGACGAAGGAAGGGTGGCGGCTGAACGAGCGCCTGTACGACCGGGCGTCGCGCCGGGGGGAAGAGTTGATCATGTTACTCGGGGTAGTGGGAAGCTGGGTTCCCGCTCCTGCCGAACGTTCCTCACGCGCCGCCCGCTGCCGGAAAACACTTGGACACGGCGGTCGCACGCGCGGCACACTGCGTACTCGAATCATTGCTCCACGTAATCATCGCGGTCGTCCCCCTGCCCCTCGGTGGCGCGCGGCGGGCTGCCGCAGGACCTCACAGGGGTGGAATGGATACGCCTGAACCACGCAGGGTTCTGCCGGGCAAACGCTCGGTGCTTCTCGCGCTGCGCTACTACGGAAGGGAGTTGGCCCGTCTACGGTGGCTGACCGTGCCGGCGATGCTGCTGTCGGCCTTGGGCAACATCGGGATCAACTACGTCGCGCCGCTGATCGTCGCCAAGCTCGTCGGCGACATCGCGGGGGACCCGGACGTCACCGTCGCCTCGGCGCTGCCGTACGTCCTGGGCTTCACCGGGGTGCTCCTGCTCGCGGAGACGCTGTGGCGCGTCGCTCTGCACTGCATGAACCGCCTCGACGCCCTGGGCATCGAGCACCTGTACGTGATCGGGATGGACGAGTTGTTCGCCAAGGACGCCGCGTTCTTCCACGACAACTTCGCGGGGTCGCTGACCAAACGGGTCGTGAGCTTCGCCGCCCGCTTCGAGCAGTTCGTCGACACGCTCACATTCCAGGTCGTGGGCAGTTTCGTGCCGCTGGCATTCGGGGCGGTGGTGCTGTGGCGCTACGAACCGCTACTCGTCGTAGGGCTCCTGGCGATGATCGCGCTGACGGCGTTCTGCGTGGTGCCGCTCATCCGGCGCCGCCAGGCGCTCGTCGACCAGCGCGAGGAGGCGATCGCCCGGGTGTCGGGGCATGTCTCCGACAGCCTGATGAACATGGACACGGTGCGGGCGTTCGCCGCCGAGGAGCGCGAGGCCGCCGAGCACCGCTCACGGGTGGCCGCGTCGCGGCGCCTCACGCTGCGGTCGTGGGACTACGGCAATCTGCGCATCGACACCCTGGTCGCGCCGATGTCGGTGCTGACCGGCGCGCTCGGCCTGCTGCTCGCGGTCACGCTCGGTGGTGGCGCGCACGGCGTGGAGGCGATCGTGGTCGCGTTCACCTACTACACCAACGCGACGCGGATCATGTTCGAGTTCAACCAGATCTACCGGCGGCTGGAGAGCTCGATGACAGAGGCCGCGCAGTTCACCGAACTGCTGCTGACGCCGCCGACCGTGCTCGATCCGCCGATGCCGCAACCCCTGCTGCGTGGCGCCGCCGGCATCCGCTTCGAGCAGGTCACCTTCGCCCACGCCGGGGGCCGGCCGCTGTTCGAGGGGCTCGATCTGGACGTACCCGCCGGGACGAGGGTCGGACTGGTGGGCCGGTCCGGTGGCGGCAAGACCACGCTGACCCGGCTGCTGCTGCGGATGACCGACATCGACGCCGGACGGATCCTGATCGGCGGGCAGGACATCAGCAGGGTGCGCCAGGCCGACCTGCGCGGACTGATCGCCTATGTGCCGCAGGACCCTGCCATGTTCCACCGCACGCTGCGGGAGAACATCGCCTTCGCCCGGCCCGGCGCGAGTGACGCCGAGGTCCGCCGCGCGGCCGAGGCGGCGCACGTCACGGCGTTCGCCGACGCCCTGCCCGACGGCTTCGACACCATGGTGGGCGAGCGCGGGATCAAGCTGTCCGGCGGTCAGCGTCAGCGGGTGGCCCTCGCCCGGGCGATCCTGCGTGACGCGCCGATCCTGTTGCTGGACGAGGCGACAAGCGCTCTGGACTCGGAGAGTGAGATGCTGGTCCAGGAGGCGCTGTGGCGGCTCATGGAGGGCCGCACCGCGCTTGTCGTGGCGCACCGGCTGAGCACGGTCGCCGGGATGGACCGGCTCGTCGTCATCGACCAGGGACGGGTCGTCGAACAGGGCGCGCACGACGAACTGCTCACCTTGGACGGCACCTATGCGAAGCTCTGGCGGCGCCAGTCGGGAGGCTTCCTCGACGACAGTCCCGCGCGTGCCGAGGTGCCCTGACGGCGAACAGTGCGCGACGTCGCTCGCAAACGTGTCATTTGCTGAGACAAGCTCCCAAAGTCCAAGAAATTCGGCGACGGTCTCATACCTCCCCATCCCGGCGACGAATACCTGGCAGCACAGCAGGACGTCCGATCCGCAGCACCCAGGGGAGTCCACATGACGGGAGAGCAGATCGAGGTGATGGACACCGGCCACGCGCCCGCCACCCAGCGACGCGAAGGGCTGGTTCCCGGCACGGAGGAGACGCTGGCCCGGTTGCTCGCGGATGTCGCCCACGTGGACGAGGTGCCCCTCGACTGTCACTTCTTCAACGACCTGGGCGCCGACTCCCTGATCATGGCGCACTTCTGTGCCCAGGTCCGGAAGCGGCCGGACCTGCCGTCGGTGTCGATGCGCGACATCTACCGGCATCCGACCATCAGAGGCCTGGCGGCGTCGCTCGCGGAGGCCGCGGCGGCGGCGCCCCAGGCGCGCGAGGTGTCCGCCCGGCCCGAAGTGCCGGCGCAGCCACCGGCGGCTCCGAAGGGCCGGCCCCGCTACGTCCTGTGCGGCGTGCTGCAACTGCTCAGTTTCCTCGGCTACGCAGTCCTCCTCGCCTTCGCCACCGCGCGCGGCTACGACTGGATCTCCGCAGCCCCCGGCCTGCTCGGTGCCTATCTGCGGTCCGTCGTGTTCGGCGGCGCGCTCCTGCTGATCACATGCTCCCTGCCCGTGATCGCCAAGTGGCTGCTCGTCGGCCGGTGGAAACCCCAGAGGTTTCGCGTGTGGAGCCTCGCCTACGTCCGCTTCTGGCTGGTCAAGGCGCTCATCCGGTCGAGCCCCATGGTCATGTTCGTCGGCTCACCCATCATCCCGCTCTATCTCAGGGCGCTCGGCGCGCGCATCGGACGGGGAGTGACCATCCTTTCGCGCAGTGTGCCCGTCTGCACCGACCTGCTGGCGATCGGCGACGGCGCGGTCGTCCGCAAGGACGTACTGCTCAGTTGCTACCGCGCCCACGACGGGGTGATCGAGACCGGCCCGGTCACCCTGGGCCGGAACGCGGTCGTCAGCGAGGCGACCGTGCTGGACATCGGCACCTCACTCGGCGACGCCTCCCAGCTCGGGCACGCGTCCAGCCTGCACACCGGCCAGGCGGTCCCCGACGGCGAGCACTGGCACGGCTCTCCGGGGCAGCGCACGGACGCCGACTTCCAGCCGGTGCCGCCCGCCCGGTGCGGCACCGCACGCCGAGCGGCAAGCGGATTCCTCGTGCTGCTCACGGCGCTGCTGGTGATCGTGCCGCTGGCGGTGGGCTGTCTGGACGTGCTGCTCTCCCGGCTCCTGGCGGGATCCTCGTTGCTGGGGCAGGAGTCGGCTCCGTCAGGCTGGGTGTTCTACGGAGACGCGCTGCTGATCACGGCCGTCCTCTTCTTCGGCTCCGCGCTGCTCTCTGTCGCCTTCGTGGGCACCGTTCCCCGGCTGCTCAGCAGGTTCGTCACCGTGGGCCGCACGTACCCCCTCTACGGATTCCACCACGGCCTGCACCGGGCGATCACCCTGATCACCAACCGGCTGTTCCTCACCCGTCTGTTCGGTGACAGCGCAGCCGTCGTGCACTACCTGCGCTGGCTCGGATACGACCTCTCCCAGGTGCAGCAGACCGGATCGAACTTCGGCACCCGGGTCAAGCACGAGAGCCCCTTCGTCAGCACGGTGGGCAGCGGCACCATGGTCGCGGACGGTCTCTCCCTGATGAACGCCGAGTACTCCAGCACCTCCTTCCGCTTGTCGCACACCGCGATCGGAGCACACAACTTCCTCGGCAACCGCATCGTCTACCCGCCCGGCGGCAGGACCGGCGACAACTGCCTCCTGGCGACCAAGGTGATGATCCCCGTCGACGGGCCGGTCCGGCACGACGTGGGCCTTCTCGGTTCACCGTGCTTCGAGATCCCGCGGACGGTGCTGCGGGACACCGCCTTCGCCGAACTCAGGCAGGGGCACGGCCTGCGCGACCGCCTCGCCGCCAAGAACCGGCACAACGCCGTGACCATGCTGTGCTACCTGTTCGCCGGGTGGCTGTACTTCTTCTGCGTCACGGTGCTCTACGCCGGCGCGGCAGGCTTCTACACCCAGTGGGGCACGGCGGCGATCGCCGCGGCCAACGCGGTGGCGCTGCCGTTCACCCTGCTGTACTTCGTTCTGGTCGAGCGAACCGTCACGATGCTGCATCCCCCGGAGCCCCTGTTCTGTTCGATCTACGACTCCCGCTTCTGGCGCCGTGAGCGGTACTGGAAGGTCCCGTCCGAGACATATGTGCAGGTCCTCAACGGCACCCCGTTCAAGAGCGTCGTCTGGCGGCTGCTGGGCGTCCGCATCGGTGCCCGGGTCTTCGACGACGGCTGCAACCTGACCGAGCGCCCCATGGTCACGATCGGGGACGGCTGCACCCTCAACGCGGGAAGCCTGGTGCAGTGCCACTCGCAGGAGGACGGCACGTTCAAGTCGGACCGCAGCGTCATCGGCGCCGGCTGCACCCTCGGCGTCGGAGCGTTCATGCACTACGGCGTGACCATCGGCGACGGGGCCACGCTGGCCGCGGACGCCTTCCTGATGAAGGGCGAGACGGTCCCCGACGGCGCCCGCTGGGCGGGGAATCCGGCCCGCCCGGCACCCCATGAGGGCGGAGGTGACGTGTGATGGCAACGGCAACGGCCGAGACCCACGCACCGGTCGAGGGCGGCTTCACCACCGTGCCGCGATGGGTGCGCTCCCCGGTTCCCGGCACGGCGGAGCACACCACGCCGCTGCCCGGCACAGTGGCGGCTGACCTGCACCGGCGGGCCGGCGAGCTCGGCGTGCCGCTCACCACGCTCATCCTCGCCGCACATGCCAAGGTGCTCGCACTGCTCTCCGGCGACCCGCACGTCCGCACCGGATACCTGCCACCGGACGGCAGCGGGCCGTCGACCCTGGACCTGACGGTCGGCCCGGGACCCTGGAGTCGGCTGGTGTCGGAGGTGAGGCGGTCGGAGACCAGGGCATCCTCACCCGGCGACACCCTGCCTCGCGCGCCCGGGGCCGAGGTCGTGTTCGACGCGACAGGCGACGACACCGCCGTCCCCGCGGCGGGCGTCGTGCTCGCCGTCAGCGCGGGGACGACGGAGAAGGACGGCGGACACCTGCTGCGACTGCGTTACCGCACCGACGTGATGGACGCGGACTGCGCCGCCCGGACCGGCGGATACCACCTCGCCGCTCTCGAACAGATCGCCGCCGATCCGCAAGCCCCGCACGACCGGCGCTGCCTGCTGTCCGAGGACGAGATCCGCCTCCAGCTCGACGGACTCGCCGGGCCGCACCGCGAGCTGCCGGACCGCCGCTTCCACGAACTGTTCGCGGAACGCGTCCACAGGCATCCGGACGCCGTGGCGGTCGTCCACCGCGACCAGGCGTGGACCTACCGGGAACTCGACGTCCGGGCCAACCGGGTCGCACGTGCCCTCCTCGCGGACGGCCTGCGCCCCGAGGACGTCGTCGCCGTCGTGACCGAACGCGACCTGAACTGGGCGGCCGCCGTACTCGCCGTGTTCAAGGCGGGCGGCGCGTATCTGCCCGTCGACCCGCACTACCCGCCGGCCCGCATGACCACCATGCTCACCCGCGCCGACTGCGCCCAGGTGCTCACCGAACCGGACAGCACCGCGAACCTGGACCGGGCCCTCGCCTCTCTCCCGCGTACCCGGAAGCTGCTCGTGCCGGACCTCACCGACCAGGCCGGCGACGCCACCGCTCCCGCTGTCGCGGTGCCGGCCGGCCGGCTCGCGTATGTGTTCTTCACCTCCGGGTCCACCGGCGAGCCCAAGGGCGCCATGTGCGAGCACGCGGGCATGCTCAACCACCTCTACGCCAAGATCGACGACCTGGGCATCGACGAGAACGCCGTCGTGGCGCAGACCGCGTCCCAGTGCTTCGACATCTCCCTGTGGCAACTGCTGGCCGCCCTGCTCGCCGGCGGGCGGACCCTGCTGGTCGAACAGGAGGCGATCCTCGACGCCGACCGGTTCCTGGACACGATCGTCGAAGGCCGGGTCAGCGTCCTGCAGGTCGTGCCCTCGTACCTCGACGTCCTGCAGACCACGCTCGAACGCAGCCGCCGCGACCTGCCGGACCTGCGCTGTGTCTCGGTCACCGGCGAGGCGCTCAGGAGCGAACTCGTCCAGCGGTGGTTCACCACCGGCCCCGGCGTCCGCCTGGTCAACGCCTACGGCCTGACCGAGACGTCCGACGACACCAACCACGAGGTGATGGACCGGGCACCCACCGACCGGGTGCCGCTCGGCCGCCCCGTGAACAACGTGCGCGTCTACGTCGTGGACGACGACCTCGTGCCGGTTCCGCTCGGTGCCCCCGGCGCCATCGTCTTCTCCGGGATCTGCGTCGGCCGCGGCTACGTCAACGACCCCGAGCGCACCCGGCACTCCTACCTGCCCGACCCCTACCACCCGGGCCAGCGCCTCTACCGCGGCGGCGACTTCGGCCGCTGGCTGCCCGACGGCAAGCTGGAGTTCCTCGGCCGCCGGGACGCACAGGTGAAGGTGCGCGGCTTCCGTATCGAGATCGGCGAGATCGAGAACACGCTGCTGCGCGTGCCCGGCGTCCGCGACGGCGCGGTCGTGGTGACCGGCCCGGAACAGAGCCGGCAACTGACCGCCTTCTGCTCCGGCGGGAGCTCGCTGAGCGCGCAGTACCTGCGCGAGCGGCTCGGTGAGGCACTGCCCGAGTACATGGTCCCGGCGTCCTTCCACCAACTGGAGACACTGCCGCTCACCGCGAACGGCAAGACCGACAAGAAGGCGCTGGCCTCGCTCGCCGAGGAACTCACCACCACCGAGGACGTCCGCCGGCCTCCTGGGACACCGACCGAACGGCGGCTCGCGGCGGCGTGGGCGGCGGTACTCGGCACGGCCCCCGACACGATCGGCCAGGGCGACAACTTCTTCGACCTCGGCGGCACCTCGCTGGCAGCCGTACGGCTCGCCGTCCTGCTGGACCGCGTGGTTTCCCCGCGCGACCTCAAAGGCCACCCGGTACTGGCCGACCTGGCCGCTGTGATCGACACCCGGACCGGCGCGGGAGAAGAGACCCTGCGGCCCCTGCTGGTCCCGGACGGCCCCCCGCACACGGCTCTGATCTGCTTCCCCGAAAACCCCGGCACCGCAGAGCCGGAGACGGATCTCAGGCTCCTGGCCGAAGCCCTGAGGCAGCACGGCGACGGCCTCGCGGTCCACGTGGCCGCGCGGCAGGACCCGGCACGCGTCGCCTCCGAGATCGGCCGACTGACCGTGACACGCCTGCTGTTGTGGGGAAACGGAGCCGGCGCCACTGCGGCCGGCGAGACCGCGCGCACCCTGCGGCAGCAGGGGGCGGCCGCAGGCGGCGTACCGCTGTGCCTGCTGCGCGCCGAGTCCTGGGACGAGGTGGCCGAAGCCGTGCTCCGTGCCACCGCGCCACCGCCCGAACCCTGAGGCAACGCATCGCGAGGAGAGGCCCCATGCTCTCTGGACTGTTCCGCAAGCACACGGCACCCGCCGCGCCGGCGACGCACACCGTGGCCGACCCGCCACCAACTCCGCGAACCCCGCCGCTCATCGAGGCACCGGGCGTCTCGGACGCCCCTGCCTGGGCGGCCGAACAGCGCGAGGCGCTGCGCGACGTCGTCACCGACCACGGCGCCGTCACGATCCGCGGCCTCGGACTGCGCACACCGGCCGACGTCGAGTCGGTCCTGCGCGCACTGACGGATCGTCCCGCGACCGAGCGGGAGGCGTTCGCCGCGCGCGAACTCCACGCGGAGGGCGTCTACTCGTCCTCGGCCTGGCCGCCCAACCAGCCCATGTGCATGCACCACGAGCTGAGCTACGCGACGCAGTGCCCCGCCGTGATGCTGTTCGCCTGCCTCCAGCCGCCCGACGAGGGCGGCGCCACCGCCGTGGCCGACGCGACCGCCGTGCTGCGGGCACTGCCCGCCGAACTGGCCGACCGCTTCGCGCGGGAGGGCTGGCTGCTCACCCGCAGCTACAACGACGAGATCGGCGCCACGCTGACCCAGTCGTTCGGCACGGAGGACCGCGACGCAGTCGAGGCGTACTGCCGCGCGCACGCGATCGACTGGTCCTGGCAACCCGACGGGTCGCTGCGCACCCGCCAGCACCGCAACGCCGTGGTACGCCACCCCGTCTCCGGCCTGCCGTGCTGGTTCAACCAGATCGCGTTCCTCAACGAGTGGACCATGGCACCGGAAGTGCGGGAGTTCCTCGTCGAGGAGTACGGACCGGACGGCCTGCCGTTCAACACCCGCTACGGCAACGGCGATCCCCTCTCCCAGGACGTGGTCGAACAGATCAACCAGGCGTACCAGGCACACACCGTACGCCGGCCCTGGCAGGCCGGGGACCTGATGATCGTCGACAACATCCGCACCGCCCACAGCCGGGAGGCGTACGAGGGACCGCGGGAGGTGGTGGTGGCGATGGCCGATCCCGTGCGTGCCGACCACCTCGCACCGGTGAACAGGAGGGCAGCCGCGTGACCGACACCAGCCGTTTCCCCGACGAGGGCCCGCGCACCGGCCCTCCGCCCGTTCCCCCCTTCGCCGTCATCTCCGGCAAACAGGTCAAGGACGTGCTCCGGGGCCGCGAGAAGGCTGTGGTGGAGGTGGTCGAGGAGACCTACCGTCAGCACGGCGCCGGACGCTCGGTCAACCCGCCGTCCTCCTTCCTGCGCTTCCCCGACCGGCCGGCTTCGCGGATCATCGCGCTTCCCGCCTCCCTCGGCGGCGAGACGCGGGTGGACGGCCTGAAGTGGATCTCCAGCTTCCCCACCAACGTGGCATGGGGCATTCCCCGGGCTTCGGCCGTGCTCATCCTCAACGACCACGCCACCGGCTACCCCTTCGCCTGCGTGGAGAGCTCGATCATCAGCGCCGCGAGGACCGCCGCGTCCGCCGCGTCCGCCGCGGACTGGCTGAGCAGAGGGCGAGCGCGCCCCACCCGCGTGGGGTTCGTCGGTGCCGGTCTCATCGCCCGCTACATCCACACCTACCTGGAGGGCACCGGCTGGGCGTTCGACGCCGTCGCAGTGCACGACGTGTCCGCCGAGAGCGCGGCCGGCTTCCGGACCTACCTGGAGCAGTCCCAGGACATCGACCGCGTCACCGTGCACGGCAGCGCGGAGGACCTGATCCGCGGCAGCGACCTGGTCGTCTTCGCCACCGTCGCCGACAAGCCACACATCGGCGACCCGTCGTGGTTCCGCCACAACCCGGTGGTCCTGCACGTCTCGCTGCGCGACCTCGCACCGGAGGTGCTGCTCGGCGCCACCAACGTCGTCGACGACGTCGACCACTGCCTCAGGGCCTCCACCTCACCCCACCTCACCGAGAGCCTGACCGGGAACCGCGACTTCGTGCACGGCACGCTCGCCGACGTGATGGCCGGGCAGGTGACGATTCCGGCCGGACGGCCCGTGGTGTTCTCGCCGTTCGGCCTCGGCGTGCTGGACCTGGCGGTCGGCAAGTACGTCTACGACGAGGTGGCCCGCTCCGGCGAACTGCAGATCATCGACGACTTCTTCCACGAACTGAGCCGGCACGGCTGAGGCCGGACGCGCCCGGTCGGACACGAGGAGACCATCGTGCCAGTCATCACCGTTCCCCAGGAGTTCAACGAGGAGGACCTGTACGTCGACCTGGAGCCGATGTTCGGGCACCGGCTCTTCCTCAAGTGTGAGGGTTTCAACTTCGCCGGTTCCATCAAGCTGAAGGCCGCGACCGAGATGGTGGAGTCCGCCGAGCGGAGCGGGACCCTGACACAGGACTCCATCCTGGTGGAATCCTCCTCGGGCAACCTCGGAGTGGCGCTGAGCATGATCGCGGCGAGCAAGGGCTACCCCTTCATCTGTGTGACCGACTCCCGCTGCAACCTCCCCACCAGGCTGATGATGGAGGCCCTGGGCAGCCAGGTTCACGTCGTCTCCGAGGAGAAGGGCGCCGGCGGCCTCCTGGGCGCCAGGCTGGACTACCTGCGCGGCCTGTGCGCCAGCGACGACCGCTACGTGTGGCTGAGCCAGTACACCAACGCCGACAACTGGCGGGCCCACTACTTCAGGACGGCCCCCGCCATCGCCCACTCCTTCCCGCAGCTGGACGTCCTGTTCATCGGCGTCGGCACCACCGGGACCCTGATGGGCTGCGCCCGCTGGTTCCGCGGCTGGCACCGGCCGGTACGGATCGTCGCCGTGGACAGCGTCGGCTCCGCCATCTTCGGCGACCCGCCGGGCCGCCGGATGATCCCGGGCCTGGGCATGAGCATGCGGCCACCCCTGCTCGACGAGACCTACGTCGACGAGGCCGTTCGTGTAGTCGAGGCCGACACCGTGCGCACCTGCCGCAACCTGGCCAAGCGCGGCTTCCTGTTCGGCGGGTCCACCGGGACCGTCGTCAGCGGAGCGATGAGCTGGCTCGCCCGGCACGACACGGACGGCCTCACGCCGGTCGCGATCGCACCGGACCTCGGCGAGCGCTACCTCGACACCATCTACCAGACCAACTGGGTGCAGGCGCTCTACGGCGACGACGCCCTCGCCGCACCCGCCACCAGCGAGGCGAGCGCCGCGCGAGGCAGGGCGCCCTGACCCTTGCCGTCACGCGGGAGTTGCCGCCCATGGGGGCCGCTGTCAGGCGCGCTGTCAGGCGGGGACGCGGATGACGCCCAGAGGGTCGGAGGTGGGCCGCGGAGAGCCGCCGGTGGGTTCCACGGTGATGCCGACGCTGGTCGCCCCGGCGAGCGCGCCCTCCATGACGCATGTCTGGCTGCCGCCGGCGGCGGACATCTCTCCGGCGGACCAGATCCGCTCGCCCTCGGCGTACCAGAGTTCGTAGACCTGGTCGCCCGTGAGCGGCGGCAGGCCCGAGACGACGAACACGGCCTGGTCCCGAGAGCGGGACGCGATCACACTCGCCGTGCCGCCTCGCGCGAGGTCCCCGGTGGTGATCGTGACGTCCGGGGCGGCCAGGATCTCGGCGAGTTCCGTGGTTCCGGCACGGGCGTCGGCCACCTGACCACGAGCGGTGTCCGCCTCGGAGTGCTGCCACCAGGCGACGCCGCCGAGTGCCAACGCCGCCGCCACGGATACCGCGAGAGCCAGTACGAGAATCCGCTGCCGACGCCGATGACGCCGCGAGACGGCCTCGGCGGGACCGTCCTGCCGTACGGTGCCGATCTGCTCCAGGACCCGCCGGCGCACATCCGCGGACGGGGCGCGGCTCTCCGCCCCGGCCAGTTCGCCTACCGTCCAGGACAACTGATCGGCTTCACGCCGGCAGGAGTCGCAGCTCGCCAAGTGGTTCTCGAACGCTGCCTCCTCATCGGCCGGCAGGGCGTGCAGCACGAACGCGCCGATGTCGACATGCGGGTCATCGAGGCGGTTCACGAGCGGCCTCCAGACACTCATGCAGGCGCTGCAGACCCTGGCGCATCCGCGACTTGATGGTGCCTCTCGGGGTGGAGAGGGAATCGGCCACCTCTGCATACGTCAGCCCTTCGTAGTAGGCCAGTACCAGAGGCAACCGCAGCTGCTCGGCCAGCTGGGCTAGGCAGCGGAAGACCACTCGCTGTTCCTCGCGCTCCTCGACCTCTTCCACCACCGCGTCGAAGGGCCGCTCCTGCCTCAGGGCTCCGGCGCGCAACTCGCGAGCCCGGCCCGCGGCGACGGATCGCACCCTGTCCACCGCCCGGCGGTGCGCGAGAGTGAGCACCCAGTTCCGGGCGGCTCCGCGCTCCGGACGATAGCGGTCAGCCATACGCCACACCTCCACCATCACTTCCTGGGTCACCTCCTCCGCCTGGGCCTCGTCTCTCAGCACCCGGTACGCCAATCCCATCACCGGCTTCGCCAGGGCGTCGTAGACTCCGGTGAACGCCTCCTTGTCGCCGCCGGCTGTGCGCATGAGCAGTTCGTCGACCCGAGAGTCGTCCGAGGACCGCTTCGAGCGCGCCTGCGCGTCGCCCTGCGCTTCCTCTCCGGTTCCTCGATTCATCGGGCCTCTCCTCAGCTCTGCTCCAGACTGGCCCGTACGAGCGGAGAGCGCACTTGATCCAGAGCCGTCCGCCTGACAGGCGCCCTCCCAGAGGCTGACGGACGGGCCGTCGGCGGAGCAGGGGAGGTTCCCTTGACCAATGTTCGTAGCCGGCACCCCGAACGGACGAAGATCATTTGCAGGGTCTTCGGCGGGGCGGGCCCCGCGGCCGTCCTGCCGGCAGCGGCTCGGCGCAGCCGCCACAGACGGTCGGCGGTGCCGTTGTCCTCGAACCGCACCACCCGGGCGCTCTTGGCGGCGGCCATCCGGTCCACCCCGAGGACCCATCGCTTCCACGCCAATGTCCCCGTAGGGTGCGCGGGTTGTCCGGCGGAGAGGCGCTTCAGGGCGTGGCGTCCACAACGGTGAAGCCGCGGCAGCCGGAGGGTGCGGCACGGGCCGCGCCGGGCGGTTCGTCCCGTCGACCGCGAGGGCGCCGCCCGGCCCGTCTCGAGATCGCCGAGGACCTCCGGGGCATGGCGGCGGCCAGGCGAGGCTCCGGACGCGGTGCGGCACCATCGGGCGGTTGCGTACGGGCCGTTGGGCGCGGATGGCCTGGACGGGGAGCGGCCGACCTGAAGTAGACGCCGGAACTCGTCCGCCTGTGAACAGTGCCGTCCGCCTCGACCTCGACGCCACGCACGCGGCATGCCTGCCGGGCACGCCCAGGGGGCGAACAGCGCTGGGCGGGTCGCTCCTGGCGGCGCTGACCGCGCATTGATCCCCGTACTGGAACAAAATGGACGGAACATACGGCAAATCTGCGGAGGCGTGGCGATGCAGGGCAACGCCGAGAACGACGAGGGATCCGTCGAGGAGCATGACCGGTACGACGGCGAATCCGAGGACGAGGAGACCGACGAGTACGCCGGGTCCGAGCGGTACGACGAGGAGCCGGAGGCCTACGAAGAGGAGGAGGACGCGGCATCCGCCCAGCGGGTTGGCGTCGCCCCCGGGGCTGCAAGGGCGGTTGCGGACCCCGACGTCTTCCTCGATGTTCCCGTGCTGAAGGTCGACGAGGTCGACCTGGACGTCGACGACCTGCGAGCGCGGGTCTCGTTGCAGGCCGAGGTACTGGATCTGCTGAAGCTGAACGTGGGCGCCGACGTCACGCTCGGCCGGGTACACCTGGGCATCTCCGGCGTCGATGCCCAGGCCCAGCTCAGGGTGCGTCTCGACAACGTCGCAACGATCATCAACCGGGTGCTCACCACACTCGATCGCAACCCGGAGATCCTGCATGAGCTCGCGCGGGGGGCCAGGTCCGCGGTGCAGGACGTCGGCGGCGGGGCCCGCCAAGCCGTCGGTGAGCTCGGTTCGGGTGCCGGAAGAGCTGTCCGGGACGTCGGTTACGAGGCCGGAAGAGTTGTGCACGATGTCGGTCGAGGTGCCGGACGGGCTGTGCGGGACGTCGGTCAGGGCGCCGGGGGCGCCGTACGGGATGTGGGCCGTGGCGCCGGGCACGTGGTGGAGGACATCGGGGGCGAAGCCGGCCAGGTTGCCGGCGAGGTGGTGCAGGAGGCCGGCGACACCGCCGAGGCCGTTACCGAAAGGGTGGACGTCACCGAAGCGGCGGGGCGGACCGTGGTCGAGGGCGGCGAGGAACTCCCGGGCTCACCGGACACGCCATCGCGCACCACACGCAGCACCGCGTCGGCCGAACGGAGCGGGGCGCGCAGGCCCGCGGCCGGGAGCCGGGGCCGGACCGCCCGGAGCGAGGCCGGAACTCGCACGCGCCGAGTACGGGACGAGGAGGGGAAGCTGCCCCCACGGCCCAGCCGCCGCCGCACCGCCGAGGAGCGCCAGGAGCCGCCCTGAACGGCCGGTGCAGGAGAGGACGGCCCGCGGTGGGACATCTCCTTCGGGTCGACGGTCCGCGCCGGGCAGCTACGCTTCACGGAGGAGCCCCGGGCAGTCGTCCGCTTCTCCGGCACGGGCGAGCGGGAGTCGACGAGCCGCAGTGACCGTGCTCACCTCCCCGACAGGATCGTCCCTGGTCAGGAGTATCGCGACGTCACCGTTGCCTACTGCCTCGCGACCCGGCTCGGCGGAAGGCCGAAGAGGGGTCGGCCCGGCTCCGATGCCACGGACTCCTGACGAGGCCCAGCAGGGGAGCTGACTCGCCGCGCGCGACGCGCCGGGGCAAGACGTGGTGGCGGCACCAGGCCTGGCGGGGCGAAACCGCGCGACGCCGTGCGCTCCCCGTTGCCCGAGGTGAGGGCCTGGGCCGGCCGCAACGGCCTCGGCCCCCCCGCTCGGGGGAGAACCATCCCCGGCGCACGGGATCCGGCCCGCCCCATTCCGCGTGTGTACTGCGGGCGGTCAACGACACAGGAGGGATCCACGATGCGCATGCGCCCCTTGACGTGACGGCACCTGCTCCACGCGGCCGCGGCGCTCACCGCGGTCGCGGCGGGACCGAACGGTAAGAGCCAAGACGGGGACGCGAGGCGCGCACGACGAGGACATCGCGGAGCGACTGCGCACCCTGTCGGGGCTCAGGCTCCTGGAGGAGCGGCCAGGTGCCGAACCGGGTCCCGCCCTTGCATGCCGTTACGCCGCGTCGGCATGCCCACCCGCTGGGCCGCCGAGCCGGTGACAGCGCGCACGAGGTGGCTGGGGGAACGCCCTGTGCGGCACGTGGTCGGCTCCGGCGGCAGACGTGAGCACTCGACCGGCCACCTTCCTGCTGGGCTGCCGGCAAGCGCCTGACCGGCCGCCGCCCGGCACTCCGCAGGTCCGAACGCCCCACCGAGCGCCCCCAGGCCCCCACGCCCCCGCGTGTTTCGTGCAGTGGCACGCCCCGATCGTGCAGGAGTTGACCCGCGCGTAACCCGCACACTCGGTGGCCAGGCACATCGGCGACGAGGCCGACACATGGAGGCGATGGACCATGCGGACGTTCGTGCACACTTCTCATCCGGCGCGGGTGCTGTTCGGCTCCGGCACCGTCGGCGACCTCGCCGAGGAGGTGCGACGGCTCGGCGGTTCCCGGGTGCTGCTGCTGTCCAGCCCGCCGCTCGCGGAGGCCTCCGCGCGGGTCCGGGACGCCCTGGGCGGTCTGCTGGCGGCGGAGTTCGACGGTGCCGCCATGCACACCCCGACCGAGGTGACGCAAGCGGCGCTCGCCGTACTGAGGGAGGCGGACGCCGACTGCCTGGTGTCCGTGGGCGGGGGGTCCACCACGGGGCTGTCCAAGGCGCTCGCCGTGCGCACGGACCTGCCCCAGGTGGTCGTACCGACCACGTACGCGGGATCCGAGGTGACGCCCGTGCTCGGAGAGACGCGGGACGGACAGAAAATCACCCGGTCCTCGGCCGCGATCCTGCCCGAGACAGTTGTCTACGACGTTGACTTCACCCTCTCCCTGCCCCTGCCCATGTCGATCACCAGCGGTGTGAACGCCATGGCGCACGCCGTGGAGGCGCTGTACTCCGCCGACGCCGACCCGGTCACCGACCGCCGGGCCCTCGACGCGATCTCCCTCATCGGGCGGGCGCTGCCCCGGCTGGCCGCCGACCCCGCCGGCCGGGGGGCCCGGGCCGACCTGCTGCAGGCCGCGTGGCTCGCCGGTACCTGCCTGGCCACGGTGGGCATGGGCCTGCACCACAAGCTCTGCCACACCCTCGGCGGCAGCTTCGGCCTGCCGCACGCCGAGACACACACCGTGATCCTGCCGCACGCGATGGCGTACAACGCGCCCGCCGCCCCCGACGCCATGCGCCGTATCGCCGAGGCGCTGGACGTGCCCGACGCGCCGAGCGGCGTGTACGACCTGATCGCCACGCTCGGCGGGCCGACCTCGCTGAGCGGTCTGGGCATGCCCGAGACCGAGCTGGGCCGCGCGGCGGGGCTGGCCGTGGCGACGCCGTACCCGAACCCCCGGGAGCTGACCTCCCAGGGCATCGAGGCCCTGCTGGCCGACGCCTGGCACGGCCGCCGCCCCCGGACGGCCGCCGTCGCGGACTCCTCGCCGGCCCGGCTCACCGAGCAGGTGGTGGCGAGCTTCGCCGACGCGCCCGACGCCCGCGTCCGTACCCTTCTGACCGCCCTCGTACGGCACCTGCACTCCTACGTGGTGGAGCAGGACGTCACCGAAGCGGAATGGCAGTACGCGATCGACTTCCTCACCCGGACGGGGCAGGTGTGCAGCCCGACCCGGCAGGAGTTCGTGCTGCTCTCGGACGTGCTGGGCGTCTCCAGCGTCGTGGACCTGCTGACCAACTCCCGTACCCCGGACACGACCCCCTCCGCCGTCCTCGGCCCCTTCTACGTCGAGGGACCGCCCGAGACCGCGCAGGGCGACGACATCTCCGGCGGCCTGCCCGGCACTCCGCTGTGGGTGGACGTACGCGTCACCGACACGGCGGGCGCGCCGGTGAAGGACGCGGTCGTGGACGTATGGCAGTCCAACGAGGACGGCTTCTACGACGTCCAGCTGCCGGAGCTGGAGGGTCCCGTCCTGCGGGCCCGGCTGCGCAGCGACGCCGAGGGGCGGGTCACGTTCTGGTCGATCCTGCCCTCGGAGTACCCCATCCCGGAGGACGGCCCCGTTGGCCAGATGCTCGACGCGGTCGGCCGCCATCCCTACCGGGCGCCGCACCTGCACTTCATGATCGACGCGCCCGCCCACCGCCGGCTCGTCACGCAGCTGTTCGTGGCCGGCGGCTCCTACCTCGACAGCGACACCGTCTTCGGCGTGAAGGACCAGCTCATCGTCGACTTCGCCCCGCAGACCGGTCCCACCCCCGACGGCCGCGGCGTCGACGGGCCGTGGCGCCGTCTGGACCACTCCTTCCGCATCGCCCCCCTGACCGACTGAACCGAGGAGAAGGCCCCTCATGACCCGCACGGACAGCTACGACACCGACGTCCTCGTCGTCGGCAGCGGCCCCGCCGGGGGCTCCGCCGCCCTGCTGCTGGCCACCTACGGCATCCGCACCCTCCTCGTCACCAAGTACGGCTGGCTCGCCAACACCCCCCGGGCGCACATCACCAATCAGCGCACGATGGAGGTCTTGCGCGACCTCGGAGTCGAAGCCGAGGCGATGGCGCAGGGCAGCCCGTCCCACCTCATGGGAGACACGGTGCTGTGCACCGCGCTCATGGGCGAGGAGATCGGCCGGATCCGCAGCTGGGGCACCGGGCCCGGCTCCCTGACCGAGTACACGTCGACCAGCCCCTGCCAGATGATCGACCTGCCGCAGACGTACCTGGAGCCGATCCTCACCACCAACGCGGCGGCCCGCGGCGCCAAGGTCCGCTTCGACACCGAGTTCCTCAGCCTCACACAGGACGAGGACGGCGTCACGGCCGTGCTGCGCGACCGCGTCCGCGGCGACGAGTTCACCGTGCGGGCCCGCTACCTGGTCGGCGCCGACGGCGGACGCAGCACCGTCGCCGAGCAGATCGGCCTGCCCATGGACGGGCGCATGGGCAAGGCCGGCAGCATGAACATCGTCTTCAAGGCCGACCTCGCCCAGCACTGCGCCCACCGTCCCAGCGTCCTGTACTGGGTGCTGCGGCCCGGCGCGGCGACCGGGGGCATCGGCATGGGCCTTGTCCGCATGGTGCGGCCGTGGAACGAGTGGCTGCTGGTGTGGGGCTACGACATCGAGCAGCCGCCGCCCTCGGTCGACGAGGAGGAGGCGCGCCGGATCGTACGGGATCTCATCGGCGACCCGGACCTGCCGGTGGAGATCACGTCCACCTCCCTGTGGACCGTCAACCACACCTACGCGTCGGCCTATTCGTCCGGGCGCGTGTTCTGCATGGGCGACGCCGTGCACCGCCACCCGCCGTCCAACGGGCTCGGCTCCAACACCTCGGTCCAGGACGCGTACAACCTCGCCTGGAAACTCGCCATGGTGATCCGCGGTGAGGCCGGACCGGCGCTGCTCGACAGCTACTCGGCCGAACGCGCCCCCGTGGGACGGCAGATCGTCGAACGCGCGAACCTCAGCCGGGACCAGTTCGGACCGATCTTCGAGACGCTCGGCGTCGGTGCCGACAGCGACGAGCGGACCATCGCCGAGGGGATCGCGGCGCTGCGCGCCGGTACCGCCGAGGGCGCCAAGCGACGCCGGCAGCTGGAGGACGCGATCCAGCTCAAGAACTACGAGTTCAACGCCCACGGCGTCGAGATGAACCAGCGCTACGTCTCCGGCGCGGTGCTCGTCGACGACGCTCCCGCCGAGCACTGGGAGGACGATCCGGAGCTGGTGGCCCGCCCGACGACCCGGCCGGGTGCCAAGCTGCCCCACGCGTGGCTCGTGGACCGCGAGGGTGAGCGGGTCTCCACGCTCGACGTGGTCGGCAAGGGCGTGTTCACCGTGCTGACCGGGCTCTCGGGCGGGGTGTGGGACGCGGCGGCGGCCGCCTGCCGCGACGAACTCGGCATATCGCTGCGCTGTGTGCGCATCGGCGACGACGACTCCCGTGACGCCTACGGCGAGTGGAGCAGGGTGAGCGGGACCGCCGAGGACGGCGTGCTGCTGGTGCGCCCGGACGGCTACGTGGCCTGGCGCCGCGCCTCCGCCCCCGAGACCGCGCTCGACGCACGCGACGAGCTGCTCGGCGCACTGCGCCGGGTCCTGGGGCGGTGACCATGGACAAGCGGGTGGCCACGGCCGCGGAGGCCCTGGCGGACGTCACGGACGGTCGGTCCTTCGCCGTCGGCGGGTTCGGACTGAGCGGGGTGCCGGAAGTCCTCATCGGCGCGCTGTACGAGTCCGGCGCGCACGACCTCACCGTCGTGTCGAACAACTGCGGCGTCGACGGACGAGGGCTCGGCGTGCTGCTGGCGGCGGGCCGCATCAGCCGTGTCACCGGCTCCTACATCGGGGACAACAAGGAGTTCGCCCGCCAGTACCTCGCAGGTGAGCTGGAGGTCGAGCTGATTCCCCAGGGCACGCTCGCCGAGCGGCTGCGGGCCGGCGGCAGCGGCATCCCCGCGTTCTTCACCCCGGCCGGTGTCGGCACCCCCGTGGCGGACGGAGGCCTGCCGTGGCGGTACGCCGCCGACGGCTCCGTCGCCGTGGCCTCGCCGCCCAAGGAGATCCGCGTGTTCCACGGCGTGGAGTACGCCCTGGAGCACGCGGTCACCACGGACTACGCCCTCGTCCGGGCCGCCCGCGGCGACCGGCACGGCAACCTCGTCTTCCACCGCGCGGCGCGCAACTTCAACCCGCTCGCCGCCATGGCCGGCCGCATCACCGTGGCCGAGGTGGAGGAACTGGTCGAGCCGGGCGACCTCGACCCCGACGAGGTGCACCTGCCGGGCGTGTTCGTCCAGCGGGTCGTGGCACTGACCCCGGAGCAGGCGGCCGACAAGGGCATCGAGAAGAGGACGGTACGCGAGCGATGAGCTGGAGCAGACAGCAGATGGCGGCACGCGCCGCCCGCGAACTGCGCGACGGCGACTACGTCAACCTCGGCATCGGGCTGCCCACGCTGGTGGCGGACTTCCTGCCGGCGGGCGTGGACGTCGTGCTGCACTCCGAGAACGGCCTGCTCGGCGTCGGCCCGTACCCGGCGCCGGACGAGGTCGACGCCGACCTCATCAACGCGGGCAAGGAGACGGTGACGGTACGGCCGGGGGCGTCGTTCTTCGACTCCGCGCTGTCCTTCGGCATGATCCGCGGCGGCCACATCGACACCGCCGTCCTCGGTGCGCTGCAGGTCTCGGCACGCGGCGACCTGGCCAACTGGGCCGTCCCCGGAAAGATGATCAAGGGTATGGGCGGCGCCATGGATCTCGTGCACGGCGTGGGACGGGTCGTCGTCCTGATGGAGCACACCGCCAAGGACGGCAGCTCCAAGATCGTCGAGGAGTGCACCCTTCCGCTGACGGGCCGGTCCTGCGTCGACCGGATCATCACCGACCTCTGCGTGCTGGACATCACTCCCGAGGGCCTCGCCCTCGTCGAGACGGCACCGGGCGTGACGACGGAGCAGGTGCTCGCCCACACGCCCGTATCTCTCATCGCCAGGAGCCCCCGATGATCGAACAACCGCGTGACGTGTACATCGTGGACGCCGTGCGCACACCCTTCGGCCGTTACGGCGGCGCGCTGTCCGGCGTACGTCCGGACGACCTGGCCGCCGGCGTGCTGCGCGCCCTCGTGCAGCGCAGTCCCGGCCTGGACCCTGCCCGCATCGACGACGTGCTGTTCGGCAACGCCAACGGAGCCGGGGAGGACAACCGGAACGTGGCACGCATGGCCGTCCTGCTCGCCGGACTGCCCGTGAACGTGCCCGGCGCCACCGTCAACCGGCTCTGCGGTTCGGGCATGGAGGCCGTCGTCCAGGCGGCCCGCGCCATCGCCCTCGGCGACGCCTCCGTCGCCGTCGCCGGCGGCGTGGAGTCCATGAGCCGAGCCCCCTGGGTGCTGCCGAAGCCGGACCGGGCCTTCCCCGCCAAGGACCAGCAGCTCCACTCCACCACCCTGGGCTGGCGCATGGTCAACCCGAGGATGCCCCAGGAGTGGACGATCCCCCTCGGCGAGAGCGCGGAACTGGTGGGCGCCAAGTACGGCGTGACGCGGCAGGAGCAGGACGCCTTCGCCCTGTCCAGCCACCGCAACGCCGCCGCGGCCTGGCGGGACGGCCTGTACAGCGGTGAGGTCGTAGCCGTCGACGGCGTGGACCTGCCGCGCGACGAGAACATCCGCGACGCCACTTCCCTCGAAGCCCTGGCGAAGCTGAAGCCGGCGTTCCTGCCCGACGGCACCATCACGGCCGGCAACGCCTCACCGCTGAACGACGGGGCTTCCGCCCTGCTCCTCGCCGACGAGGCGGGGCTCGCCGCGATCGGCCGCGAACCGCTGGCACGGGTGCGGGCGGCGGCGGTCACGGGCATCGAGCCGCAGTACTTCGGACTCGGCCCGGTGGACGCCATCCGCAAGGTCCTGACCAAGGCCCGGGTCGACGCGGCCGACCTGCACACGATCGAGCTCAACGAGGCCTACGCCGCCCAGGTGCTGGCCTGTCTGGCGGCGCTCCCGGAGCTCGACCGGTCCCGTGTCAATCCGCGCGGCGGCGCCATCGCCATCGGGCACCCGCTGGGCGCCTCCGGCGCGCGCGTCACGGGCGCCGTCGCCCACCAGCTGGCCGCGGCGGGCACGGGCACGGGTCTGGCCGCGCTCTGCATCGGAGTGGGCCAGGCGCTGGCTCTGGTGCTGGAACGCTGAGCGGGCAGGAGCGGGCAGGAGCGGGCAGGAGCGGGTGGGGGAGGGCGGGAACGCCGAGCGGAGAGAAGCCGGGAAGGCGGACGACGACGGTGTCGGAACGCCGGCCCGGCAGGGCAGCCTCCGCTCCCTCACCCCTCGCGGCGCACGACGGCCGGGGTGGTGCCCAGACGGGCGCGCATCACCCTGGTCAGGTGCTCCTGATGGGAGAACCCGCACTCCACGGCCACCTGCCCGATCGGTGCGGCCCCGGTCCGCAGCAGCCGGCAGGCGTGTTCCAGACGCAGGCCCAGCAGGTACTGGTGCGGTGACCGGCCCGTGCTGGCGCGGAACTGGCGCGTGAACTGACTGACACTGAGCGAGGCGGCAGCGGCCAGGTCCGCGACCGGCAGGGGCTCTGCCAGACGATCCCCCATGAGGTCCCGCACGGCGGCGAGCTGCCGGTCGGACAGCCCGCAGCGGACAGGCGCGGGCCCGCCGGGGCGCGCCGCGTGCCGCCGGGCGAGCTGCGCGGCGAGCATGCCGGTCAGGTGGTCCACGTACGTGCGGGCAGACGGCTCCCAGCGGCGCACCGCGACGTCCAGCGCGATCATGAGCTGTTCGGCGAGCGGATCGGTGGTACCCAGTTCCTCGGACAGTTCGACGGGCCGCCCCTCGTTGGCCTCGCGCAGCGCCTGGTCCGAGAGACAGGCGTGCACGGTGTCCAGAGGGCCGCCCAGCTCCACGCTGAGTTCGCGGCCCACCGGCTGCAGGAACAGGCCGCCGGCCGGGACGTTCCTCGACCGCGCCGCGGCACCCACACCACGGCGCACGGTGACCGGTCCGCTGAGATGCAGGATGAGCAGGTGGGTGGGGGCGGGATCGAACGTCGCCCGGTAGGACTGCTCCAGCTGGGCGGAGAGGTAGAGGTGCTCCCACCCGAGCCCGGCGCTGGTGTACCTGGGCCGCACGCCGGGCAGGCGCAGCATTCCCACCGTGTCGGTCAGTCCGAGCTCTGCCACGGTGCGACCTCCTCGGGCACCATCACGCTAGTTGAATGCTCAATCATAACGCTCGCGGGCGAAGACGGGGAGCGTCGCCGTCGATGCGGGGAGGTACGTCACCATGTCATCGCCCGGTAACGCGGCCCGGGGCGCCCTTCGCGCCGCGAACTCAGGCACCCACGCTCCCGTCGACACCCTCCCGCAGGAAGTCGGCGTGCCCGTTGTGGCGGCCGTACTCCAGGAGCACGTGCACCATCACCCTCCGCAGCGACACCTCCTCGCCCCACCGGGGCTGATACCCGGCAAGGTCCAGGGACGCGGCGGCCCGCTCGATGCGACGCGAGTGTTCCACCTCCGCCTCCCATGCCGCGAACGCCTCCTCCCTTGTCGACGTGCCGGCGTCGTACGCCGCCTGGAAGTCGACCTTGTCGGACCACACCATGGGCGCGTCGTTGTCCTCGAACACCCGGCGGAACCAGGCACGTTCGACCTCCGCCAGGTGCCGTACCAGACCGAGCAGCGAGAGCGTGGACGGCGGCATCGACTGCTGCCGTAGCTCCTCGTCGGTAAGCCCTTCGCACTTCATGGCAAGGGTCGCGCGGTGGTAGTCGAGGAAGGCCCGCAGCATGTCGCGTTCACTGGCAAACATGGGCGGGCCGATGCGACTGTCGATGGCCACTGTGCTACTACCCCTCGTCCGAGCCGACGCCGAAAACCAACTATCCAGCCCCGACGGCTGATCCCGGACGCGGGCCGACCCACCGTCGGGAAGTGATCCCGGGGAAGACCCGCGTCGGCGGCGAGTGCGTGAACCACCACAAAGAGCTCAAGCGGGGTTCCCGGGCTTCCATCCCCAGACGGTGAGCATGCCGGCCGACAGTGACGCGCAGGCGTCGGAGTCCAGGTACCGCACCGCCGCGTCGACTGCCGCGTCGTCGGCGAGGCCGGTGGCGAGCATCGCCGCTCTGCTCCGCTCCCATGTGTCCACCCAGAAGCGGCTGATGGGACTGCCGGGCAGCAGCGGCGGCACATGGATCTCGGCGGCGACGTGTGCGAGCCCCGTCCCCCGCAGCAGTTGCGGGTACGACGGCACCCAGGTGACGTCGGTGCCGATGGTGGCTCGCAGGCCCTGCCACATCGCCCGCATCACCGTGGTGTACGGCGTGCCGGGTGTCCGGTCGCTCGTCAGGTCGACCGCGTCGCTGAGCACCAGCACGCCGCCGGGCGCGACGAGTTCGGCCAGTGCCGTGATCAGGCGGTCCCTTTCGGGCAGGTGCATCAGCACGAAGCGCGCGTGGACGAGCCGGAAGCGCCCGGGGGTGAAGCCCGGGGCCGTGATGTCGGCCTCCAGCACGTCGAGCCCGGGTACGGTCCGCCCGGTGAGGAAGCGTACGTCGCGGTCCACGGCGAGCACGCTCGTCACCCCGGCTTCGGCCAGCAGCCGCCGGGAGACCGTGCCGGTGCCGGCGCCTGCGTCCAGGCAGCGCCATCCCGGGCCTGCCCCGAGCGCACGCAGTCGTGCCAGGGTGATGTCGTCGTAGGCGAGGGCGCCGAAGTCGATGCGTTCGCCTTCGCCCGCCTGTTCGGGACGGAAGACGGCCTCGCCGTAGCGGCCCCCGTCCGAGGCGTCGTGGCGCGGAGCGTCGGTCACGTCGCCGCCGCCGTCACGCCGCGGGCGTCGTCGAGCCCGGCGCGCCGGGCCAGCGGCTCATCGGGACGTTCCATGGGCTGCCTCTTCCCGTGATGGGGCGGCGCCGCGTCGCGGTCCGGATGCCGTGACTCCTTGCAAGCCTATCCGCGCTACCGCCGCGACGCGGCCTCGGACAGGACTTCGGCGGCCGCGGTGAGGATCAGGTCCAGGGCCGCCGGGTAGGAACTGCGCCGCAACGTCGACCGGGCACCGGACTCCTGGCACGTCTGGGCCAACTCGATCATGCTCAGCCAGCTGCGCGGCCGTCCCGGCGGTTCGTACATGTTCACCGACCAGTGGGACGGCTTCCTCGCCGAGCGCAAGGAGGTCCTCGGGCATGTGCAGCGCGCCGGCATGGAGGACCTCGTCGTCCTCACCGGGGACTGGCACCCGGCCCTCGTCGACGACATCCGGCCCGACTTCGACGACGTCTCGTCGCCGGTGATCGGTACGGAGTTCACCGCGCACTCGGTGACCTCGGGCGCCTACTCGGCCGACTGGAACGCAAACAACCGCCCCGTCATGGGCGCGGCCAACCCGCACCTGAAGTACTTCGAGGGCAACCGCTACGGCTGCGACGTCTACGGCGGACACGCAGCCGCTGGAAGGCCTTCCGCGGTACTCGGCCGACGCCAGGGCGGCCGGTGGCCGGACCTTGTCCGGCCCGAGGGGTGGCCGGCCGCGGTCGGTGCCCGGTACGGCCGATTCCTGGTCGCTCGTCGTGAAATCCAGCTCGTCGCGAAATTCGGGAGTGGCGGCTTGTGCCCGGGGGCACACGGGGCGGTGAATCGCTCATGCGGGCAGCTGCTACAAGGGAGGCTCCCCATGCTCATGGCACATCCGGCCGTGTTGAAGAACCTGATCGAGCAGTACGAGACGCTGCGCGATCTGCGTGCCGAGGACGGCAGCGACGCAGTGCGCCGGCGTATGGACGACATCGCCTACACCCTGTGCGTGTCGACCGGCACCCGTGACGTGGACGCGGCGCTCGTCGCCGCACGCCACCAGTTGCCCGGGACCGAGACCGGGGACGACTCCCTCCTGGCCCCCTGACTGCCGCGTCGGCGCGCCCCGGCGTCAAGGTGCCTGGGCCGGGCCCATGCCGGGGACCGGCCGCGGCGGCGCGGCCCGAGCCGACCGGTCCCGGTCAGGACGGACCTTCGTCACCTTCTCCGCGACGCCCTCGTCGATCCGGGTCGGCGCCCGCAGCTCCGCCGGCGTGACGTGGTCGAGGAGCGGCACGCGGACTGCTTCGACGTGACGGGGCAGCGGCCTCGATCATCGCGCGCCCGGCGTCCGTGATCAGCACGAAGGCGCGCCGTGCCCTTCCTTGTGCCACCTTTCCCGGATGACGTGCCACTCTTCCCGGACGACGTGCCACTCTGCCGGACGACCATCCCCCGTCCGGCCCCTCCTCCGGCCCTGCCCTTTGGTTGACATATCAAATACTTTAGCTAAGTATTTGACACGTCAAGCAAATAATCTCAGGAGGGGTCCATGACGGCCACAGGGTTCCAGTTGGGGCTGAACTCGTTCGGAGAGGTCGCCACCGACGGCGACCGGCCGCTGAGCGATGCCGAGACCGTGCGCCTGTTGATCGAGGAGGCCAAGCTCGCCGAAGAGGTGGGTCTTGACGTGTTCAGTGTCGGCGAGCACTACCGAGCGGGCCACAACGACAGCGCCACCCCCGTCCTGCTCGCCGCGATCGCCACCGCGACGGAACGCATCCGGCTCGGCACCTCGGTGACCGTACTGAGCACCAACGACCCCGTACGGCTCTACCACGACTTCTCCACGCTGGACGCCGCCTCGAACGGCCGCGCCCAGCTCGTCCTGGGGCGGGCGTCGGCCACCGAGTCGTTCCCGCTGTTCGGCTACGACCTCGCCGACTACGAGGAACTGTTCGAGGAGAAGCTCGACCTGTTCATGCGCCTCCAGCGAGAGGAGACGGTGACCTGGTCGGGCCGCTTCCGGCCGCCGCTCATCGAGCAGCGACTGCGTCCCCGGATGCCGTCGGGCGGAATCCCCACCTGGATCGGCGTGGGCGGAAGCCCCCAATCCGTCGTCCGCGCGGCCCGTTACGGCCTGCCGCTCATGCTGGCCGTCATCGGTGGACGCCCTCAGCGCTTCGCCGGCCACGTCGAGCTCTACCACCGGACGCTCGAACAGTTCGGGCACTCGCTCCAACCCGTCGCCCAGCACTCGCTCGGGCTCATCGCCGACAGCGACGAGGAGGCGAGGCAGACCTGGTGGCGGTACTGGCAACCGGTCGTCGCCGCACTCGAGCAGGAGCGTGGGTTCTACAAGCCGACCCGGGAGCGCTACCTGGCGGAAGTCGGCAACGGCGCCCTCTTCGTCGGTTCCCCCGAGACCGTCGCACGCAAGATCGCCACGATGGTTCGCGAACTGCGCCTCAGCCGTTTCGATCTCAAGTACGACGTCATGCACCTCCCGCGCGAAGCGCGCGCCCGCACGATCGAGCTGCTGGGCCGCGAAGTCGCCCCGCGCGTGAGGGAACTGCTCGCGAAGGAGCCCGCCCGTGTCTGATCTCACCTTCGGTCTGGACACGTTCGGGGATGTGCCGCTGGACGACTCGGGCACTCCCGTTTCCGATGCGCGAGCCATCCGGCAGGTCCTCGACGAGGCCGTTCTCGCGGAGCAGACAGGCGTGGACGTCCTCGCGCTCGGTGAACATCACCGCCCCGAGTTCGCGATCTCCTCCCCGGAGACCGTGCTGGCCGGCATCGCCACACGTACCAGCCGCATCCGGCTCTCGTCCGGCGTGACCGTGCTGAGCTCGGACGATCCGGTCCGTGTGTTCCAGCGGTTCTCGACCGTGGACGCGCTCTCCCACGGCCGGGCCGAGGTCATCCTCGGGCGCGGTTCCTTCACCGAGTCGTTCCCGCTCTTCGGGTACGACCTGGCCGACTACGACGTGCTGTTCGAGGAGAAGATCGAGCTCTTCGCCAGGCTGCTGGAGGAGAAGCCCGTCACCTGGAGCGGCAGCAAGCGTGCTCCGCTGGACAACGCCGACGTCTTCCCCAAGACCGAGTCAGGGCGCCTGAACACCTGGGTGGGTGTCGGCGGTTCACCCCAGTCGGTCATCCGCACCGCGCGCTACGGCTTCCCTCTCATGATCGCCATCATCGGCGGCAGCCCGGAGCGCTTCGCGCCCTACATCGACCTCTACCGGCGAGCCACGGAGAAGTACGGCACGACCGCGCACCCGGTGGGAATGCACTCACCCGGTTTCATCGCCGACACGGATGAGCAGGCCCGGGAGCTGCACTGGCCGCACTACAAGGTCATCCGTGACCGTATCGGCGCGCTGCGAGGCTGGCCGCCGCTCCGCAAGGAGGAGTACGAGGCCGAGATCGAACACGGCTCGCTCTACATCGGTTCGCCCGAGACCGTCGCCCGCAAGACGGCCCGCGCCGTCAAGGCGCTCGGCGTGGGCCGTTTCGACCTGATCTACACCACGGGGGCACAGGCGATCAGCGGCCGGCTGCGCTCGGTCGAGCTGTACGGCACGCGGGTGCTCCCCATGGTCCGCGACATCCTCGCAGGCTGACGCCATGAACGGAGCAGAAGAGGACAAGACCCGTACCGTGCCTGCGATCGGCATCCTGGGCGCGGGAAAGGTCGGCACCGTGCTGGCGCGCCTCGCCCTGGCAGCCGGCCATCGCGTGCTCATCGCCGGCTCGGGGGACCCCGCCAAGATCGCTCTCACTGTCGAAGTCCTCACCCCCGGAGCCGTCCCGGTCTCCGCGGCGGCTGCCGCGGAGGCGGACGTCGTCGTACTGGCGCTTCCGCTCGGCAAGTTCCGCACGATTCCGGCCGCGGCGCTGCGGGGCAAGCTCGTCGTCGACGCCATGAACTACTGGTGGGAGGTCGACGGCGTCCGGGACGACCTCACCGATCCACTCACCTCGTCCAGCGAGATCGTGCAGGCGCATCTGCCCGGTGCGCGGGTGGTCAAGGCGTTCAACCACATGGGCTACCACGACCTCGAGGACGGCGCCCGGCCCGAGAAGACGCCAGGACGCAAGGCGATCGCGATCGCCGGTGATGCCCCCGCCGACGTCGCCACCGTCGCGCGCCTCGTCACCGCGTTCGGCTTCGACCCGGTCATGGCGGGTTCCCTCGCGGAAGGAGTGCGGCTCGAACCGGGCACCGAGCCTTTCGGCGCCAACGTCGGCGCCGGCGAGCTGCGCGCGATGCTCACCCGCTTCCCGGAGTCGGAGCGTGGACGCGCCGTGATCGGCGCGAGGGAGGCCGACGCGGCGTCGAGGGATCGAGCAGCTCGACACCATGGATTGCCGGCGCCTGCCACCGCCCTCGTGGCCTCGCGAGCCGGAGGGGAGCCGAGCATCGGCCTCGCATCGCACCACCCGTCCGGTCAGGCGCATCTCGTACACCGGGACGAGCCGCTCTTCCGGCACACCGGTACACCCGCTCCATGCGCCGACCGTGTGCCAGCCGGTGACGAACGCACCGGGGTTGAGCTCGGGCGGAACCGTTGAAGTCCGCGACGCGCGTCCCCAGCACCCGATCGATCGCGGTGCGGCGGACGTCGCGCCAGGCAGGCATGGGAGCGGCGCTCGCAGTCCGTTCCCGTCGTCCACCGGGCCCAGCGAGCACCATCAGGCGCTCGCTGGGCCCGCCCCGTACCCGGCTCACCGCTCGCTGATCGTTCCGTCGCTGTGAGGGTCACGGGACTGAAGAGCGCCACGCGGTGCAGGTCGCCCGCGTGTGCGGCGACGGGTGGTCAGCACCAGCCTCCGCCGAGGTGGGAGAACGCCTTCCAGGCGGCCTTGGTCTTGGTCCCGGCGACACCGTCGATGCCGCCCGTGTCGTACCCGATGTAGGTGAGGAAGCGCTGGAGGCCCCGGATGGTGTTGGGGCCGACGACGCCGTCCACCGTTCCCGCGTTGAATCCGCGGTCGTTGAGGAAACGCTGCCATGCCTTCCAGCTGTTGGTGCCGAGCTGGCCGTCGATCGCGCCGGGGCTGAACCCGGCGTCGCGCACGTAGCACTGGGCGCTCTTGGCTTCGGTGGTGGTGAGTCCGAGGTTGTTGTAGGCCTGGATGGCGACGGTCCGGGTGGTGACCTGCTGGGCGGGCGCGGCGCTTGCCGCGGGCGCCAAGGCGACGCCCGAGGCGAAGATCCCGGCCGCGGTCGCGGCGGCGACGACGGCGGCTTTCCAGCGTGCGTGTGTCATGTTGTCCCCCTGTGCTGTGGCGCCATCCGCCGGACGCGGATGGTCGGGTCAGGACATGCGCCATGCGCGGCGCATCTGTTGTCGGCCCGATCCTTCTCGGGAGTTGTCGGCATGGGGAAGAGCAGCGCGTGCCACACGCTTAGCGGTGCGCGCCACCGTCTTGGCGCAGGATTCCGTGGCGGTACTCGCTGGGCGTGGAGCCGTAGTGGGCGCGGAAGGCACGGGTGAAGTCCGCGGGGCGGGGAAAGCCCCAGCGGGCGGCGATCGCGTGGACAGGTCGCGTGGACAGGCGTGGGTCGGCCAGGTCGCGTTGCGCGCGGGCGAGGCGCTGCCGGCGGATGTATGCGGCGACCGTGGTGCCGTGGGTGTGATGGTGGAACAGGCGGTGCAGGGTCCGCAGCGAGATGTGGTGAGCGGCGGCGACGGTGGCGGGTGAGAGGTCCGTGTCTCCCAGATGCCGGCCGATGAAGTCCTGGATCTCCAGGAACTGCAGGTGCTGGCGGGTTTCGACGGGCGTCTGGTCCAGGGAATCGACGAGGTGGGCCAGCCATGCGGTGATCAGGCCGACGAGGACGCCGCCGAGCCTGTGACGGTCGGCGGCCCGGCAGGGCACGGTGTCGGTCGCCACGTGGGTGAGGAAGCCGGCGAGCAGACCGCCGACACCTTCGCTTCCTGACATCCGGATAGCCAGTAGTCGGTCCACGCGGTTCGACGGCACCGGGACGATCGCCCGGGGGATCTGCACCACCACGGAGGCCGCCGTCTCCCGCCCGGACTCGACGACCGCTGTGTACGGGCGGGAGGTCGAGTACACCACGAGATCGCCCGCTCCGAGGGATGTCTCACGCCGGTCCTGGGCGATGACCTGCCGCCCGCGAAGGATGAGCCCCACCGCGTACATCTCGGGATCGGACTGGCGGATCAGCTGCGTCGTCCTTCGTGACGTCATGGACGCGTAGGTCAGGGCGGTCACCTGTGCCCCACCCAGGTCCGCGGTCTTCAACGAGGCCTGGAATTCGGCCACGTGGTCGATGCTGAACTCATTGGGTATCAGAGCGCTCGCCGTGATGTCGCGCCACGCCTCCACCCGGTCCGGCACCGGCAAGCACTGACTGTCGAACACGTTCTCCAGCATTGACGACGTCCCCCTCTGTCCGGCCTGTTGTGCGGTCGCTTGCACTCTGACTGACGCGAACCTGCCAGAACAGTCGGGCGTCGGACACAGCTTCGATCCGTTCGCCGGTGGTCGAGGTGGCGCGGTCGTCTCGCGCGACCGGGTCGTCGGTGGTTCTGACGGCGGTGGACGAGGCCGGCGATGCGGCCGCGACCAGGTGGCGGGCGGGGCACGACCGGGACGTGATCGCGCGTGTGCCTGCGGCGGTGACGAACGTGGCGATCGATTGCGCTAACGCGTACCAAAGGGCGCGGTCGTGGAGCGAGGTGACCGGCCCCCCGCTGGATCCCGAGGACGAACGAGGCGACGCCGAGACCGGGATCATGCTCCCCGGCGCCCCGCTCTCCGTGCGTGCGCACGGTCAGACGACGGCTGGTCATGAGCGCCGGCGTGCTCCATCCGGACCGGTACGGGCCGATCCTGAGCGACAGCTTCACCGCGTGGACGGATCTGCTCGCGTCGGTCTTCCGCGACTTCGGCATGGACCGGGCCCGGGCCGCGACCCAGGCCACGCTCCTGACCGACGCGGTGTTCGGCCTTCCGGTCGCCCCGTTGGTGGACGACCACGGGATCGGGCCGACGCGGCCTTCGCGGCACTCCTCGACAGCCTGGAACCCGGATGGCACCCCGCGACGGCAGAACCCGTCCCGGCGCGACCGACCGCCGGCCCGCCGCCGACAGCGCGGTGACGAGGGCCCGGCACAGCAATCGGCCCGCCCGGCCGCGGCGTGACCAGGGGGATGCGGCTGCGCAGCGCCCGGCCGGCGGAGGTGACGCGGTGCCAGGGCTGCCGTCACCGCGCACGGGGGAACATCCGCGGTCGCGGCGCGGTTGTTCCGGCAGCACAGGAGGAAGGCGGAGCCGTGCACGGTGAGTACAAGGTTCCCGGCGGCAAGCTCGTCGTGGTGGACGTCGACGTGGAACACGGCGTGCTGCGGCACGTACGGGTCGCGGGCGACTTCTTCCTCGAACCGGACGAGGCGCTCGACGCCGTCAACCACGCCCTGGGCGGCGCCCCGGCCGACATCGACGCGGCCGGACTGGCGGCGCGGATCGACGCGGCGCTCCCCGAGGGGACCGTCATGTACGGGCTGACCTCGGAGGGCATCGGCATCGCGGTGCGGCGTGCCCTCGCGCACGCCACCGACTGGACCGACTACGACTGGCAGCTGATCCGCGAGGGCCCGCTGGCTCCGGCGCTGCACATGGCCCTGGACGAGGTCCTCACGGCCGAGGTCGCCGCCGGAATCCGGCCGCCGACACTCAGGGTGTGGGAGTGGGGCGCCCCCGCGGTCGTCATCGGCAGCTTCCAGTCCCTGCGCAACGAGGTCGACCCCGCGGGCGCGGACCGGCACGGCATCGAGGTGGTGCGCCGCATCTCCGGCGGCGGGGCCATGTTCGTCGAGCCCGGCAACACGATCACCTACTCGCTGTCGGTGCCGGAGGCGCTGGTGCAGGGCCTGTCCTTCCAGGACAGCTACGCCTACCTCGACGACTGGGTGCTCGGTGCCCTCGGCGACATGGGGATCAGCGCCTGGTACCAGCCGCTGAACGACATCGCCACCGACCAGGGCAAGATCACCGGCGCCGCGCAGAAGCGCGTCGTGGGTCCCGACGGCGGACCCGGTGCCGTGCTGCACCACGTGACCATGGCCTACGACATCGACGCGGACAAGATGCTCGACGTGCTGCGCATCGGGCGGGAGAAACTGTCCGGCAAGGGCACCGGCAGTGCGAAGAAGCGGGTGGACCCGCTGCGCCGGCAGACCGGTCTGGCGCGGGAGGCCGTGATCGAGCGGATGATCGACTCGTTCCGGCTCCGGTACGGACTCACCGACGGCAAAGTGACCGATGAGGAACTGGACCGGGCACGGGAGCCGGCGCGGACGAAGTTCACCTCGCCGGAGTGGACCGCCCGGGTGCCCTGACGAGGGCAGGTGACCCCGACGCCGGCCGGGGCCGGGAAACGCCCGGAAGCGAGAACCACGCCGCTGTCCCGGCCCCGACGGCCGCATGCCGGATGCGTGTTGCCTCCGCGACTGAACCGGCGGCCCCCCGACCCACCCCACGGCCGCCTGCCCCGACCACCGCGGTCCGAGGCGCCCTCAGTGCAGCACACGCAGCGCTTTGGGCAGGACCCTGGCCGTGACGGGAAGGACCGCCTCGACCTCGCCGTCCGCGCCGTAGGGGACGGGCCGGTCGGCTTCGATGCGTATCTCCTTGCCTCGGAGGACCTGCACCTGGGGCCTGTGGATGTGGGCGCCGGTGTCGAGTTCCTTCATCAGGGCGAAGAACAGCCGACGGGGCGCGTCGCGGATCAGCACGACGTCCAGCAGGCCGTCGTCGAGCCGGGCACCGGGGGCGATGTGGCGGGCGAAGCCGTAGTAGCCGGAGTTGGCGGCCACCGCGGTGTAGCCGGTGTACGTGTGTTCCTCGCCGTCGACGGTGACCCGGTAGGCGGCCGGGCGCCACGTGCTGATGGCGCGCAGGGCTCCGGCGTAGTAGGAGGCGGTGCCCCGCAGCAGCCGGGAGCGATTGGCGTGGCGGTTGGCGAGCGCGTCGACCCCGGCGTAGACGCTGCCGAGAACGACGGTGCGGTCGTGGACGGCCGAGCTGACCTCGATGGTGTCGACGGCCTGCGGCACGCCGTCGAGCAGGATCCTGGCCAGGGCGTCGGGGTCGCCCGGCAGACCCAGGGCCCGGGCGAAATCGTTGCCCCGGCCGGCCGGGATGACGCCGAACACGGCGCCGGTCCCGCTCAGCGCACCCCCGATGCCTCCGGTGATGCCGTCGCCGCCGACGGCCAGCACCACCCGGCCCTGCTCTCCGGCCCGCCGGGCGAGTTCGCAGGCGTGGGCGAGGCTGCGGCTGTACTCGGTCTCCAGTCCGGCGCCGGCCTCCCGCAGCACCCGGGCCACCCTCAGCAGCGCCGCAGCGCCCGTGGCTCCGCCGGCGGTGGGGTTGACGACGGCGGTGAACTGTCGCATCGATGTGCCTCCGGGGCTGACGGTGGTACCGGGCTGGTGTCGGGGGTTGCCCGATGAGGGTGCGGGCAGGGGGCGAAGGGGCGCGGCCGGGTCAGTCCGCCGGCAGCAGGACCCCCGGGTTCAGCAGGCCGTGCGGGTCGAGTCGCCGCTTGACGGCCCGCAGCGCCGCGACGCCCAGGTCGCCGGCCTCCCGTACGTACCACTCGCGGTGGTCGGTGCCCACTCCGTGGTGGTGCGTGATGGTGCCGCCCGCGTCGAGGATCGCGTCGTTCGCGGCGTGCTTGGCCCGCGTCCAGTGCGCCACCGGGTCCTCGCCCTGCGCGGAGACGACGGTGAAGTACAGCGAGGCGCCGTTCTCGTAGACGTGCGAGATGTGGCACATGACCAGCGCAGGAGTGCCGGCCTCGGTGAGGGTGCGGGTCAGCGCGTCGCGGACGGCGGCGTACAGACCCGGCAGCCGTGACCAGTAGGCGGCGGTTTCGAGCGTCTCGGCGAACGCGCCCGCTTCGAGGAGGGAGTCACGCAGGTACGGCGCCGAGTAGCGGCCGTGCGCCCAGCGCTCCCCGGGTTCCGGGCCCGCGAAGGTACCGCCGCACTCCGCGAGGACGGCTGCGGCGCCCTCCCGGCGCTGTGCGGTGTCGTCCTCGGTGCCCTCGAATCCGACGACGGCCAGGCACCCGGCGTTGTGCGCTTCCACGGACGAGCCGATGGCGTCCGGCTGGGCGAGGCCGATCAGCGTCTCGGTCTCGTCGGACAGGCGCAGCACCGTGGGGCGCGGCCCGTCCTGGGCCAGCCGGCGCAGGGCGGCGGCACCGGCGTCGAAGGAGGCGAAGCGCCAGCCCTCGTAGTGGCGTGTCCGCGGGGTGGGCCGGATGCGGACGGTCACGGCGGTGATGACGCCGAAGGCGCCCTCCGAGCCCAGCAGCAGCTGACGCAGGTCGGGGCCGGCGGCCGAGCGCGGTACCCGGCCGGTGTCCAGGGTGCCCTCGGGGGTGGCGAGGGTCAGGCCCAGCACCATCTCGTCGAAGCGGCCGTAGCCCGCGGAGGCCTGTCCACTGGAGCGGGTCGCGGCGAAGCCGCCGATGGTGGCCCACTCGTAGGACTGGGGGAAGTGGCCGAGGGTGAAGCCGTGTTCGGCCAGCAGTGCCTCGGCCTCGGGGGCGCGCAGGCCCGGTTCGAGCGTGGCGGTGCGGGAGACCGGATCGAGGTCGAGCAGCCGGTTCATCTGCCGCAGGTCCAGGGCGACGAACGGTGTCCGGCGGCCGGGGGCCAGCCCGCCGACCACCGAGGTGCCGCCGCCGAAGGGGACGAGGGACAGGCCGTGCTTCGCGCAGGCGCGGAGCACGGCGAGCACCTCGTCGTGGCTCTGCGCGAGGACGACGGCGGCCGGCGCGTCGGTGGTGTCGCCGGCGCGGATGCGCAGCAGATCCGGGGTGGACTTGCCGCGCGTGTGCCGCACACGGGTCTCGGTGTCGGTGCGGACCCGGTCCGTCCGGTCGCCGACCGCGGCCAGCAGTGCCCGCCGTGCCGCGTCGTCCAGCGCGGGCGCGGCGATCTCGACGTCCTCCAGCGATGCCGGGGCGGCGGGCCGCGGTGTGACGCCGAGCCAGTCGCGCAGCAGCCCGGTCACCGTCTCGGGCAGCGGCGTCGCCCTGGCCGGGTCGCCCCAGCCGTTCCACAGCATGTCCATGCCTTGTCGTCCTCACACGGGTTCGAGGGTTTGCCGCCGGAGCGGGTCCGGGCGTTACACTGTTACACATGACGCCTAATCGTCACAACAGATCGGCTCCGCAGAACTCGTCCGACAGCGACGCGGTGCTCGACGCCGTGCGGGACTGTGTCCTCGGGGTCGGCGTCCGCCGCACGACCATGACCGACGTGGCCCGCCGCGCGGGCGTCTCCCGGATGACGCTCTACCGGCGCTGGCCCGACGTGCGCTCCCTCGTCGGCGATCTGATGACCCGGGAATGGATCGCCGTGGCGATGGGTGCCATGCCGGAGAGCCGGCCCGCGGCGGGCACGCGCGCACCGCTGGTCGACGGCCTGGTGGCGGGGGTGAAGGCGTTCCGGGCCCATCCGCTCTTCCAGAAGATCGTCGACGTCGATCCCGAACTCCTCCTGCCCTACATGCTGGACCGGCGCGGCGCGAGCCAGGAGGCACTCCTCGAACTGCTCGCCGACGCGCTGCGCAAGGGGCACGCCGACGGTTCGGTGCGCCAGGCCCCCGCCGAACGCCAGGCCCGGACCGTCCTGCTGATCCTGCAGTCCTTCGCCCTGTCACTGCGCACCATGACCGACGAGGACGACGCCGATCTGACCACCGCGGCGTTCCTGGCCGAACTGCGCACCGTTCTGGAGAGGACCCTCACCCCATGAGCCCGACCAGCAGCCCCGCCGCCGGAACCTCCCTGTCCGCCGCCCGGCGCGTCCGCGATCTGGCCGAGGCAACCGACGGCCGAGTCGTGGACGTGCTCGTCGTCGGCCTCGGCGCGACCGGTGCCGGAGCGGCCCTCGACGCCGCCGCCCGCGGCCTGGACGTCGTCGCCGTCGACGCCCACGACCTGGCATTCGGCACCTCGCGCTGGAGCTCCAAGCTCATCCACGGCGGGCTGCGCTACCTGGCGTCCGGGCAACTCGACGTGGCCCACGAGAGCGCGGTCGAACGCGGCGTGCTGATGGAGCGTACGGCGCCCCACCTGGTACGCGCCCAGCCGTTCGTGCTGCCCTTGACCACCCTCGTCTCCCGAGGGCAGGCCGGTCTTGCCTGGGCCGGGCTCCGGGCAGGCGACGGCCTGCGCCTGACCGCCCGCACGGCCCGCGCCACGCTGCCCGCCCCGCGCCGGCTGACCGCGGTGGAGACCCGGCACATGGCCCCGGCCCTGCGCACCGACGGGCTGCGCGGCGGGCTGCTGTCCTGGGACGGCAAGCTCACCGACGACGCCCGCCTCGTGACCGCGCTGGCCCGCACCGCCGCCGCGCGCGGCGCCCGCGTCCTGACCCGCGTCCGGGCCGTGGAACTGACCGCGTCCGGCGCCCGGATCCGCGACGAACTCACCGGCGAGGAGGGCGAGATACGCGCCCGCGCCGTGATCAACGCCTCCGGCGTGTGGGCGGGCGATCTCGTGGACGGCATCCGCATCCGCCCCTCGCGAGGCACCCACCTCGTCCTGCGCTCCGAGCACCTGGGCCCGCTCCCCGCAGGCCTGCACGTCCCGATCCCCGGTGAGACGAACCGCTTCGTCCTCGTACTGCCCCAGGACGACGGCCGGGTCTACGTCGGCCTCACCGACGAACCCCTGGACGGCCCCGTCCCCGACGTCCCGGAGGTACCCGAGACCGACATCGGCTTCCTGCTCGACGTGCTCGGCTCGGTGCTGGACGCCCCCGTCGGGCGGGACGACGTCGTCGGCGCCTTCGCCGGGCTGCGTCCCCTGCTGGACACCTCGGCGACACCCGGCACAGCCGCACGCACGGCGGACATCTCCCGCCGGCACGCCGTACTGACCTCACCGGACGGCGTGGTCAGCGTCGTGGGCGGCAAGCTCACCACCTACCGCCGGATGGCCGAGCACGCGGTGAACGCCGCGCTCGCCGCCCGCGGTCTGTCCGCCGGCCCGTGCCCGACCCCAACACTGCCGCTCGTGGGCGCCGCCGCGCCGCGCACGCTCGCCGACCTGCGGGCGCCACGCCGCCTCGTCCAGCGGTACGGCACCGAGGCACCGGCGGTGCATGCCCTGGCCCTGGGGGATCGGCGGCTGGGCGAGCCGGTCCTGCCGGGCCACCCCGTGACCGGCGCCGAACTGCTGTGGGGACTGCGGCACGAGGGCGCCCTGGACGAGGCCGATCTGCTCGACCGGCGTACGCGCATCGGACTGGTCCCGGCAGACCGGGCCGAAGCACTGGATGCCGTGCGGGGGCTCGTCGGGGAGGCGTTGGCACTGGGCAACTGATGCCATGCGGGCGTGCCTCGCACCAGCCGGGCGGGAACCCGCGAAGGCCATGGGCCGGCCTCGGTGACGCCGAGTGCCGCCGAAACCCGCGGGCGCAGGCACGGGAGGAAGGCTGTGATCGCAGGCGGCCCCCTCCCCGGCCCGGGGAGGGGGCCGCGCTCACGGCCGCGGGTGACTCCGGACGCGGGGGTACCGGCAAGGGACTCGTCGGCATGCGGGAGCGCGTCGTCGTGTGCGGCGGCAGCCTGACGCTCGACGTCGCCGCCGGATTCACCGTACGGGTGTCGCTCCCGCTCGCGGTGGGGGCCGCGGCGTGATCCGGGTCGTGGTCGCCGACGACGAGATGCTGATCCGGCACGGGCTCGCCGCCATACTCTCCTCAGAGCCGGACATCGAGGTGGTGGCGGAGGCCGCCGACGGGGTCGAGGCACTCGGCGAGGTGCGGCGTACCGATCCCGACGTCGTGCTCTCTGCTGGAGGAGTTCCTCAGTGGCCCGCCACCGGGAGCGGCCGTTCAGCCCGCCCTGGACGACCCGACCCAGCGGGAGCTGGACGTTCTGCGTCTGGTCGGGCGGGACATGTCCAACACCGAGATCGCGACGGTGCTCTGCCTGGCCGAGAGCACCGTCAAGACCCATGTGGGCAACCTGCTCGCCGAGCGGGGGCTTCGGGACCGGGCACAACTCGTCGTCCTCGCCTACGAGTCGGGACTGCTCCGCCCGGGACGCTGACGCATCGACCCGGTTGTCCGGTTCGGATCCAAGCTGCACCTTCTAACCGGCTTACACGCGGCGCCTGTTGGACGGCGGCCGGTGAGGCCGGCCTCCTTGTGCCCCGGCGGTCGGCGCCGGAAGTCCGCCATGGAATGGGTGACTTGGGGATCGCAGCGGCGCCACCGGGCCGGTTCGCCGCATCGATCTGTCACACAGCACGAGGCTGTCTTGTCCTCGCTGGGACAGTCCCTGTTCTGGAGGACGCATGAGCGCTGAACACGCACACCTGCCCCCTGGCGTCGAGGTGATCACGACCCTGCCGGAGGCGGCGGCCCGGATCCCGGCCGGCGCCGAGGCCAGGACCATCCGGGTCACCCTGCCGCCCGGCGATCCCGGCGCGCCGCCGCACCGGCACCCCGGTCCGCTCTTCGGCTACGTGACCCAGGGCGAGATCCTCTTCGAGCTCGAGGGGCAGCCGCCGCGGGTACTCAAGGCCGGTGACGCCCTGTTCGAGCCAGGGGGCGACGTGATCCACTACCAGGGCGCCAACAACCTTCCGGACACGCAGTCACAGCTGGTGGTGACGATGTTCGCGCCGCCGGGAAGCCCGGTCCTGACCGTGGTCGGCGCCGAGGAGCTGGCCCAGCGACGGCACCTGCGGGCCGACCAGCCCTCATGACGGCCTGCACGGGAGCCGCCGCCTTCCCGAGCTGATCGGACGCCATACCGACGGGCCGCGCATGGGGCGTCCGGGCGAAAGGCCGTATCCGCACAGCCAGCAGCGCGTTGGGCAGCACAGCCGTCCAGGCGGGACGGGTGCTCCTCCCGCCGGGGCGGCACCCGGGGCCGCCGCCCGGGGGTGGTCCGCACATGGCGGTGTGGCCGGGCCGGCGCGCCCCCGTCGTCGCCGCGGTCGCGGGAGTGCGCGTATCACCTCGCGGGGAAATGGACAACACGAGGCGCAGGCGTCGCCGGGCTCGCGGTTGTCCAGGCGCACGGCAGGGCCGGGCACCCGGGTGAGGGCCGGCCGAGGTCGTCCCCCGGTGCACGAACGAGCAGAGCGCAGTTGCCCTCCACGGCCACCCGGGCTGCCCCGCCACGTGCACGGCCGCCGTTGATGCGACGCTTGCCGGCTCTCTAGGCTCGTGGGGGCCGCGTTTGCGTGAGTTGCCGGGCCGCCGTGCGAGAGGTACGCCACCGATCAAGGGGAGTGTCTGCTGTGCGTGTGCGCCAGGGGCAACAGGAGGCCGAGACCGCCGGACACCTGACCCGGCGGCCCCGGCTCGGGCGATGGCCCTTCAGCGCAGTGCGGGCAACGCGGCGGTGAGCCGCATGATCGCGCAGAGCAGAGGGGCGGAGCCGAAGGTCCCCTTTGCCGCGCCGAGTACGCGTTCGAAGCGGACCCAGCAGGAGTCCGGCATCGAGCGGGGCGAAAGCCCGCCGCAGCAACAGCAACGCGTCGAGAAGGATCAGCAGGCGACCAGGGCCACGCGCAGCGGGAAGGCCGGGACGTCGGTGAAGGGCAAGGAGAAGGCGGAGGAGCCGGAGGAGATCGGCAACCCGACCCTCCGCTTCACTTCCCGCTACGACGGTCCCACGGAGCAGTCGCTCGGCGGCAGCCAGGCGATCGGCTTCGAACAGGTGGCGACGTTGCGACGAGCGGACGGGATGACGACGCGGGCGGAGGACGCGTACGACTTCTGGCAGGAAGTCACCGACGAGAACCGTCAGATCACGCCGGAGGCGGTGAACTACCGTCCCAAGAAGTCCAAACGCCCGTGGGTCGTGGACGGCCCCTTCCGCCCGCCGTACAACGCGGACGACGGAACCGTCGTCAACGCGGCTGATCATATTTCCTTCAACGACAGCCCCGGATTCTCGGGCGGCATGAGGATGACCAACGGCTACTGGCTCTCCTCCTACGAAATCAGGTTCCGCTGGAAGGTCCGCCGCAAGCTGGGCGGCCGGTTCACCAAGAACGAACCGTTCTGGACCAGTGGCGAAATGGTCCACCGGGTGGAGTCGGTGTTCGACCCCGACAACCCCGAGGCGTCGGCGCCGATCACCGCCACCGCGGCGGGCACCCGCACCTGGAACGTCGAGCTGTCCAACTGAGCGGCCCGGCTCCCTCCTTGGTCACCTCCGGCCGTCCACCGTGCCGGCCCCGTCCGTCCGCCCCCGTCAGACGGAGTCCTGACCCGCCTCCCGCTGCAACCGCACGAGCAGAGCCATGAAGTCCAGCTCGCCCAGACCTGTGGACATACAGCGCTCCAGCAGATGGAGCACGAGGCTGGTGACCGGCAGCGGCACCTTGCCGGCTTCCGCCGCGTCGAGGGCCATGTCCAGATCCTTGTGCATCAGCCGCGCGCTGAACGTCGACGTGTAGTCGTCCTTCAGCAGGGGACCGATCTTGTACTTCACCAAGGGCGACGCGACCGCCGAGGCGCCGACGATCTCCAGAAGCCTGTCCCGCCGTACGTCGTGTGCCTCCGCCAGGGCCACGCACTCCGCGAGCAGTTCGGCCGTCCCGGCGACCATGAGGTTGAGCGCCAGCTTGATGACCCGCGCGGTCTCCGCCTCGCCGGCATGGAACACATGGGGGCCGATGTCGCGCAGCAGACTCTCGACGGATGCGAAGACGGCCTCCTCGCCCGAGGCGATGACCGTGAGGTTCCCCGCACGCACGACACCCGGATTCCCACTGACCGGAGCGCGTAGGTAGCGGATCCCGCCGGCCTCCGCCGCGGCGGCCACGTCACGGGAGACCTCGACCGAGACCGTGCTCATGTCGATCAGCGTCCGTCCCCTGCCGGACGCGGCGTGGACGAGCCCTCCGCCGGGAGTGAGGGCCAGCTCGGCCAGGGCGGGAGAGTCCGCGACCATCGTGACGCAGACCTCCGACCTCTCCCATGCCTCGGAGGGCGTGTCCAGCTCGAACGCGCCCAGGGCCACCAGATCGTCCGCCCTGCCCTTCGACCGGTTCCAGACACTGACGTCATGGCCTGCGCCGATGAGTCGTTCGGCTATGGCGGATCCCATCTGACCGAGACCCAGCACGGATACGTCCACGTTCATCTCCTGGGGACACGTTGCGCGACGTGCGCAAAGGGTTGTTGATGTCATGCGGGGCGGCCTGCGTCACGCGCCGACGCGCCGGGCCGGCCGGGCGCCTCGACCGGGCGGCCCTTCTACAGTGAGGCGGAGAGCTGCCAGTCGTAGGCGAGTCGGGCATGCGAGTCGAGATCGCAGAGGCTGCCGAACTTCCCGCCGAAGTACACGAGCGGGTCGGAGCCGACGGAGTAGCCACAACTGACCACCTCACCGATGAAGATGGTGTGGTCGCCCCCGGCGAGCTCCTGCTCCACGGTGCACGAGAAGTGCGCCACGGCGCCTTCGATGACGGGAAGGTCGAGTTCTGTCCGCAGCCCGACACCAGCGAACTTGTCCTCGCACCGGCTCGCGAACCGAAGCGCCGTCCGGTCCTGCCCCTGTGCGAGGACACTGACCGCGAAGACTCCGGAGCCGGAGATCGCTTCCCGCGTCGCGAGGGTGTTGCCCACGCACACCAGCAGCATCAGCGGGTCCAGCGAAAGAGACGCAACAGCGCTGGCGGTCATTCCCGCCGGGCCGTTGGGCGTCCTGGTGGTGATGATCGTGACACCGGTCGTGAACCGCGACATCGCCTGACGGTAGGTGGCACGCATTTCCTGCGCGGTCGATGCACCCATCATGCCCTCCGTTGCCTGTAACGAAATGGCTTGAGCGTTTGCTGAACTCAGGTGGACCGAGTGTGACCGGTTACCTGTTTACCGAGGCGAAATCGGCTCGGACCTACCGGCGCAACTGCACGACGAGACGACGTACCTCGTCGGACGGCGGCACGCCGAGATCCCGCATCCGGACCACGTAGCGCTGGTACAGCGCGAGCACGGCGTCGTCGCTGCCGCTGGCGTGGGCGAGCCGGATGGCGAGCTGCCAGGCCTGCTCGCGGTACGGATCCTCGCGAAGGACCTGGTCGACCAGTCCCTTTGCCTCGCGATAGCGGTTCATGCGATACGCGAGCCTGGCTGCGTCGATGCGAGCCGAAAGGAAGGTCTCGGCCAGGACGGCGCGCCGCTCGGTGACCCACTCACTCGACACCGTGGCCAGGTAGGGGCCCTTCTCGGCACTGCTCAGGGCGCGCAACAGCGTCTGCAGACGGGTCTCTCCGTCCTGCCTCCCGGCCTGCGCGACCAGGTCCACCGCCTGTTGCGCCGACCCCATGGCCAGGCCGGGGCCGACCAGCTGGAAGACATCGCCGTCCTGCGCGGGGCCCAGTCCGTCGGGCAGCACCTCGCGGAGGCGGTAGAGCGCCTGCCGCAGATAGCTGCGGCCGGCGGCATCGTTGCGGCCGCCGAAGAGCGCCCCGAGAAGTTCCTCGCGGGAAGCCCTGCGCTCCGGTGCCCGGAGCAGGTAGCTGAGGAGCTCCACGCTTTTCGTGAGCCGGGGCTGGGTCAGGCCTCCGTCGACCGTGAGGGTCGGCTCGCCGAACTCCTCGAGCACCAGCCGGGGCGTACTCACGTTCACACGTACGGGGTATTGACCCGAAAGCACGGCAAGGATCTCATGCCAGGCCGACATGCGGCTCGACTTGGTGTCCGCGGCTCTGGCCGCGACCGACGGCACGTCCGCCAGGGCCGTCAGCAGCAGGTGCTGTGTTCCATGCGTCGACGCGGAGACGAGCGCAAGGTCGGCCGTGGCGTCGGACTCGTCCTCGCGGCCGAGACGCCATTGCGCCTCGGCCAGGTACGCGGCGGCGATCGGAAGATCGAGGTGGCGATCTCCCTTCTGCATGCTGCGCAGGCATTCGGCGAGGTACTCGTGCGCTTCGGCATCTCTGTTCTGCCGAAGCATCGACAGCCCCGACCACATCAGCCAGGCCTCCCGTGTGATGGTGTACTCCAAGGCGCGGTTGGCGGTCGCCTCCGCCAGCACCTGGTCGGCACGTCGGGTGTCGTGCTCAAGGCGCAGACACATCTTGGCTTCGATGAGCAGGCTCATGTTCTTGTACACCTGCGATCCGGTCGACGCGATGAGCTCTCTGCCTCGCTCCATGGACGCGCGGGCTTCATCGCCGCGGCCGAGGTCGAGCATGAGATCGACGGCGTCGACGGCATGCAACCAGACCGGCTGCGAGGAACCGCGGCGAGGTTCGAACATCGCCATCGCCGCATCGAGCCGCCCGGTGGCGCGCAGTGCGGCGACGGTCCAGGGGCCGCCGACTATCGTCCGCCACGGATCGAGCAGCCCCGGGTCGTCGAGCCCTTCGAGGCGACCGCGCAGGAAGGCGAGCCGCATCAGCAACCCGTCGAGCGGGCCGGACGGCGTCGTCGAGTACTCGGGGAAGGACGGTGGCTCCTCACCGGTGGCCAGCGCGATCAACGTGTGCGCGATGAGCCGGTTCCGGCTCGGTGGCAGCCGGTCGGCGAGGGACCGCGCCTCGTCGATGCGACCGGAGTGCCACAGGCACCAGCAGGCCAGGACGTGTGCCTCCTCGAAGTCGGCGGTCCCCGGAGCCGGAAGCCAGCCGTACCCATGGCGTTCGACTAGTTCCACCCCCCGATCACACTGCTCGAGGGCGAACGCGACACGCAGGATGACCGAACCGAGCTCCGGGGTCAGCGTCCTGACCGACGATCCCAGGGCATCGAGCCATCGTGCCGCCGGCGCGAAGTCCATGCGCGCGACGAGACTGGGGAGGGCCACGGCAGCCAGCCGCCCGGCCGCCTCCAGGTCCCCGAGCCGGAGCAACTCGTCGACGGCTTCCTCCAGTTCGCCGCCGGCGATCAGGACCTCGGCGTGTCTGCGCCGAACCGCCGCCAGCGTCCTCGCGTCCTCCCGTTCCAGAGCCGTGCGCAGGCAGTCGCGGAAGACCGGGTGCGGTGTCATGCGCGAACCGTCCGAGGCCCACGTCACCGGGAGATGCCGGGGACGCAGGTCCGCCATGACCTGCGCGGCGTTCTCCTGCCCCAGGGCCCGGGCACCCTCGACCGACACCTCCTCCAGGAGGCTGGTATGAAGGAGGAACGTTCTCTCGACCGGGGAGAGCGAGTTGAAGACGTTCGCTGCCACATAGGACCGCAGCGAGTCGGGGTCCAGCTCGCGGGACCGCATGTGACGCCAGCCCTCGAACAGGACGCCGGTGACCCAGCCCCCGGTGGCCGCCACAGCCTGGGCTGGATCCACGTCGACGTGGCCGACGGTCCGCAGCGCCGCGGCGGCTTCCTGGACGTCGAAGGAGAGATCGCTCTCGATGAGCCGGCCCACCCGGTCGCGCTCGCTCGTCGAGCCCGGATCGAGGCGGACGTCGACGCGCGAGACCAGCACCAGGTTCACGCCGGACGGCAGGTAGCGGGCGAAGGACGACAGCACGGCGATGCACGTCTCGTCGGGCGCGATCCGTTCCACGTTGTCGCACACGATGATGAGCCGGCTCCCCTGGAGGCTCTCGGCCAGCAGCCCGGCCGCCTCACCGATGTGGAGGCTGCTGCTCAGGGCATCGGTCGCCACATCGGCCGCGGCGGGGACAGCGCCCGCGACCGCCGCCTCCAGATACACGAGGAGGCGGCCCGCCGCCTGCTCCGTGCCGTCGAGTGACAGCCAGGAAACGGGCCTGTCGTGATCCCTGACAGCCAGAGCCACCGCAGTGGTCTTGCCGGCCCCGGCTGTCGCGAAGACATTCACCACGGTGTGACGGTCGAGCAACTCCCTCAACCGCTGGGTGAGCCTGTCGCGAACGACAATGTCCTTCCCCGGGGCGGGCACTGCCAGCTTTCGCCTGATGATCGCACGATGCTGTCGACCTGGCGCCGTGGTCACGCTCGGTCGAACGGGGGCCGAGTCACCCATCGATCCTCGCGCCCTCCGTGCGCCTCAGTGCTCTTCCGGGAGCTTACGCCAGTCGTCAGGGAAGAAGAACCCGTCCGACGTGGGGGGTATCGGCGACTGCACCTCGATCCAACGGGCCGGTTCGTCCCGCTCGTTGACGAACCCATGGGTGCCGTTGGTGCCGGCCCACACCAGGTCGCCCGTCTCGACGATCTCCTCCTTGCCGTCGAGTGTCCCGCGCATCCCGCCGGAGGTGAAGTAGTAGATCTCCTCGAAGGGGTGGTAGTGGACCTTGGCCGCCTGGCCCGGCCCGGACTGCGGCGCGATCTCACACACGAACACGGTGTGGTGCTGTGCACCCACGAGTTGGTCGACCATCATCCTGAGGCTGATGTTCTTGACGTTGGGACCGTGGTAGCCGGGCATCGACAGCTGCGCGTACGGAGCCATGTCCGAGTCCTCGAAGTGCCCGACGAAGCGGTGCCGGGGGTCCGTCTCGGACGGCCGGCCGAGATTCTCGCCCGGGGACGGCTTGGCGGCGATGCTGTTCCGGGCACCGTCGAACGTCGGCGGCTTCGGTGCGCGGACTCCGAGCCACGTGAGTCCTTCGTCACCGGCGGACAGCGCGTGGGCGACGCCGACGGGCGCGACACCGTAGTCGCCGGAACCGAGTTCGTAGCGCAGACCGGCGAAGGCGGCCTCGCCGGTTCCGCCGGTGATGAACCACGACTCCTCGAACGGGCAGCGGGCCCAGCCCGTGGTCGCCCCGGGAGCCAGCTCGTACAGGCTCACCTCCAGGTGAGCAGCGCCCTGCTCGTGCCCGACCAGCAGGGCCTGCCGAAGGCCCGGCACCCCCTCGACGTCGATGAACTTCCGATCCGCGGCGCGTGCGATGTAGTAAGCCATGTCTGTCTCTCCGTCCTCACGCGAGGATGCCGGGGCCGGCAGCCCTCGCCCGGTTGTTGCTGATCAGCGGTTCTTGTTCTTCCAGGCCGCGGTGAGCACGGGTGGTTCGTGGCCGCCGTCAGCCACCAACCACCCGTGCCGTCCTCGGCTCAGCGAGCCACTGAGCCCTCGGCCCGTGCTCCGTCGAGGCGTCGGGCGTACTCGGCCTGCTCCGTGTAAGACGTGACCTCGGGAACGTCGGGCTCCTGAAGGCCGCAGACCTTGCGGGCAAGCGCGGTGAGTGGCCCGGAGGGTGACAGCTCCGAGCGCTTCATCGTGAGCATCCGAGTGGCGAGCATCGGGGTCCCGTTGAACTGCTCGAAGGTGCTCACCCGGTCGCCGAAGTCGGAGACGAAGAGGTCACGGATGACGCGCGAGATGCGCAGACGGTCGTAGGGCTCGCCGATCGCACCCGCCTGCAGCGGTGCCAGCCAGTCGTGAAGCTCGGGGTTGTTCCACTGCTCCTCGGTGGGGAACAGCAGCGAGGCACGGCCGGCGAGGTCGATCACCTCGTGCCTCATCTCGTGGTACCGCTCCAGGTAGTACGAGCGGCCGAAGTCGAACAGCAGGACGTTCGGCTTGTAGAGACCCGACGGCGAGATGAACCCTTCCGCCTCGGACGCGATCACGTGGGCGCGTATCGTCTGGTAGAACTCGATGAGACGCGCCAGGCGCGCCTGGACCGGCGGAAGCTGGTAGGTGCCGAGGTGCTCGGTTATCAGCAGCGCGAGTCCGGCCATGAGTTCGGCCCGGACCATCGTCCGGACGAGCGCCTCGTAGTGCAGCCAGTCGAAGATGCGCTGCGGGTACAGCGCAGCGTGCTCGGTGTTTCCCATGTGGAAGACGTGGTCCCACGGAATGAACACGTTGTCGAAGATGACGGTGCATTCGAGCTCGTCGCCGGCCGAGGAGATCGGGTGGTTGTCCGGGTCGTCACGCACCGTCGCCTCGCGGGAGACCATCGCGACGCCCGGCGCGTTGGCCGGACAGGCACCGTAGAGGACCTGTTCGCTCTCCATTCCCGGGCGGAAGAAGACGCCGATGTGAATGTAGTCGGCGAAGGGCGTGCCGGTGCTCACGGCCTTGACGCCGTTGACCACGATGCCGTCGTCGCGGGTCTCCACGATACGCAGCGCGCTTTTGGCCGAGTGTGTCCTGGACCGGTCGATCTGAGGGTCGATGAAGGCGAAGGCGCAGTTGAGATCGCCCTCCTTCACGAACTCCAGGAAATTCATGATGCCCACGGTCAGGTCGCGCCCGCCGGTGCCCACGGACTGGTCGCTCCACGGCTTGGGGTCCTCTTCGTAGGTGACCAGGCCGTAGTTGTTCGCGCACGGCGTCCGTCCGACCGATCCGCCGTCGAGCTCCCGGATCACGGTCTCCAGATAGATGCGCTTGCGCCGCAGGCCCTCGGCGTCCCCGTGCTTGAACCACATCATCGAACGACGCACTCCGTCGTCGTCGACGAAGGTCATGGTGTCCTGCAGCTCCGGCTTGTGGTGCAGGTCGTAGAACTTGGCAAAGGTCTTGGCCGCTGCCCTGGTCTTCGGGTGGGTCGTGATGTCGTCGATCCGCTCACCTCCGACCCAGACAACGCGCCCGTCCCTGAGAGACTCCAAGTACTGGTCGCCCGTTCGCATCAGATGCACCTCTCCACTTCACCCTGCTCGGACTCTTCGTGCCGGCTTGTGATACGAGTTCCACCCGACAGAACGTCCTCGGGAACTGCAGCGAATCGTTTTGTGGCCTGACCTCGGCGTGTCAGAGGCTGGAAATTCCGTGCCACATTCGGCCGGCAATTTGAGCTGTACAATTCAAAGCGACGGATCAGATCCCGTCCGACGAGGGAACTCGTTCGGCCGCTGATTTCGTTGAAGTCTAGCTATGAGGTGTTAGTGGGGTGTTAACCCGATGAGAGACGCCGTTAGTGAAAGCGTTAGGCGTCCCGTCCAGTCGGGCGACGTCCCTGCCGGCCGTGGCGGTGTCGGCCCCGCGCCGGAGACAACCGCCTCCCAGGGGTGCGTAACTGCCGCATCTCATGGCACTCCCGCCCCTGCAACAGTGTGAGGCCGGCCAGGTTCCTGCCTGGTCGGCCTCACCGTCCTGCGCGCTGTCAGAGCTGGGCTTCCACCGGTGCGGGCGGCTCCGGCATGTCCAGCTCGAAAGCCATGACACGGTGGAATCGTGACAGGGCATTCCACATGCTGATGCACATGACCAGCTCGACCAGCTGGGCCGCGTCGAACACCCGCTGCACGTCGTGCAGCACGCTCCCCGAAACGCCCGTGATGCCCTTCGCCACGGAGACCGTGGGAAGAGAGAGCGTCATCTCCTCGGCCAGCTGGAGCGCCAGCTGTTCCTGCTCGGAGAAGCCTTCGAGCTTGCCGCTCGCAACGGCCCCGAGCTCGTCGACCTCCACACCTTTGGCCAGCGCGGACGTGCAGCGGTGACTCGCTGTGTAGCGGCAGTGGTTGAGCACGGCGACGCGTACGGCGACCAGGTCCTTCAGGCGCCCCGCCAACGCACCCGGGCCGTTGAGCTTTCCGAGGAACGGCAGGTAGGTGGCGAGCAGGCCGGGACTGTTCCCGATGGCCGCCCAGGTGTTCAGTACTTCGCCGTAGGTGTTCACGCCCTGGGTGAGAGCGGGTTGGTCGGCCGGGGAGAACTGGTCGGACGTGAGTATCGGCACCAGTGACATGCGAACTACCTTTCGACGGGGCCTGCCTGTAAGCGGCCGGCTCGGGGTGGGAGTGGGGCAGAGTCCGGGGGAGAGGCCGTATCCGCGGGCTCGGCCGGGCAACGGGGCGCGTCGCCAGGATTCCGCAGGCCGATCGCGATTCCCACCGTGGCGTTGAACCACGGCACGAGGAAGGTCAGGGCGATGCGGGTCGCCAGCACCCACGTGAACGGGCCATCCCGGACCTGCGAGTACAGGTTGACCATGAACAGCGTGGACCCGACCAGCAAGGCGGCCGTGGTGGACTGCGCCAGCGACCTGCCTCGGACGGCACCACGCAGCGCCTCGCTCCAGGCCACACCCTTGTGATGCGTGGGTGACGGCCGGCTGCCGGTGGGGCGCCGCAGGTTCTCGCACCCCTCGGCATCGCAGGGCGTCCGCACCTTGGGACCGGCGTCACACCGTGGCGGGCAGCGACAGGTGCACACCGGTGGACGGGCACTCACAGCAGGATCCGCAGCGGGTGCTCCAGCACGTCCACGAACGCCTTCATCCACTCGGCCGCGACGGCGCCGTCCACCGAGCGGTGGTCGACCGCGAGCGTCAGGCGCAGAACCGACGCGATGTCGACCGCGCCGTCCTCGACGACCGCCTCCTGCCGCACCGCGCCGACGGCCAGGATCGCGGCCTGTGGGGGATTGATGATCGCTGCGAAGTCCTCGGTGCCGTACATGCCGAGGTTCGTGATCGTGATCGTGCCGCCCTCCAGTTCGTCCTGCCGGAGCCGGCGCTCCTTGGCACGGGCGATGAGATCCTTCGTCGCCGCGGCGACCCCGTTCATCGACAGGGCGTCGACGCCGCGGACCACCGGGGTCACCAGACCTCCTTCGGTGGCGACGGCCACCGAGATGTCGATGTCCGAGAAGTGGCGGACGGAGGTGTCGTTCCACTGCACGTTCATCGCGGGAACGAGTGCATGGGCGGACGCGACGGCCTTGACGAGCAGGTCGTTGACGGACACCTTCACGCCGTGGCCGGCGTTGATCTGCTGACGCAGTTCGAGCAGCGCATCGACGCGTGCGCTCGCGCGCAGATAGAAGTGGGGCGTGTTCTGCTTGCTCTGCGTCAGCCGGCGGGCGATGGCCGACCGCATGCGCGTATGGGGTACGTCCTTGAACCGTCGATCCGCTGCCGGAGCGCCGGTGCTCAGGACCTCCGCCGGCACGTCGGCCGTCGGCGTCTCCTCCTGCTGAGCAGGCTTCGCCAGGGCCGCCTCGATGTCGGACCGCCGGATCCGGCCGTTCGGGCCGGTCCCCACCACCGCGTTCAGATCGACGCCGGACTCGCGAGCCAGTCGTCGCGCCAGCGGGCTGGCGAAGACGCGTTCGCTCCCGTCCGGTGCCGCGGCGGCCGGGCCCGCAGGCGCCGCCGGGTACTCCGGTGCCGCCGCAGGAGCGACGGAAGCCGTCTCCGGCGCGTCTGCGGTGCCAAGCGACGCCACCAGGGCGTCCACCTCGGAGGGCGACTCGCCGGGCTTCCCCCAGATCGCGATCGGTGTGCCCACCGCCACCGTCGCGCCGGGATCCACCAGGAGGCGCAGCAGTACGCCGTCGCTCTCGGCCTCCACCTCGACCACGGCCTTCTCGGTCTCCACCGTGAAGATCCGATCGCCCTTGCCGTAGGGGGAGTTCACACCCGCGTTCCAGGACTCCAGGATCGCCTCCGTGGTGTTGGCGGCGACCTCGGGCATGCGCAGAATCTCAGCCATTGCTCTGCTCCCGCGCGATCTCACGGAGCTTGGCGACGACTTCCTCCGTCGAGGCGTACGCGGCCCGCTCCAGCACCTTGCTGATGCTCGGTGACGCCTCGCCGCCGGTCACGCGCTCGATCGGGGAGTCGAGCCAGTCGAACAGCCGTCGCTGGATCTCGTCGGCGAGCCAGCCGCCGTAGGAGGTGCCGAGTGCTCCCTGTTCGGCGATGAGTACGTTGTTGGTCTTGCGCACCGAGCGGGTGATGGTGTCCCAGTCCAGACTTGCCCGGTCCAGCCAGCGCAGGTCGATGACTTCGGCGTCCACTCCCGTCTGCTCGACCGCCTCCAGTACGGCCGGCGTCATCGCCAGATAGGTGAGGACGGTCAGGGCCGCGCCGTCACGGCGCACGGCGGCCTTGCCGACCGGCAGGTAGTGGTCGTAGTCGTTCGGCAGTCCGGGGCCGGTCGAGTTGTACAGATCCACGTGTTCCAGGACCACCACCGGGTCGTCGCAGGCCAGCGCCGTGTTCATCAGGCCGACGTAGTCGAACGGCGTAGACGGTGCGACGATGCGCCAGCCGGCCGCCGTCGCGAAGACGCCGGCCGGATCCATCGAGTGCTGCGATCCGTAGCCGGTACCCGTCGCGACCTTGCTCCGCAGGACGAACGGCACCTTTCCTTCGCCGCCGAACATGTGCCGGGCCTTGCCGATCTGGTTGAACAGCTGGTCGGCCGCGACCCACATGAAGTCGGCGTACATGAACTCGACGACCGGGCGGAAGCGGCCGTCCAGCGCGATGCCGCCACCGAGGCCGGCGAACGCGTTCTCCGAGATCGGCGTACCGAGCACGCGGCCGGGGAACGCCTGACTCAGGCCACGGGTGGCGCCGTTGGTGCCGCCGTTGAGCCGGTGGACGTCCTCGCCCATCACCACGACGCGTGGGTCGGTCTCCAGACGGCGCCCCATCACTGCGGCGACGGCACCGATGAACTTGACGTCGGTGAGGTCGCCGGCGAAGTCCTCGGTGTCGGTGAACTCGATCCCTGCCAGCTCCGACAGGTCGCCCCGGACGCCTTCGTCGACGAACGCGGGGTCCGGCCACTCCGAGGGCACGATGCGCCGCTCACCCGGCTTGCCGCCCGGGCGCGATTGCAGGATCTCTCCGCCGAGTCCGGCCATGAGTGCCTTGGCGCGCTCGATCGTCTCCGCGGCCGCCTTCTTGGTGACGATCCTGCGCCGTACCAGGTGTTTCACCATGGTGTCGATCGGGTCGCGGGCGCGCCACCGGGCTTCCTCGTCCTTGGTGCGGTACCGGAACGCCGAACCGGCGAAGGGGCCGTTCTGGTGGAAGTAGCGGTACACATCGGCTTCGATCAGCGTGGGCCCGTGTCCGGCGCGCATGTGCGCGAGGGCCTGCTGCGTCACGAGGTGGACGGCCAGCGGATCCATGCCGTCGACCTTCCAGCTCCGGATGCCGAATCCCGGGCCACGGCCGGACAGTCTTGGCTCGGCGGTGACTTCGGCTATGTGGGTGGAGACGGCGTACAGGTTGTTCTCGACGAAGAAGCAGACGGGCAGCGACCACGCCGCCGCGAGATTCAGCGTCTCCAGTGTGGATCCGATGTTGGCCGCGCCGTCACCGAAGAACGTGAAGGCCACCGCGTCGGTGCCGGACTGCTTGTGGGCCCACGCGGATCCGGCCGCGAGCGGTACCCCGCCGCCGACGATCGCGTTGGTACCGATGGCGCCGGCCTCGTGCCACTGCAGGTGCATGCTGCCGCCCCGACCGTGGCTGAAGCCCTGGTCGAGGCCGCAGATCTCGCGCAGAGTGCGCAGCAGCACGGCCCGGACGTCCTCGGGGAAGGGCTTCGTCGGGTCGAGGCCCTTCGGGTACAGATGGGCGAGCACCTTGGCGAGGAACTGGTGATGGCCACGATGTGACCCGTTGACGGTGTCGTCCGAGGCCAGGGTGAAGCAGGCACCGACCGCGCCGCCCTCCTGGCCGATGCTGGAGTGCGCGGGGCCGTGGATGAGCCCGTCCGCGGCCAGTTCCAGCACGTACTCCTCGAAGGTCCTGATCAGCACCAGCTGGCTGAACATGCCCTTCAGCAGGTCCGGATCCGCGGCGTCCCAGTCGTCCTGGGTCACGACGAACTCCGACCACGCGGCCTTCGCTTCGAGTGTGTTTTCCGCAGGCAACGGGAGCCCCCTTCAGTCGACCGGAATACCTTGACCCTGCCACAGTGTTGGATCCAATCACAAGACTCTGCTCGACTGATTGCCGATTCGGGGTCATCATGTCTGGCAATGTTGGATCCAAAGGAGGAGACATGGCTCTACCCGGCCTCAAGCGCCTCGATCACATCGGATTCACGGTGCCGGACCTGGACCAGGCGCACCGCTGGCTCGTGGACGTCCTGGGCTGTGAGTACATGTACTCGCTCGGCCCCTTCGGCTCGGCGGACGAGACGGACGACTGGATGCCGGAGCACCTGAACGTGGACGCGCGCACCGTCATGCGGCAGCTGCGCTTCTACCGGTGCGGTGAGCAGGCCGTGTTCGAGGTCTTCGAGTACCGGGCCGACGGGCAGCGGACGGTGGTCCCGCGCAACAGCGACGTCGGCGGGCACCATGTCGCGCTGTACGTCGACGACCTGGACGAGGCCGTGTCGTTCCTGCGGCACAGGGGTGTTCCCGTGCTGGGGGAGCCGACCGTCAGCGCGGGGCCCTCCGAGGGGCAGCGCTGGGTCTACTTCCTCTCGCCGTGGGGAATGCAGTTCGAGCTCGTGTCCTATCCTGACGGCAAGGCCTACGACCGCGACCCGTCCCAGTTCAGAGGTGACCGCACTTGAGTCCTGCGCACGTCCGGGAGCCGCGCGGGTCGGACGGTGTGAGGAGTCGGCACATCGCCGGCATCCTCCGCGACGAGATCCTCGCCGGCGAGCTGACCCCCGGCACCTGGCTGCGCCAGGACGAGCTCGCGGCGCGCCTCGGCGCGAGTCGTATCCCGGTCCGTGAAGCGCTGCGCATCCTGGAGTCCGAGGGCCTCACCGAGTCGTTCCCGAACCGCGGCGCGCGGGTTCCCGTGCTCAGCCTCGAGGACGTGCACACGTACTACCGGATGCGCGAGCGGCTCGAACCGCTGACTCTGACCGAGAGCCTCTCGCATCTCACCGATGACCACCTCGCCCGTCTGGAGCGCATCCAGGAGGAGATCGAGAGTCAGGGCGATGTCAATCGGTTCCTTCTGCTGGACCGTGACTTCCACATGACGACCTACTCGGCGTGCCCCAGCGGCCATCTGCTGGCCATGACCGAGCGGCTGTGGAACTGCACCCAGCACTATCGCCGCGCGTTCATGGTGCTGGCGGACCCCGACAGGGCGACGATCGTCAACGCCGAGCACCGGCTGATCCTCGACGCCGTGCGGCGCGGCGACCCCGAGGACTGCGAGCGATACCTCGTGGGCCACATCCGTCGCACCCGGGTCGAACTCACCGCCCATCCGGAGCTGTTCGTCGAAGGTGACAGCGAGGACGCCTGACCGAGGCCGGTGCGTGTGACAGCCGTGTGGCGTTCACGGCTGCTCCGCCGTGCGCGTCCGACACTGCTCCCGGATGATGCGCGTGCTCGATTTGTATCCAACCCGTACTCAAAGAGGGGTGATTGCCCTGTCGGTGACCTGGCGTAGCCTCATGTGGGCCCCTACGATGGATCCAATCCCCGCTTACTCAGCATCTTCCTCGGGAGGAGAGCGCCGTGCCCATCGCCACCGTGAACCCCGCAACCGGTGAACTCGTCGAAGAGTTCACCGCCCTCACGAAGGACCAGATCGACCAGTGCCTGGCGCGAGCGGAAGCCGCGGTCGCGACGCTGCGCGCAACCGACTTCGGCACCCGCGCCCGGTGGATGCGGGCAGCCGCGGACCTGGTCGAGGACGAGACCGACCGGACCGCGCGCATGCTCACGATCGAGATGGGCAAACCGATCGCCCAGGCCCGCGCCGAGGTGCTCAAGTGCGCGTACGCGATGCGGTTCTACGCCGACAACACCGAGAGCATGCTGGCCGACCAGCCACTCGCCGACCCGGGCGCGGTCAACGCGTCCGCTGCCTACACCACCTATGAGCCGCTCGGCGTCGTTCTGGCCGTGATGCCGTGGAACTTCCCCCTGTGGCAGGTGATCCGCTTCGCCGCGCCCGCGCTGATGGCCGGCAACGTCGGCCTGCTCAAGCATGCCTCGAACGTGCCGCAGTCCGCGATGTACCTCGACAAGCTCTTCGAACGGGCGGGCTTCCCCCTCGGGGCGTTCCAGACGCTCCTCGTCGGAGCGGCCGACGTCGAGGCAGTGCTCCGCGACCGGCGCGTCGCCGCCGCGACGCTGACCGGTTCGGAGCCGGCCGGGCGATCCGTCGCCGCCGTCGCCGGCTCCGAGGTCAAGAAGGTCGTACTGGAACTGGGTGGCTCCGACCCCTTCATCGTGCTGCCCTCCGCCGATGTGCGCGCGGCCGCCCGCACCGCCGTGACCGCTCGCACGATCAACAACGGGCAGTCCTGCGTCGCGGCCAAGCGCTTCATCGTCCACACCGATGTGTACGAGGAGTTCGTCGAGGCCTTTGTCGCGGGTACGAAGGCGCTGACCGTCGGCGATCCGCTCGACGAGGAGACCGACATCGGGCCGATCGCCACGGAGTCGGGGCGGCGCGAACTCGTCGACCTGGTGAGCGACGCCGTCGCGAAGGGTGCCGTCCTGCGGTGCGGTGGGTCGGCGGTCGGAACCCAGGGGTGGTTCTTCGAGCCGGCCGTGCTGGAGGAGGTCACCACCGCGATGCGGGTGTACCGGGAGGAGGCCTTCGGCCCGCTGGCGGTGGTGCACCGGGTCGAGGACGTCGAGCAGGCCGTGCAGCTCGCCAACGACACGCCCTTCGGCCTGAGTTCGTCGGTGTGGACCACCGACCCCGACGAGGAGCGGTTCCTGATCAGCCGTCTCGCGGCCGGTGCCGTCTTCGTCAACGGCATGACCGTCTCCTACCCTCACCTGCCCTTCGGTGGCATCAAGGACTCCGGTATCGGCCGCGAACTGGCCGCGGAAGGCATCCGTGAGTTCTGCAACCTCAAGACGGTCTGGAAGAGCTGACGACAGCCGTCGGCTTCCTCTGGCCCGGTGCGAGGGGCTCGGCCGCTGCAGGCCGGCTCCTCGCGCACGGTTGCCCGGTCATGGGCCGGGAGCTCCCGGCGCCGCTCGCCGAGCCGGCCGCCGACGAGATGTGAGGAGCCGCGTCGCCGGGGGAGAGGCGCGCGGCGACGGTGTCCTCCTCGGTGCCCGCCGCCGACCTGCCCGAGGTGAGCGACCCTCAGACCGGGCCCCGGGGACCGTGTGCAGCAGCCGAGGCCGCCCCGCATCCCCGAACCACGCCGTGCCGGCAGATCGCGTGGATGCGGTGGCCGTCTGTGCGGCATCCCACGAGCGGGGTGTCGCACAGACGGCTCCGTCATGACCCGCCCCGGGCCTCAGCACCTGGCCGGACAGGGGCGATGTTCCACTCCGAAGGACTCAGTGGCCGAAGAGCTTGATGAAGCGCGGCAGCGAGGCGTCGAACGCCTCGTCGTACGTCATGGACGCGAACTCGTAGAGGGAACGGCGGCCGGGAGCACCGGCGCCCCCCGCCCTCAGTGCCTTGCCGAGCCACTCCTTGGCGACTCCCGCCGCTCGGCCGGGCTCGACCACGGCCTGCACGAGGCCGACCTCGCGGGCCCGCTCCGCGGTGAACGGCTCGCCGGAACCTATGTTCTCCATCGCCAGACGCGGTCCAAGCCGGTGGATGATGGGTACTTGCGCGATCATCGGCCACATTCCGGCGGCGACCTCCATCGTGCCGATGCGCGCGCTGTCCACCGCGACGGCGAAGTCGCAGGCGGCCACGAACGAGGCGCCCCCGGCGAGCGCGTCGCCGTTGACGGCGGCCGCGACGGGCACACCCAGACGAGGGAAGATCCGCAGGGTCTCCAGCAACGCCTTGCCGAACAGTGCGGGGTCCGCACCCGCCTTGATGGGAGCGATGTCCAGGCCGCCGCAGAAGGCCTCACCCGCGCCGGTGAGCAGGACCGCGCGGATGTCGGGGTCGTCGTCGCACTCCTGCAGCAGGAAGCGGATGTCGGTGAGGATGCCTGGGTTCAGCAGGTTCCGCTCGCCGTTGCGAATGGTCAGGACGCTGATGGCACCGACCACCTCTTGCTCCACGCCGCCGTCCCAGGCGCCGTCCACGCTGGTCATCATCCAGTCCTCCCACTTCGTTGCGGTCTGTTGCCGTCGACAACGGCGCACCCGGCTGCTGACATGGCAGCCGGGGTGCGTTCGCGATGCGTTGCTGCGGGCGTCCTCGCCGCCCGGGTGTCAGAGGACCCGGAGGATCTCCTCGACGCGGTCCTTGGCGTCGCCGAAGAGCATGGCGGAGTTCTCACGGTAGAAGAGCGGGTTCTGGACGCCGGCGTAACCGGAGGCCATGGAGCGCTTGAAGACGATGACGTTCTCGGCGTTCCAGACCTGCAGGACGGGCATGCCGGCGATGGGTGAGCCCGGGTCCTCCGCGGCGGCGGGGTTGACGGTGTCGTTGGCGCCGAGGACGAGGACGACGGCGGTCCCGTCGAAGTCGTCGTTGATCTCGTCCATCTCCAGCACGATGTCGTAGGGGACCTTGGCCTCGGCGAGCAGGACGTTCATGTGGCCGGGCAGCCGGCCCGCGACCGGGTGGATGCCGAAGCGGACGTCGACGTCGCGGTCCCTGAGTCTGCGGGTCAGCTCGGCGACGCCGTACTGGGCCTGGGCCACGGCCATGCCGTAGCCGGGAGTGATGATCACCGAGTCGGCCGTCCCGAGGAGCTCGGCGACCCCCTCCGCCGTGATCTCGCGGTGCTCGCCGTAGTCCTTCTCGTCGGCCGGGCGGGCCTCGATACCGAACCCGCCGGTGATCACGGAGAGGAAGGACCGGTTCATCGCCTTGCACATGACGGAGGAAAGGTAGGCACCCGAGGAGCCGACCAGGGCGCCCGTGATGATCAGCAGGTCGTTCTCCAGCAGGAATCCCGACGCCGCGGCCGCCCAGCCCGAGTAGGAGTTCAGCATCGAGACCACGACCGGCATGTCACCACCGCCGATCGAGGCGACCAGGTGCCAGCCCAGGGCCAGCGCGAGGAGCGTGACCGCGATCAGCGACCACAGCGCCGGGTCGATCACGAACCACGTGGTCAGCACCACGAAGCCGGCCAGGGCACCGAGGTTGAGGTGGTTCTTGCCGGGCAGCATCAGCGGGGACGACTTGATCCGGGCCGAGAGCTTGAGGAACGCCACGACCGAACCGGTGAAGGTGACCGCGCCGATGAAGACGCCGATGAACACCTCGGCCGAATGGATCCCGAGCAGCTGCTGACTCTCCAGCACCCTGGCCTCGGCACTGACGGGGCCGTCCAGCGTGGCCTCGACGTGCAGGTAGCCGTTCCAGCCGACCAGCACCGCGGCCAGACCGACGAAGGAGTGCAGCAGGGCGATCAGTTCGGGTATCTGCGTCATCTCCACCACGCGAGCCCGCCACAGCCCTATGGCGGCACCGACCGCCATGGCGCCGATCAGCAGTGCGAGACCGGCTCCGGAGAGGTGATGGTGGAGCGCCAGCGCGATCGTCGCGGCCATGGCCACCGCCATGCCGCCGATGCCGAAGGACTGGCCGGCCTTGGCTGTCTCGTGCTGGGAGAGCCCGGCGAGCGCCAGGATGAAGAGCAGGGCCGCGACGATGTAGGCGGCCGCAGCGGCTGTCTCGACAGTCATCAGATCGGACACGACAGGGCCCTTCAGTTTCTCGAGAACATGGAGAGCATCCGCCGGGTCACCGCGAAGCCGCCGAAGATGTTGACCGAGGCCAGCAGGATCGCGACCGTCGACAGCGCGGTGACCACCACGCCGTTCGGGGTCCCGGCGTGCCCGATCTGCAGCAGGGCACCGACCACGATGATTCCTGAGATCGCGTTGGTCACGCTCATCAGAGGTGTGTGCAGTGCGTGGTGCACGTGCCCGATGACGTAGTAGCCGATCACGATCGCCAGTGCGAACACCGTCAGGTGTCCCAGCAGTGCCGGCGGGGACAGGGCCGCGAGCAGGAACAGCAGCGTGGCGCCGGCCCCGGCCACCGTGAACCGCCGCTGGTTCGACACCGGCGATGTGGTCCGGCGGCCGGCTTGCCGCGCCCCGGGGGGTGCGGACGCGGTGGCGGCCGCGGGCGCGGCGGACACCTGGACCGGTGGCGGCGGCCATGTCGACTCGCCGTCGCGCACCACGGTCATCGACCGCTGCACCACGTCGTCGAAGTCCAGCACCAACCGCCCGTCCTTGCCCGGGGTCATCAGCCTGACGAGGTTGACCAGGTTGGTGCCGTAGAGCTGGGACGCCTGGGCAGGCAGCCGGCCGGGCAGGTCCGTGTAGCCGATGATCGTCACGCCGTTGGCCGTGACCACCGCCTCGTTCCTGACGACGCCCTCGACGTTGCCGCCGCTCGCGGCGGCCATGTCCACGATCACGCTGCCGGACCTCATCGACGCGACCATCTCGGCGGTGATCAGCGTCGGCGCCGGCCTGCCCGGGATCTGTGCCGTCGTGATCACGATGTCCATCTCGGTGATCCGGTCCCTGTACAGCTCGGCAGCGCGGGCGTTGTAGTCCGTGGACATCTCCTTGGCGTAGCCCGTGGCGGACACCTCCGCCTCGCCGGGGTCCCCGGCCTCGACCGAGAGGTACTCGCCGCCCAGCGACCTGACCTGATCGGCCACTTCCGGACGCGGATCGGTGGCGTACACGATGGCACCCAGGCTGCCCGCGGCACCGATCGCGGCCAGACCGGCAACTCCCGCACCGCACACCAGGACCTTGGCCGGCGGCACCTTGCCCGCAGCCGTCACCTGACCGGTGAAGAAGCGGCCGAAGGCGTGAGCGGCCTCCACCACGGCCCGGTAGCCGGCGATGTTCGCCATCGAGGACAGCACGTCCAGGGACTGGGCCCGCGAGATACGAGGCACCGCGTCCATCGCCAGCGCCGTGATCGGGCGCGCCGCCAGATCCTCCACCAACGCGGGGTTCGACGCCGGGTTCATGATGCCCATCACCGTCGTGCCCGGTTTCAGCGCGTCCAACTGCTCGGGCGACAGGACGTTCACCCCGAGCACGACGTCCGCCGCGAGCGGGTCACCGATGCGCGCACCGGCCCCGGCGTACGCCTCGTCCGGGAAACTCGACGCCGCACCGGCATCCGGCTCCACCACGACGTCGTACCCCAGCTTCACCAGCTGGGCCACCGTGGCGGGAGTCGCGGCAACGCGCGTCTCACCGCGACGGGCTTCGCTCACGATTCCGATCAGCATTACCACTCCAGGGGTCGGTGGGAGCGTCAGGCGCATGTGAGTCGACACACCGGGCAACGCCGTCCAGGGGGGGAGCGGACCTGGGACGGCGCTGCCCGGGGCTGTGATCAGGCGACGGGCTTCGTCAGCCCACCGTCGACGCGCAGCACCTGACCGGTCAGGTACGAAGCGTCGTCGGACGCCAGGAACGCCGCGGCGGCGCCGATCTCGGCGGGCTCGGCCCAGCGGCCGAGGCGAATGCCGAGTCCCTGAACCATGCCGGCCCGGACCTCCTCGGCGCTCTTGCCCTGCTGCTTGCCCATGGCCTCGGTCTTGGTGAGCCAGCCCTCGGTCTTCGTCATTCCGGGCGAGATCGCGTTGACCCGGATGTTGCCGGGAGCCGCCTCGGCTGCCAGGTAGCTCGTGAGCGCCACCGCGCCGGCGTTCACGATGGCCGTGGCACCGGTGTTGGGAATCAGCGCGTGCGCGGTCGCGCCGACGACGTTGACGATGCTGCCGCTGCCGGTCCGGCTCAGGAACGGCAGAGCGGCCCGCGAGACGCGGAGGAACCCGAGCAGCTTGGTGTCGAAGGCCGACGCGACACTGTTCTCGTCGACCTTCTCCAGCGGGGAGGGCATGAGCTGCGGCCCCGCGTTGTTCACGACGATGTCGAGGCCCCCCTGCCAGGCGTGCACCTCCGCCAGCACGCTGTTGACGGAGTCCGCGTCGGTGACGTCCGCGACGACGGGGAGTACGCCCTGCGCGTCCGATCCAGCGGTGAGACGACCGGCCGCGGCCTTGACGGCCCCCTCGTCCCTGGCGGCGATCGCCACCTTGGCGCCACGCTCGAGCAGCGCCTGCGCGATGGCGAAGCCCAGGCCTCGACTACCACCGGTCACGAAGGCCGTACGGCCCTCCAAGTTCCACCCTGCAGCCATGCTCGGCTCCTCCAGTCATCGGTCCGTTGCTCTTGCTGCCGAGAGTGGATCCGAAGCGCCGAGGCCGGTGCAAGCGTGGTTAACGCGGGGTTCACAGGCGGGCCGTGGGGCCGTCCCGCGCCTCGCCCACGGCTAACGGGGCGCGGTTCATACTGCCTGCGCGCAAGCCTGCTCCGAGGGTGAAGGAGGGATGGCCGATGGAGGTCCTGAGTCTCGAGGAACCCCGTGGAAGAGGGGCCGTGGGTGGGCGCCGGCTCCCCACAGGAGCCGGCTCGCACGCCAGGGTCGCGATCGGGACCTTCGACGGTGTTCACCTCGGTCACCGTCAGGTTCTCGACGGGTGCGACACGGTACTCACCTTTGATCCTCACCCCCTGCAGGTGCTCGCGCCCCGCCGGGCGCCGGGTCTGCTGAGCGACCACCGGCACAAGCTCCGCAAGCTCGCGTCCCTGGGGATCCGGCGGGTGGCGGTCGTCCCGTTCGACCATGCCTGGTCACGCGTCCCGGCCGAGGAGTTCGTCGAAGCGGTCGTCATCGACCGCCTCGGAGCGGGCTTCGTCAGTGTGGGCCAGGGCTTCCGGTTCGGTGCGTGGGGCGCCGGGACGACAGCCACCTTCGCCCGGTATCCGCAGCTGAGCACCCGGATCGTGCCGCTCGTCACCCGGGGCCTGACCGGTGAGGCCATCTCGTCGACGCGGATCCGGCGGCTGATCTGCGACGGTGACGTCGCATCGGCCGCCGACCTGCTGGGTGCCCCCTTCGCGCTTCCGGCAGTCGTCGGCGGGCAGGGCCGGATACTCATCTCACCGACGTTCGCGCGCCCCGCCCCCGGGTGTTATCTCGGGTCCGTCGACGGTCACCCCTGCGGGCTCCGCGTGCGCGAGGACCAGACGGTCGCGGTCACTGGCACGGCACTGACCGGCACAGTTGTCGAGGTGACGTTCGTGAGGCGAGCCTCGTAGACCGATCCGGCGCCCGGCCACTCCCTCATCAGGTCTTCGCGTACCGCGGTCCAGCCGCGGTTCGGCACCGGCACGCAGACCCGGCAGTCCCACTGCGAGCGGCGCACAACCCCGACATGTGTGTTTAGCATTACTGAACACCGGACTTCGGTAACGTTCGACCCCGATCAGCGACTGCCCGCAGATCTCCTGCCGGACCGAGGAGGGGACGGACCCGTGGACCCCGCAGCACGCGCTCGCCTGCGCACCGCTCGCACCGAGGCCAAGCTCAGCGTTCGTGAGTTGAGCCGCCGCGTCGGCATCTCACCGAGCATGTTGTCCCAGATCGAGAACGGGCACTCCGAGCCCTCGGTCGCCACCCTCTACTCCCTGGTGTCCGCGCTCTCGGTCTCGCTGGACCAACTCCTCGCCGGCCCCGGCGTCGAGCGAGGACCCGGCCCCCTGGCGGCCCCCGCGCCCCCTGTCGTGACGCCCGGCGAGCGGGCCGAGCTCGTGATGGACAGTGGCGTCACCTGGGAGAGGCTTACGCCCGGACCTGACCCGCTCGTCAGCGCACTGCTGGTGACCTACCCACCCGGCAGCAGCTCCTCCACGAACGGAGGGCTGATGAGTCATCAGGGCCGGGAGTACGGCTTCTTGATGTCCGGACGCCTGATCGTCCGCCTCGGGTTCGAGACCTACAGCCTCGAACCCGGCTCGTCCATCAGCTTCGACTCCGCGGTTCCCCACCTGTACGTGAACGAGAGCGACGAGCCGGCGAGCGGGCTGTGGCATGTGGTCGCTGTCGGCGGCGCGTCGGGAGCGGAGGGCCCGGTACCCGCCTGGCGCTGCACCGGCACACGGCGAGAGGGCGACTCGTAACGGAGCTCGTGCGCATCGGCAGTTGACGTCACCCACGCGCGGGTGTTCAGTAATAGTGAACGCTTTGCTCCCGCGCCCTGCTGAGTGCAAGCGGCGCGCAGGGGGCTTCATTCATCCGTAGCTGTCCGCTCGGCAAAGGACTTGTGATGGCGATTCCGACGTTTGGGCCGAACTCGGTCGACTGGGAGACCCGCATCGACATGGGCAGGCTCCGTGACGAGCGGCTGGCCCGCCTGCGCAAGTCGTTGGAGCAGTCCGACGTCGGCGCGGTCCTGGCCTTCGACTTCGCCAACATCCGTTACATGACCTCGACCCACATCGGCACCTGGGCGATCGACAAGATGATCCGGTTCTCCCTGCTGGTCAGGGGAGGCGAGCCGATCGTCTGGGACTTCGGTTCGGCCGCCAAGCACCACCAGCTGTACAACCCGTGGCTCGACTACTCAGGGGCCCACCCGGACGGCGATCCGCACGGAGCCCACCACGGAGCCGACGCCCGCAACCCGAGCGGCGCCCGCGCCGGCATCTCGACACTGCGCGGCGCCATCAACCCCCTGGTCGGCATGGCCGACAGCGTCGCCCAGAAGATCAAGCGCGAACTCGAACTCTACGGGCTCCTGGACGAGCCGCTCGGCGTCGACGTCATCGAACTCCCCGTCCTTGCTGCCCTGCAGAACGCGGGCATCACCGTCGTCGACGGCCAGCAGGTGTTCCTGGAAGCCAGGCGTATCAAGACACCCGACGAGATCCAGCTGCTCACCCACGCCTGCTCGATGGTCGACGCCGCCTACGAGAACCTCTACGACTTCCTCCGGCCGGGCGTGCGGGAGAACGAGTGCGTGGGTGTGGTGGCCAAGACTCTCTACGACCTCGGCTCGGAGTTCGTCGAAGGCGTCAACGCGATCTCCGGGGAGCGCTGCGCACCCCACCCGCACGTCTTCTCGGACCGTATCGTGCGGCCCGGGGATCCCGCCTTCTTCGACATCCTGCACAGCTACAACGGCTACCGCACCTGCTACTACCGGACGTTCGCCGTCGGCAGTGCCTCGTCCGCCCAACGCGACGCCTACACGCGGTGCCGTGAGTACATGGACGAAGCGATCAGCCTCGTCCGCCCCGGTGCCACGACCGCCGACATCGTCTCGGTGTGGCCGACGGCGCAGGAGTTCGGATTCCCCGACGAGGAGGCGGCCTTCGCGCTTCAGTACGGCCATGGTGTCGGGCTGTCGATCTGGGAGAAGCCGGTGTTCTCCCGGCTGGTGTCCCTCGAGCACCCCGAGGTGCTGGAGGAGGGCATGGTGTTCGCCCTCGAGACCTACTGGCCGTCCAAGGACGGCTGGGGCGCGGCCCGGATCGAGGAGGAACTCGTGGTCACCGCGGACGGGTGCGAGGTGATCACGAAGTTCCCCGCGGAGGAGCTGCTCGTCGCCGGCCGGCGCTACTTCGCCGTGTCGGGCCCGTTGACCACCGAGCGCGACTCCCAGTCGCATCTGAACACGGCAGCCGGGACCCGGTCCGGCCTCCGCGGCGACTCGTCCGGCCGCTGACCGCAACGCCGGCCCACGCCCGTCGACCCATGCGGGCGTGGGCCGCCCACGACATGCCGGAGTCGGTCACGTGAGGGCCCCCGGCACCGACGCGCCCGATGCCCGTACCGCTGTCGGCGCGCAGGTCCGGCCAGGAGACGAGCTCGACTTCTCGGAGAACTCCGACACCAGGGCCGCGGCGCCACCTCGATGACGGCACCGGCGCTCGCGGCGGGCGTTCAGGCCACGCGAGGACGCAGGCATTGCTCCTCACCGCCCTCCCCGGTTGCTGCGATCGGGCGACGCCCGGCATGTGGAACGCCGGCCGCCGAAGCCCCGGCACCATGCTGTACGGCATGCCTCCACAGCTGGACCGGGTGTCGCCGTGCCGCCCTGGTCACCCGTTCCCGTGCATCCCGGCCGGTGGCCCGTCACACCGCGAGTCCTGGACCGGCCGGGCCGTCGTCGCCTCGCTCCTCGGCCTGCTCGTCGTCCTTGCCCCCGCCCTCACCCCGGTCGGTTCCACCGCCCGGCCGGCGTACGGCGCACCCGCCGCCGCAGCGGTCTCCGTCGGCGACGACTCCGCCAGGGCGCTGGCAGGGTTCATGATCCAGTCGACCGCCCGGGTCAAGGACCCGGCGGCCGAGGTGTCCAGCCCCGGCTATCCGACGAAGGGCTGGTACCAGGCCGGCCCCCGCTCCACCGTGCTCGCCGCCTTGCTGGCGGCCGGCGTCCACCCCGACCCGTTCCACTCCACGAACCAGAAGCTGATCCCGGCCGCCGACTTCACGGTCCCGTGGTGGTACCGCTCCGACTTCTCGGTCGACGACGGCCGGACCGGTCGAACCCATCTCGACTTCAGCGGGGTGACCTCCGCCGCCGACGTCTACGTCAACGGCCGTCGGATCTCGACGGCGAAGAAGGTCGCGGGCACCTACACCCGGCACGAGCTGGACATCACCGACCTGATCAGGCCGGGCACCAACACGGTCGCCTTCCGCGTCCAGCCGAACGACCCGCGCAAGCACCTCACCGTGGGCTGGCTCGACTGGCTGCAGCCGCCACCCGACCGGAACATGGGCATCGTCCGCGACGTCGTCGTCCGCCGCACCGGCCCGGTGGTGCTCCGTGACGCCCATGTCGTCACCGACCTGGCCGTGCCGTCGCTGGCCTCAGCCGACCTGACCGTCAAGGCCCGCCTGCGCAACGACTCACCCGGCACCGTCACCGTGCTCCTGTCCGGCACGGCCGGCCCCGCGCAGCTCAGCAGGCGGGTGACGCTGGCACCAGGGGAGAGCCGGACCGTGGTCTTCTCCCCGGCCGACCACCCCGGACTCCACGTGCCCTCGCCACGCGTGTGGTGGCCCGCCGGTATGGGCGGGCAGCCCCTCTACGACCTCGACCTGGCCGTGGCGGTGGACGGGGTCACCTCCGACACCGCACACACCCCCTTCGGCATCCGCGACGTGCAGGCACCCATCAACGCGGACGGCGCACGCCAGTACCGCATCAACGGCCGCCCGCTGCTGATCAAGGGCGCGGGCTGGTCCCCCGACGAGTTCCTGCGCTGGGACCCCACCTACGCCGAGGACCGCCTGCGGTACGTCCGTGACCTGGGCCTGAACACACTGCGCCTGGAAGGCCACCTCGAGCCCGACGAGTTCTTCGACCTCGCCGACCGGTACGGGATCCTCACCATCGCGGGCTGGGAGTGCTGCAACAAGTGGGAAGGGGAGGTCAACCCCGCGGAGTCCGGGGAGAAGTGGGACGCCGCCGATCACGCGGTGGCCCAGGCGTCGATGGCCGCCGAGGCGGCCCGGCTGCGCCACCACCCCAGCGTGATCTCGTTCCTGATCGGCAGCGACGCCGCGCCCAACGCAAAGATCGAGTCGGGATACCTGAAGGCGCTGCGGGCGGCCGACTGGAAGGTGCCCGTGATTCCCTCCGCCTCCGGGAAGCCGACACCCGTCACCGGCCGTTCCGGGATGCGGATGACGGGCCCCTACGACTGGGTGCCGCCGGGCTACTGGTACGACAAGCGTGAGGGAGGAGCCACCGGCTTCAACTCCGAGACCAGCGCCGGCCCGAGCATCCCCACCCTCGACACCTTGCGGCGGATGCTGACCCCGGGCGAGCTGGAGACGCTCTGGAAGCAGCCCGCCGCTCCCCAGTTCCACCGCTCGCCGTCACCCACGTTCTCCACGCTCGAGCTGTACAACGCCGCGCTCGCCGGCCGTTACGGACGCCCGAAGGACCTCGGCGACTACGTGCGCAAGGCCCAGCTGGCGCAGTACGAGAACGTCCGGGCGCAGTTCGAGGCGTACTCCCGCAACGCCAAGGACACCACCGCCCCCGCGACCGGCGTCATCTACTGGATGCTCAACAGTGGCTGGACCTCCCTCCACTGGCAGCTCATCGACCGCTATCTCGACCAGAACGGGGCCTACTTCGGCGCGAAGAAGGCGAACGAACCCCTCCACGTCCAGTACGGCTACGACAACCGCAAGGTCAGCATCGTCAACGACCGCGCCACCGCCGCCTCAGGGCTGAACGCCCGGGTCACGCTCTTCAACCCCGACGGGACCGAGAAGTACGACCGCACCGTGACCGGTGTCGACGTGGCGGCCCGCGGCGTGACCACCACCTCGCTGACCCTCCCGGCCACGGTCCCCGGCCTGGCGAAGACGTACCTCGCCCGACTCTCGCTCACCGACACCACCGGCCGGGAACTGGACCGCAACGTCTACTGGCTCTCCACCCGCAACGACGTCCTGGACTACGCCAAGACCGACTGGTACTACACCCCGACCACCTCCTACGCCGATCTGACGGGACTCACCTCGATGCCGCAGGTCGCCTTGGACGTCACGGCCGGGACGAAGGTGACCAGGGCCGGCACTTCGACGACGACCGTGACCCTCCGTCACCCGGGCACCACGAAAGCTCCCGTGCTGCTCACCGACGTCGACCTGGTCTCCGCGGACGGGAGCACGCCCCAGCTCCCCATCCGCTGGAGCGACAACCACATCAGCCTGTGGCCGGGCGAATCAGTGACTCTGGTGGCCTCCCATCGCACAGTCGATCCGGGCCGCACCCCACGCGTCCGTGTCTCCGGATGGAACGCCCGGGCCGTCACCGTCCCGTCCGGCTGACGGCGCAGGCCCCGCGCCGCATCAGGCGACGGCGGTCCCCTCCGGGTCGACCAACAGGGCGGGGATCGCCGGCCGTGCCTTGCCGTCTCTTCGAGGAGGCCGACGGACGGCCGGCTGCGCCGGCAGGTGACCTTGCAGGACGCACGACACGCCGACCGGACGCCGTGACAGCGCGCCACTGACGCGGAAGCCCTGGCTCCGCTGTGGTTGCGCACGGCACCGCGTGACCGCGCGGCCGCGATTGCCACCTGCTACGCAGTCATTTGAGGCCGCTGAGCATCACACCGCGGATGTAGTACTTCTGCAGCAGCAGAAAGAGGATCAGGACGGGCAGGACGCTCAGGACGAGACCGGCCATCAGGATCGGCATGGTGCGGGTCGGATCCACGTAGTCCTGAAGGAACTGGATGCCGACGGGCAGGGTCATCACGTCAGGGTTGGCGGTCGAGATGAGCAGCGCCCAGATGTACTCGTTCCACGCATTGACGAAGGTCAGCAGACCGAGCGTCAGCACCACCGGTGTGGTCTGCGGGACGACGATCCGCCACCACACGCAGAACTCGCCGGCACCGTCGATGCGGGCGGCCTCCAGGACCTCGTCCGGGATCGAGACCATGAACTGGCGCATCAGGAAGATCCCGAAGCCGTTGACGAGGAACGGCATGACGAGCGCGGCGATGCTCACGGTCAGGCCGGCGCCGCCGCGCCCGAACAGGTCGTTGCCGCCCGCAAGCGGCCAGTGCACCAGGATCAAAAAGTGCGGGATGAAGAAGAGGAACGGAGGGAACATCATCGTGGACAGCACGAGTCGGAAGATCAAGTTCCGTCCGGGAAAGCGGAGCTTGGCGAGCGCGTAGCCGGCGAGTGACGACGTGACCAGGACCGACCCGGTGATCACGGCGGTCGCGACGACGCTGTTGCGGAAGAGCACCGGCAGGTCGAGCTGCTCGATCGCCGCCCGGTAGTTGGACAGGTCGAACGCCTTGGGCAGGAACTGGTACGGCAGCGAGCCGGCCTCACCGGCCCCCTTGAACGACGTCATCACCATGTCGAGGAACGGCACCACCGTGAGCACGGCGCCGGTCACGACCACCAGGTACGACAGCCACGGGAAACGGCGGCGGATCATACGTCCTCCTCCTTGCGCCGGAAGATCCACAGCTGCACCAGGGTGACCGCGAGGACCACCACGAACAGCACGAAGGCCGCGGCGCTCGCAGGGCCCCAGTGGCCGTACGAGAAGGCCTGCCGGTACATCTCCAGAGCGGCCACATCGGTCGCGTCACCCGGCCCGCCCTTGGTCATCACGGTGATCAGCGCGAACGACTGCAGGCCGCTGATGAGCTGGGTGACGCACACCAGCAGCAGGGACGGCCGCAGCAGCGGCAGGGTGATCCGCCAGAAGACGGTGACCGGCCCGGCGCCGTCGAGCGCCGCGGCCTCGTAGTACGACCCGGGAATGGACTTCAGCCCGGCCGTCAGGACGAGGATCGCCGAGCCCACCGAGGCCCAGGCGTGCACGACCACGACCGACGGCAGCGCGGTGTCCGGGTCCTGGAGGAACGCCACCGAGCCGAGCCCGAGGGCGTTGAGCACGCCGTTGACGAGACCACCCGGCTCGTACATGTACTTCCACACGTTGCCGACGGCGACGACGGTCGTCACGATCGGCAGGAAGTACAGGGTGCGCCACAGACCCTGGAACCGCAGGTTGTCGATGCACGTGGCGACCAGCACGGAGCCGGCGAGCGCAAGGACCACGGTGCCCAGGGCGAACAGCAGGGTGTTGGTGAGGATCGGCGCCAGGAACGCCGATCCGTCCGTGAAGAGACCCGCGAAGTTGTCCGTGCCGACCAGATGGATGCCACCGAGTTCGAACCCTGACCAGCGGGACAGCGACAGCAGCAGCGCGAAACCGAGCGGCAGGATCAGGAACACGGCGAAGAACAGCAACGTCGGTGCGAGGAAGAGATAGGCGACGACCGCCTGGTGGCGCCGGGTCCGGGCACGGCCGTCGACGGCTCGCCCGGCGGAGCGCGTGCTCGGCGGCACCCGCTCGGCCGTCGCCGTCGTGAGTGCGTTCACCATGCGCGCGACACCTCCCGATCGACCTCACGCCGGGTGGTGCGCAGCGCCTGGGCGGCCGACTGCTGACCGGTCCACAGCGCCTCGATGTTCTTGCGCAGCAGCGACTTGGCCTGTTGGGCGCCAGGCACGTTCGGTTCCGGCACCGCGTACGCCAACGCGTCCAAAAAGGGGCGCAGGTTCGGATCGCTGTGCGCGCCGAGGAGCGTGCGCATGTCGTCGGCGCGGCCGGTCAGGGAGCCCGCCGACACCTGCAGGGAGCTCATGCGGGTCACCTCTCCGTCCACCTCGGCGCTCCCGGCGCGCACTTTCTCGGTGTTGAGCCAGCGCAGGAACTCCCAGGCCGCGTGCGGGTGCTTGCTGGCCGCGTTGACCCCCAGCATGAAACCGGTGGAGAGCGTGGCACGCCTGCCGTCCGCCTCGGGGAGAGGCAGCGGCGCGACACCGACGTCGCGGTAGTCCTTGCCCATCAGCGTCTTCAGGCTCCCCGTCCACCAGCCGGCGCTGACCACCATGGCCACCTGCCCGGACCGGAACGCCTTGTAGACGTTGACGCCGGGGGCGCTCGCACCCTTGGTGACGAGACGGTGCTCCAGATCGAACACGGCCCGTCCGGCGGGTGAGTCGATGGCGGTGCTCCTGCCGTCCCCGGCGACGAACCTGCCGCCGGCGGCGTGGAGAAGGGCGAGCGTCTGGCCGACGGTGGTGGAGTCGTCAGCGGTCGACAGCCCGAAGCCCTGGACCAGGGTGTTGCCGTACCGGTCACGTCTGGCGGTGCGGTAGGCGGTCTCCTCCAGCTCCCGCCAGGTGCGTGGCGGGCCGTCGACACCGGCTTCGCGCAGCAGCCGCTTGTTGTAGTAGAGCGCGTACGTCTGTACCTCGGTGGGGTAGCCGTAGACCTGGCCGCCCACCGAGGCGGCGTCGACCGCGGCTTCGCTGTAGCCGCGTGCGATCTCCTCGGCGTGCTCCCGGGGAGCGGCGCGCAGGACGCCGGCCTGGACCAGCTGGCCGTTCCACAGGCAGTACGGGTGGAGGATGTCGGTGCCCTGGCCCGCGGCCTGCCGGACCATGAACGTGGTCAGCAGGTCGGTGAACTCGACGGCCTTGGTCTGCACCTTGACCCGGTCGTGGCCGGCGTTCCACTCGTCGACCGGGCCCTGCAGGGCCTCCTTGAGCACCCCGCTCGCGTAGTGCGTGAGAAGGGTGAGGACGATCGGGTCGCCGGGCCGCCCGGTGCCCTGGTGCGGTGCGGCGCATCCGGAGGCGAGCAGCGCCGAGGGGAGCGCCAGCGCGAAGTGGCGCCGGCTCAGACCGCCGCTGCGGGGGGCGGGCGTCATCGAGCGGCCTCACGGCGCATCACACGGAACACGCGGGTCGTGGTGAAGCCGGTCTTGCGGTACATGTGGCCCGCCGGGGACTGCGCGCCGGTCCACAGGAACCACGCGGAGTGCGCGCGGCGCGCCCGCATCCTCTCCAGGACCAGGTGCAGGAGGATCTCGCCGAGTCCGCTGCCGCGCATCTCCTCCAGCACGCCGATCGGGCCGAACCGCTCGTCCACCGCGTCGAACGCGCCGTGCATCGCCCAGCCGGCCATCCGGCCCGAAGGGTCCCGGCAGACGACGATCCGGTCGAGCGGCGTACCCGCGGCCAGCGCCGCCCGGATCGTGCACGCCCAGTCCGGACCGAAGTGGCTCCCGGCGAGCGCCAGCAGATCCACCAGGTCGTCGTCCGACGGGGTGGCGAACCGGTGTCCCCGCGCCCTGAGTTCCTCCACGCGGCGGGCGACATCCTCCGGGACGCGATAGCCCACCAGGCCCAGGTCCATCGCCTCCGCCTCGTACAGCGTGCGAAAGCCCAGGGACTCCAGGAGCTTGGCCGCTTCGGGGTAGGCCTCGGAGTCCAGGCCGGGCAGGACGTAGTTCGGGGTGTACGAGGAGAAGTCCACGCGGATACGGCCGTGGCCGTGCAGCCAGTCGAGTGCGCCGGTCAGCAGCCGGCGGCCGAGACCGCGCCCGCGTGCGGCCGGGTCGACGAAGAAGAACGGGATCCAGCCTTGCTCCGGCTCCAGGTCGGTGCCGGCCATCGGCGTCAGACGGCGCACCGCGTAGGCCGCACCGACGACACGGTCCCCCTCGACGGCGATCCGAAGACCCTCCGGATCGAAGTTGGCGTCGAGCAGCACAAGGGAGCGGAAGCGGTCCGCGGTGACGGAGTCGGCCGGCGCGCTGCGCCGCCAGACCTCCACCACCTGCGGTCCGTCGCCCGCGCGAAAGCCGCGGATGTCGGTCCGGGGTGTCGTGCGATCGGTCATCGGCGAGGTTGTCCTTCGTTACGCAGGTCAGGGACGGTGTCGTGCGTCGCCCGCAGGACTGCTGCGGTCCGGTGGGGATGCGCTGCGCCACGGCGATCAGGTTTCGGTCCAAGAGGGCGCATGGGCGGTGCGAGGCCCGCGCCCGGCTGCCCGGCGGGGGACGGGCGGCCCGGGGTCGTACCTGCTCACCTTTTGGCCCGTCAGCCCGTGACATCTGAAAGCCACAGCAGGGAATTTACGTGTATGTCCGGTAATTAAGCAATTACTTACCGTCGGGTCGCCTCAATCAGAGAGTGATACCCGTGCGTGGCAGCCCTCGGAGACCCTCCGGATCGGGGCGGCGGCGGTCCCGCCGCCCGGCTACGCCTCTTGTGGGGAGCGGCCGATCTGGAGGAGGACGGGCCCGGGGTGCCGTGGCGATTCGTCGCGGCCCGCCGTGTTGTGGAGCAGGGCGCGGGCGATGGCGTGGGCCTTGGTGACGGCGCGTTCCGCCACGGGGCCCTCGTACCGGCGGTGGACGGCCGCTGTCCACAGGTGCAGCCAGCGTTCGAAGTGATCGGCGCGCAGGGGGCTCGCGGCGTGCAGTTCGCGGTGTGCGCGCAGGGCGTTGCCGCGGTAGACGCCCGGAGTGAGCAGGGCGCTCTCCCAGAAGTCGGCCATGAGGGTGAGGTGGTGCGCGACATCGATGCGCGCGACCTCGGTGAAGAGCGGACCGATCAGGCGGTCCTCGAGGACCTCGCCGTAGAACGCCGCGACAAGTCCTTCGACATCCGCACGGTCACGGATGTCGGGTCGTTCGCCGGCCGGGCCGTCCGGGTCGCGCGGCGCGTCGTCTGTCACGTCGTCTGTCACGTCATCGGTCATGTCGTCCGTCACGTCGTCGGTCACCTCGTGGGTCACGGCTTGTCGGTCACGTCATCGGTCACCGGAAGCCTCCGAAGGCGAGCACGGCTCCCGCCACGCCGCCCGTCTCAGTACCTCTGTCAGAGCGTCAGCACGCGGCCGCGGGGTGGGCAGGGCGCCGCCGCACCGAGCACCCGGTACACGAGGGCAGGCGCCGGCGCGGCGTCCGTCGCGCACTGCGTCTACTTGCTGAGCCACAAGTCGGGGCCGAAGACCTCGTAGTGGATGGCGGACGGGTGGAGCCCCCGGGCCAGCAGTTGACCGCGCACCTCGCGCATGAACGGCAGCGGGCCGCAGAGATAGGCGGTGGTGTCGCGCGCGATGTCCAGGCGGTCGAGTGCGGTCCGGCCGGCGTGGACCTGGGGGCCCGTCACGTGGTGGGCGTCGTTCTCGTACCAGAAGTGGACGTCCGCACGGGGCAGTCGGCCGGCCAGATCCGTCTGCTCGGCACGGCGGACGTGGTGATCGGGCCCGCGGTCGGCGTGGACGACCGTGACGGGGCGGGTGGAGGCGGTGCGGACGAGGTGGTCGAGCATCGACAGCATGGGTGTGATGCCGATGCCGGCGGAAGCGAGCAGGAGCGGGCTGCCGGCCTCGGGAAGAAGGAGGTCACCGGAGGGCAGCGAGACGTCCAGCACGTACCCCTCCTTCGCGTACCGGTGCAGCCAGCAGGAGACCTCTCCGTCCGGAACGGTCCCGTCGGCGGCCCTCTCCCGCTTCACGGTGATGCGCCAGGTGTCCCGTCCGGGCGCGGTGGAGAGGCTGTACTGCCGGATCTGACGTGCGCCGTCGGGCAGTTCGACGCGGACACTGACGTACTGTCCGGGCCGGAACGGCCTCGTGGGGCGGCCTCCCGTGGGGCTCAGGACGAGCGAGACGGCGTCGGCGGACTCCTCGATGCGTGAGGTGACGATCATCTGCCGCCACACGTCACCGTCGGCCACGTCAGCCGCGGCGTACAGCCGGGCCTCGGCCGCGATCAGCGCGTTGGCCATGAGCCAGTACACCTCGTCCCACGCGGCGGCGACCTCCGGCGTGACGGCGCCGCCCAGCACCTCCGCGACCGCCGCGAGCAAGTGGCGGCCGACGAGCGGGTACATGTCGGCGGTGATGCCGAGCGAGACGTGCTTGTGGGCGATACGGGACAGGATGGCGTCCGGCCGTTCGTCCGGCCGTTCGACGAGCAGGGTGGCGAAGGCGGCCACGGCGCCGGCGAGTGCCTCCCGCTGCGAGCCGTTGACCTGGTTGGTCCGGTTGAACAGATTCCGCAGCAGTTCGGGGCGCTCCTCGAACAACCGCTGGTAGAACCGCTCCGTGATGCTGGTCAGAGAGGCTCCCACGGCGGGAAGCGTGGTCTGGATGACGGGGACCGACCGTGCAGAGAGCATCGGACACACTCCTGGTTTCGCGTACCGTGAATTAGTATCTTAGATTCGCATTTAGAGTCGCGGCCGGACACGGATGCGACCCCGGGTTGGTGAGGGCTGAGTGGGTGGGGTGGCGGAGGCTCGCCGGGGACCGGCCGTCGACCGGTCAGGTGGGGGAGCGGCCGAGGGCCAGCAGTACCGGTCCCGTCGGCGACTTGACCAGATCCGCCACGGTCAGGTCGTCGAGTGAGGCGTAGAAGGCCTCCTGCGCCTGCCGCAGTGCGCGCCGGAGCCGGCACGAGCCTGCGAGGGGGCAGGGGGTGTCGCCCTCGCACACGACGACCTCCCGGTCGCCCTCCAGAGTCCTGATCAGTTGACCGACCTCGGTGTTTCGGCCCGCTTCGGTCAGCGACAGCCCTCCGTTGCGTCCGCGTCGAGCCTCGATCACACCCAGGTGCTGCAGCTCGGCGACGGCCTTCGCCATGTGTGTGTAGGGCACCTTCATGGAGTCGGCGATCTGGCGTGTGGTGAGCAACTGGTCGCCGTCCATCACGGCCAGCCGCATCACGGCCCGGAGCGCGAGATCTGTGTATCTGGTCAGCCTCACGAGTGAACCGTAGCATTGTTGCATCTGAGATTCGTATTTAAGCGGTGTGAGCCGGATCTCACGGTCCTCCGGGAAGAGCCTTCGCCGAGACCAGGGCACGCTGTGGGGTCCGCCCCGGGCCGTGATGGGTGTCGGGTGGGCTGGATAGGCTGGTGGCCACCGACCCAGGAGATGCCCCGTGCCCGGCCGCCCCAGCGTTCTGTTCGTCACTGACCTCGCCTACCAGGCCCAGGGGCGGCGCTACTGCGACGAGGACATCTTCCTGTCGTCGCGCCTGCGGAACGACTTCGGCATCGCATTGTGCAATCCGCTGGACGCCGCAGCCCTCATGGACGCCTTCGACGCGGTCGTGGTCCGCAACAGTGGACCCGTGCTGCACTACCGGAGGGAGTACGACGCCTTCCGGGACAAGGCCGCGGCGCTGGGCACACGGCTCTACAACCCGCTGTCCGGCCGGGCCGACATGGCCGGCAAGCAGTACCTGCTGGACCTGACGGCTGACGGATACCCGGTCATCCCGACCATTGACCGACCCGAGTCCCTCGGCTTGCTGCCTGAGACCGACCAGTACGTGGTCAAGCCGAAGGCAGGGGCGGACTCCATCGGCCTGGACTTCGTCTCCCGGGACCAACTGGACCGCCTCGCCTACGCCGGCATCCTGGTCCAGCCCCGCATCGACTTCCGCTACGAGGTCTCGTTCTACTACATCGACGACGCCTTCCAGTACGCGCTTCACGCTCCCGACCCCGACCGGCGTTGGGTCCTCGAGCCCTACCACCCCACCGAAGCCGATCTCGACTTCGCCCACCGCTTCATCGACTGGAACACGCTCGATCACGGCATCCAGCGCGTGGACGCCTGCCGTACACAAGAGGGCGACCTTCTGCTGGTCGAGCTGGAGGACCTCAACCCGTACCTGTCCTTGGAGCGTGTCGACGAGACGACCCGTGACGCCTTCGTCGCCGGCATGACGACCTCTCTGCACCGGCTTCTGGGTATCTCCACCCGCCCCTGAACCGGCACACGCCCGGTCGCTCTCCCTGCGCGCCTCAACGCGTGACCCATGGCTGGGAGAGCACAGCCATGGATCCCTCGGTGAACTCGCCGGTACCGGGGTCGCATTGGGCACGGCGGCTTTCCCGGAGGTGTGACTGGAACGTCGACCGAAGTCCGGGAAGTGGCTCGGGCTGCCGGCAGCGACGGCACACCGGCGCATTCATCGAGAGCTTGCACGCGTGCTGGACCTCCAAGAACACGCGGCGCGGGCAGAAGCGGACCTTGCGCCGGTGCGAGGGCCGCCACGGGAGGGTGCGCCCGTGTCTCGGTACGACGTCCCACGTCGGGTACACCGTCGGTGCGGCTTTACCCCGACCGCGTGCCGTCGATTGTGTCGGCCCGGGACCGCGCAGAGGTCGTCGCCCGTGCGGGAGCGCCCCATGTCGCACGGACGCCGGGATCGCGACGTGAGCCGGCTGGGGCGTGCGCCGCCGGTCGCCGGCGGTCAGTAGTCGAGGTCCGGGTACCAGTCGTCGCGGCCCTTGGGCGTCAGGTCGAGCATGTGCCAGACGGGCGCCATGAGGTCGATGCCGCGCTCATCGATGTCGTCGGCCATGCGCGGGTGCGTGGAGTAGAAGTGGCGGACCGTGCCGGCGCCGTCGCGGGTGAAGACCGAGATGGTGGAGTCCTGCCCGCCGTCCTTGTCCTCACTGCCCAGGTCGTACTTGAACGAGCTGTCGCCGCCGCTCAGGAGCCGAAGCCGGTGCCAGCCGCGGTGGCGGGCGTGCCGGCGCAGGGCCGGCAGGTCGGCGGCAGCGACGACGGCGAAGTCGGCGTTGCGTGCGACGTGGTGCGCGACGCCGTTGAAGCCGTCGATCCACAGGGTGCACATGGGGCAGGGGTCGGTCTGCAGCTTGCCGTACATGAAGTGGTAGACGATCAGCGGGCGGTCCGTGGCCGTGAACAGCTCACTCAGAGTGACCTCGCGGACCGGTGTGTCGCCGGCGGCGAGGTCGGCGGGGCCCTCCAGGAGGACGTAGTCGTCGACCTGTGGTCCCTGCGGGAGCGCCCGCCGCAGGGCCGCGACCCTCTCGCGGTGCCGCATGAGATCGATCTCGGCCAGGCGCAGCTCTTCGCGGGCGTCGAGATAGTCCGCCGATTCGCCGGCCAGTCTGGTGTGCCGCAACATCACGCCCTCCTCGGTGGCCGTCTCCCAGTCCACGGGTCCGGATGACGAGGTCCTGGCACCCGAGCTGCCGGTTCCGCGTCACCGAACCGGTCCTTCGAGTCTATGGAGCGCCCCGCCCTCGCGCCCTGCGGGCGGGGACGGGCCGTCGGGGCTCGCGCTGCGCAGGCCGGGCGCCAGGGTGCTGTGCACGGCACGGTTCGTCCCGGGCGTTCAGAAGGCGTACCGCACGTCCAGCCACGGCGCGTGGCGGCCGATCAGGTCGCGCAGGGTCTGCACCGCTTCCCCCCTTGATCCCGTTGCGGTAGCGCACGTTGCGGGCACCGTTCTCGGAGCGCTTCGCCTGCTGGAGGTCCGGCCGCCACAGGACGTCCTCGGCACGGGGATGCCAGCCGAGGTTGACCTCGTGGAGCTCACGGTTGTGGGTGAGCATGATGACCTCCGCGGCGGCCTGCCGCTTCACCCGCGACGGCAGCACGTCGTCGAGGTGGCTCAGCAACTCCGCCCAGGCGGCTTCCCAGCCGGGGCGGAGGACCACCGGGGAGAGGTTGAAGTGCACCTCGTACCCCGCGTCCAGGAAGTCCGCCGCGGCACCGATGCGTTCGCCGACGGGTGAGGTGCGCACATCCAGCAGCCTGGAGTCCTCCGCCGGCATCAGCGAGAAGCGGACGCGGGTCCGGCCGCGCGGGTCGAGGGCGAGCAGGTCGGGGTTGACGAACTTGGTGGCGAAGGACGCCTTGGCGGTGGGCCACTGCCGGAAGGCGTGCACCAGGTCCGCGGTGTTGTCGCAGATCAGGGCGTCCACCGAGCAGTCGCCGTTCTCGCCGATGTCGTAGACCCAGCAGATGGGGTCGCACTGGTTCGGCTCGGGCTTGGGTCCTTGCCGGGCGACGTGCCGGGCGACGTGGGCGACGATCCGGTCGATGTTGGTGAAGACGGTGACGGGATTGGCGGACCCCTTCCGCCGCGGTACGTAGCAGTACGCGCAGGCCATCGCGCACCCGTTGGAGGCGCTTGGGGCGATCCAGTCGGCCGAGCGGCCGTTGGGGCGCGTGACCAGGGATTTCTTCTCGCCCAGCACCAGCGTCCCGCCTTTGACGCGCACCCAGCGCTCGACGTTGCCCTCGTTGCCGTGCAGCCCGGGAATGCGCCAGTGGGACTCGACCGGCGTCACCCGCGCCTCGGGGAAGCGGGCGATGATCTGCCGTCCGCGCGGGGACGCGGCCGCCGCGGGCTCAGCGTGGATCTCCCGTACCGGCAGCAGCCGACGGGCGGCGGCGGAGGTCCGGAAGGAGGAGGGGCGCTCCTCTGCCGCGGCAGGTCCGGGACCGAGGGCGTCGAGCCCGAACAGAGTGCCCGAGTCGTTGTCGTCCGGGCTGCCGGACGGGTGGTGCATGAGTGCTCCCGTGCGGGGTGGTGCGAGGGGCCGGAGAGACCGTCGTTCCACTGTACGGGGCACATACCCGCCGCCGTTTACTCGCGTGCCCCGGGGTGCGTGCGGGGGCCGCCCGGGGGCATACGCGTTGCACGCACCACCGGCGGCCGACATGGCCCTGACCCCGTCATTTCCGTGTTACGTCCCTCTCAAGGAGGCACATCGTGCTGGGCATCATCGCGGCGGTCCTGTTCTTCATCGCCTTCCTCATCAACGCGGCGGACATCTCGACCAACGAGGTCTTCGCCTCGACCAATGTCATGCTGATCGGTCTCATGCTGCTCGCCCTGCACGTCGCGGGCGTCGGAGGCGGCTGGGCGGGGCGCGGCCGCAGGCGCTGACGCGGGCAGGGGCGCGCGACGGGCAGGGAGGACCGTTGGGGGCAGCCAGAGTGAGTGAGGCGCGGCCAACGAGCTCCCTCGTGGGAAGTTGAACGCGTTCAAAACATCTGGGAGGGTGTGCCCGCCGGCAGTCGCCCGCCGGCCGAAAAGGACGGCCGCCATGACGAGCTCGCTTCTCATGCCGGGCCGACGAGTGCTCCCGGGCTCCGCTCCCACCGGCGCGGACTGCCCGGGAGCACCGCGCCCACCCGCATCCTGGACTGGCGGCACCCTCGCGTCACGGCGCTGATGGGCACCATCGGCGCCGCGCCGGACGGCCAGGGCGCCTGGACGCGGCCCGCCGGGCAGCTGGCGACCCTGCGGCGGGCCCATCGGGCCGTCACCGGGGCGGTGCGCCCGGTGTACTCGGTACAGGACGAGAGGCCCGTGTCCGAAGTGCTGCGCCGCGGCCGTGGCTCGTGCAGCCAGCGGCTCGCCGTCCTGGAGGCCGTCGCACGGGCCGACGGCATTCCCACCCGGGTGCGCGGCCTGCTGGTCGACGTGGGGTGGGGGGGGGGGGGGGGGGGGCGGCCCCGCCCCCCCCCCCCCCCCCCGCGGGCCCCGGCGGGGGGGCCCCCCCCCCCCCCGCCCCGGCCCCCCCCCCCCCCCGGACCGGGGCGAAGACACCACCACCCCCCCCCCC
>NZ_JBIDCW010000009.1:0-7195 GCF_043204795.1 Streptomyces sp. NPDC047706 | reverse complement strand
CCCGGGGGCGGGGCCGGGGGGGCGGGGGGGGGGGGGGGGTGCCGGGGCCCCCCGCCCCCCCCCCCCGCCACCATGGATCAGCCCCGGTGCAGGTACGCCCGGCTCACCGTCTGCCGGACCGAGTTGCCGTGCGCGTCCTCGGCCGTGACGCGGAGCGTCACGAAGGCGTCACCGCGGACGGCGGACGGCTTGTGGACGGTGGCCGAGAAGACGTTGGCTCCCTTGGCTCTGACCGGCACCTGGCGGAAGTGCTTGCCGTCGTCGTAGGAGACCTCGACGACAGTGCGCACACCGCGCGGAGCACCCAGCCCGTCCTGGTTGCGCACCGTCAGACCCAGCGAGTACGTGCGGCCGGGTCCCACGGCGTTGCGCTCGTCGACCGGGACGTCGTGGTCGACCTGGAGCAGCGGCAGCCGCGTCGCCTCCGTGGTCGAGCCGGAGCGGAACGACCAGGACGTGTCCGTCGCCGTGGCGTAGTCCCACTCACCGGACTCCCTTGTCGTCTCCAGGCGCAGCCGGTACTCGGCGGTGCCGGCCGGCACTTCGACGTCCCGCCACGCGTCCGCCAGGTCGAGGACCTTCTTGCCGTCCCGGAAGAGCTCGGCGTTCGCCGTGTCGAGCGACGTCGGCTCCGTGCCGAACTCGCCGCCGAGCACCATCCGACGGGACCAGTGACCCGCCTCGGAGTCGGTGAACTCGGCTATCCGCAGTCGCAGGACGTTCCCGTCCCGCGTGCTGGGCTCCGCGCCGCGTGGGATCGAGGGACGGACGACCGCGCCCTGCCAGCTCTGGCGGACCTGCTCGCCCGCCCGGTAGGTACGAGGCGCCTCTCGCAGGCCGGCGTTCAGCGGCCTGTCGATGTCCCCCTCACTCACGGTCTGGTGCAGCACCACTTGGTACCACTCGGTGTCGCCCGAGGTGACGTACTCGGTCCGTTCGAAGGCGGTCGGTACGTGCCGGGTGTACTGAAGCCAGGTGAAGTCCTGGTAAGGGCGGCGGGCGAAGCGCTGTTCCGCCGCCCAGGGCGCGCCGCCGTTGTCCGCGTACACGGAGCGGACGACGGCGCTGTTGCGCTCGGACACCGTGTGGATGACGCGTCCGGGGATGCGCTGCTCGGACACCTGCATGACGTCGTACAGGTACGGGCTGCGCGCGGTGCCGCTGAAGGCGACCGTGGTGGTGCGCTCGGCGATCCGCTTCAGCAGCGCGGCTCCCGTGCCGGAGCCGACACGGACGGCCGGGATCTTCCACCGGTCCCCGTGGGGCGTCCAGCGGGTCCAGCCGATGTCGCTGAAGTGGACCACCATGACGGCACGGGCACCCGCCGCGGCGGCCTGCTCCATGAACTCGGCCCCGCCTTCGCCCGATTCGTCCGTGACGACGGCGAGCTTGCCGCGGACGCGGCGGAAGTCCGGCTCGGCAACGGAGCCGGCGGCCACCGCGGTCAGTCGCTCACCCCGCCGGTCGAACAGGGGCGAGTGCGGCATGTAGAACGCGCCGAGGTCCCCCGCACCGCCGACGACCTCGGCTTCGAGCTGGGGCGCGACCAGCTGCCAGCGGGAGGCGAACTCGAAGGTGCCGTCGGTGACCTGGACGGTGGGGCTGACGTACAGGTCCTGCGCCAGGTCGAAGTACATGGTCCCGTCGATCCAGCCGTGCCCGTCGATCTCCCGGTACGTCTGGAAGCTCAGGATGCCGCGCTGTTCGGCGGGCCGGGGCGTGCGGATCTCGACCTTGGTCGTCTTGCGGGGGTCGACGACGGCGGTGGTGTCCTTGGTGACGCTCACCTGCGGCAGCACGATGTGCCGCAGCACCTCCTTGCCGTTCTCCCGCTCCAGACCGCCCGAGACGATCTGGTACGTGCCTTCCTCCACCTCGGCGACGGCGTTCTCGCGGTCGGTGTACTCCACGAGCCCGTCGGGGCCCCAGATCGTCGGAAGGGAATGGACGCGCTCGCCGTCGAGGTCGTACGACACGACCTTGAGCTTGTGCACGGGGCCGCGCACGATCAGGCTCAGCGTCGTGTGCACCGAGACCTTGCCGTCGGCGGAGGACGCCGTCAGATAGCCGTAGTAGTCACCCTGCGCCGCGCGGGAGGAGTCCACGGTGAGCGGCAGCTGGGCCGTGGCGCCCGCCGGGACGGTGAGGGAGCCGGAACCAAGGTCGACGGCACCGGCGTTGACCTCGCGGCCACCGCTGGTCGCCAGCTCGGCGCGCAGGCTGAGGGTGACGGGGGCGTCCGAGTGGTTGGTGTAGCTCACGGTGCGGGTGGACGTCCCGCTGTCGTCGGCCTCGTAGGTGCCGAGGGCCAGGGCGCCGGTGGCGGTGAGCGGGGTTCGCGCGGCCGCGGCGAGGTCGATGCGTCCCGCGCCCTGTTCGGTGACCTTCTGCCCGCCGATGGTGCGTGCCGTGCTGGTCAGCGCGTCCTTCAGCCGGCCGGCAGTCCAGTTGGGGTGCTGCTGTGCCAGCAGCGCGGCCGCACCGGCCACGTGCGGGGCCGCCATCGAGGTGCCGGAAGCGGCGACGTGGGAGCCGTCGACCACCTCCCCCATCGTGGTGCCCGCGGCACGGGCGGCCACGATGCCCACGCCGGGCGCGGTGACGTCGGGCTTGACCGCGTCGTCACCGACCCGGGGACCGCGGCTGGAGAAGCCCGCGAGGGAGTCGTCACGGTTCACCGCGCCGACGGTCAGTGCCGCGTCGGCGGCGCCGGGGGAACCGATCGTGCCCTGCCCGGGGCCGGCGTTGCCCGCCGCGACGACGAACAACGTGCCCGTGGACGCGGTCAGTTCGTTCAGGGTGCGGCTCATCGGGTCCGTGCCGTCGCTGGGCGCGTCGGAGCCGAGCGACATGTTGACGACCTTCGCGCCGCGCGCGACGGACCACTCCATGCCGGCGATCACCTGCGACTCGGTGCCGAAACCGTCGTCGCCGAGGACCTTGCCGATCAGCAGGTTCGCACCGGGAGCCACCCCCTTGCGGCTGCCGCCGGACGCCGCGCCGGAACCGCCGACGATGGACGCGACATGCGTGCCGTGCCCGAAGGCGTCGCCGGTCCCGGAGCTGCCGGAGAAGTCCTCCGCCTCACTGATCCGTCCGGCCAGGTCGGGGTGGGTGGCGTCGGCGCCGGTGTCCAGGACGGCGACCTTCACGCCGTCGCCCTGGTAGCCGGCCTTCCACACCTCGGGCGCGCCGATCTGTGCGGTGCTGCGGTCCAGGGAGGCCTTGACCCGGCTGTCCAGCCACACGCGCGGAGTGCCGGCCGCGCGGGCCGCGCCCTCGCCGGCGGGGAGCAGACGCTTCCAGAAGGTGCCGAGGTCCTCGGCCGGTACCCGCACGGCCTCCGCGTCGATGCTCCGCAGGTGGCGGGCGGGTGTGCCGTCCGCGGCCAGGGCGGTGGCCTTCCGCAGCGCCGAGCCGGCGACTCCCGGCGCGTTGCCGACGATCAGCGGCAGTGTGTCGGTGTGCGCCTCGTCGTACCGCTGGGCGATCAGCGAGGTCACGTCGAACAGTTCGCGGTCCAGGCGCCCCGCGGTGACCAGTTCGATCGCGTCCGACGGGAGGACCGTCAGATGCCCGTCCTGCTCGATGGTGCGGAAGAGGATGTGCTGACGCCCCTTCCCCGGCCGCACCGAGGCCGTCCGCCGGCCGTCCGGCCCCACCGTGACCGTGACGCGGTCGCCGGTGACCAGGCGGACGTCGGAGGCGGCACCTGCGTCCGCGGGCGCGGTGAGCTGTTCCGTGCCCGCTCTCGCGCCGTCACCCTGGTCCGCCGCCACCGGCGTCACCGCGCCGGTGAGCATGCTCAACCCCGCCGCCGCAGCAGCCGCGAGGCGTATCCGTCTCATCAGTCGCGAACCTTCCGTCGTCGTACGCGAGGCGTTGGCGTCGCGGTTCCGTGGTGTCCATGCGGCTGTCGCTGCCGTAGGTGCTGGAAAGAATCCGCCGCTGCCGAAGGATGTGTCACCGGTTTCTCGTGGCACAGGTGGGACATGTCTCAAGGGCGACAGGGACTGGGACCGGGGGTTGAGCTGGTTCTTCTTCGGCCGCGCAGTGGGAGCGTGGTGGCCTGCTGCCGTCGTCGCCAGGGGAACGCAGACGACATCTGCCGTGGTGCGGGGGCGCGAGGGGGCGAGCCCACGACTCAGCGGCAGTTGCGGCGATCTCGCCGCACCGTGGCAACCTCACCGTCCCGGCCGACGGCGAACACGACAGCGCCGCGAACCTCTACGGTGTCTTCGACGCCGAGTACACCGACAGGAGCGGCCTGACCACGCACTCGGTACGCACCCTGCAGCCCCGCCACCGCCAGGGCGAGCACTTCGGCGCCCAGTCCGGTATCCGGACCGCCGACCACGCCACCGCCGAGGGCGGCAGAACGGTCGGCTTCACCGACGACGGCGACTGGATCTCCTTCAAGCCGTACGTCCTCGCGGGCGCCACGAAGTTCACCGCCCGGGTGTCCTCCGGCGGTACGGGCGGCAGGATCGAGGTACGCGCCGGTTCCACCACCGGCACCCTCCTCGGCACCGCGACCGTGCCGGTGACGGGCGGCTGGGACTCGTTCACCGACGTCACCGCCGATCTCTCCGGCGCGCCCTCCGGCACCACCGAGCTGTTCCTGGTCTTCCGCGGCCCGACCGGGCAGGGCAACCTGTTCGACCTCGACGCCTTCACCCTCGGCACCGGCTCCACCACGACCACGCCGTGGGAGGCGGAGTCGTACAGCTCCGCCTCCGGCGTCCAGTCCGCCGCGCACGGTGCGGCCAGCGGAGGACTGACCCTGGGCTACATCGACAACGGCGACTGGGCCGGCTACGCCTCCGTCTCCACCGTCGGCGCCACCTCGGCGTCCGCGCGGGTCTCCTCGGCGGGCGCCGGCGGCACCCTCCAGTTCCGCTCCGGCTCACAGACCGGGCCGCTGCTCGGCTCGGTGACGGTGCCGGTGACCGGCGGCTGGGAGACCTTCACCACCGTCACGACGACACTGACGGGAGCCGCCTTTGGACCGCTCTTCCTGAGGTTCACCGGCGGCAGCGGTGCGCTGTTCGACATCGACACCTTCAGCCTGGGCGCCGAACCCGTCTCCGGCACGCTGTCCGACGACGTCCATCTCTTCTACTACCCGTGGTACGGCGGCCCGGCGGTCAACGGCGGCTGGCGGCACGGGCAGCAGGGCGGCCGCACCCCGCCCGACGACGTCGGCGCCGATTTCTACCCGGCGCTCGGCCCGTACGACTCGGCCGACCACGAGGGCGCCGTCGCCCAGCACATGGAGTGGGTCGCCCGGTCGGGCGCCGGAGTGATCGTGTACAGCTGATGGGGCCGGGACGGCTACGAGGACCGGCTCGTGCGGGGCGTGCTCGACGCGGCGCAGGAGCGCGGCGTCCAGGTGGCCTGGCACCTGGAGCCCCACGCGGGCCGCACCGCGGCCTCCACGGTCGCCGACATCGAGTACATCAACCGCACCTACGGCAGCCACCCGGCCTTCCACCGCTCACCGGACCACGGCGGCAGGAGCGCGTTCTACGTGTTCCAGAGCCTGGACATCACCGACTGGACGCCACTGGACCAGGTCACGGACACCAGCATCGTCCTCGCCCAGACCACCGACACCACCAAGATCGCCCACTTCTCCGGCATGTACACCTACGACGGCATCGCGGGAGCCACCGCCCCCGGCTGGAAGCAGGCCGGGGCGGTGGCTCCCGCGCGGGCGGCCTGATCTGGGCCCTGTCCGTCGCGCCGGGCTACATCGACGACCGGGCGGTGCCGGGCAACTCCACGCCCACCGTGGAGCGGGCGAACGGCGCGGCCTACGACCGGCAGTGGACCAACGCCCTCGACCCCGCGATCGGCGGCTCGCCCTCGTGGGTGTCGGTGACCTCTTTCGACGAATGGCATGAGGGGAGTTCCATCGAACCCGCCGACTCGACACCGCCGGGCGGTCATGGCTACCGGACCTACGACGGGGCCCACGGACTGACCGGCCAGGCCGCGGAGACCGCCTACCTGGACCGAACCGCGCACTGGGTGAACCGCTATCGCCCGGCAGCCCCGCGCTGAAGCGGGACGTCCCCTGCACCCATCGGGGCCTGCGGCCGGCGCGGGCCGGCCGGGGGTCCCTGTCAGGGTCCGGAAGACACCCGTCGTCGCCGGGTCGTCGTCCGGACCGGTGGGCGTCCATGATCTCGAATTCCTCTTCACGCCGGTAAGGAGAACGAGCCGCCTGGTCCGGTCAAGGCGGATCACGCGTCCAGCAGCGATGACATTTCCCCTTCTGCCGAGGGAGCAGATCATTCCGCCCGAGGGCTGATCTTCGCACTCCGGTCGTCGGTCGAACGACGATCAAGGATGGGTCCGCTTTCCCAGGTGGACCTTATGACAGAGCTCTTGCGTCGAATCGCTCCTCCTGGCAGGGTTCGGCTGTCGGTTCGGCATTGCGTCGCGGGGGAGACACGATGTTGCACACCTTTCCGATGGCCCATGACAGATCTTCTATTCCTCGAACCGTGGTTCGCCGCGCTGCCTGACGTCATCCGCGACCGGATGAGCCGTACGGCAGCCGGTAGGTCCGTCAAGAGTTCGCTGGGGAGGAAGATCGATGGACCACATCTCGGCATCCTTGCAGCAGCCGATGCAGCAGTTGAGTCGTTCAGAATTGTACTTCGGTGGGCTCTTGTCGGAGATCACCCAGGTGCCGATAAGCCGAATCATGGTCGTGGGCTCACTCCGTACGGTCGGGGAGGATCCACGGCACATCAGTGCGCTCGCGGAAGTGTGTTCCGAGCTGCCGCCGATAGTCATCCACCGGGAGACGATGACCGTCATCGACGGCGTGCACCGGCTCAGGGCAGTGGAGACCAGCGGCGCCACGCACATAAGGGCTGTGCTCTTCAACGGTGACGAGCGGCAGGCGTTCGTGCTCGCGGTCAAGCTGAACAGCAGCCACGGACTGCCGCTCTCACTGGCCGACCGCAAGGCAGCGGCCCTTCACATGCTCGCCGACTTCCCGGAGTGGTCCAACCGGCGGCTGGCGAGCGTCGTCGGCCTGTCGGACAAGACCATCGCGGCGCTGAGACGGCGGTCGGGTGCGGAACTTCCGCCCCCCCCCCCCCCGCGGCGCCGGCGGGACCGGGGGGCCAACCCCCCGGCCGCGGCCCAGGGCCCGAGGCCCCCCCAGAGGGACCCCGCC
>NZ_JBIDCW010000008.1:100930-289027 GCF_043204795.1 Streptomyces sp. NPDC047706 | reverse complement strand
TGCTGGAAGCTTCAAGAACTCCCATCATCGCAGGTCACAAGGCTCTTCCTCGTTCCCGAAGAAGTTGTCCACAGACGTCAGCCGGTGGATCCGGGTTCAGTGCCGCGGTCCTCGCCAAAGGGCTTGGTGGGGCGGCGGGTGAGGGCCTGGGTGGTGGCGTCGATCTGGAGGTCGGCGGTGCCGTGGTGGTCGCTGGACAGCCAGGCCAGGCTGCCGGGGGTGCGCATCGCCACGGTTTTGCCCGCGTGGGTGTAGTAGCGGGTGGCGGTGACGTTGCCGCTGGCCTTGTCGAGGCGCAGTTCGGTCTCGCCCAAGTACAGGGTGGTGCCGGTGGAGTCCCGGCGTATGAGCCTGTTGCCGTCGCCGTCGTTGAGGAAGGCGGTGGTTTTGCCGCTGGCTTCGGTGACCTTTGCCAGCTCGCCTTCCACGTCCCAGTCGAGGGACTGGGTGGTTCCGTTGAGGTTGCGGGTCTTGGTCGCTCCGTTTTCCCAGTAGGTGTAGCTGTCGGTGGTCTGTGTGCCGGAGGCCAGGCTGGTGACGGTGTTGGCCAGGGCGTGGGGGCGGGGTTGGTCGGAGGTCTTGTAGGTGTAGGTGGTGGTGGCCGGTCCCCCGGTTGCGAGGTGGTTGGTGGCGGTCTTGCGGTTTCCGGCGGAGTCGTAGGTGAAGCTCTGCCAGTACGGTGCGCGGCCGCCGACGGTGCTGATAGCGGGGGCGGTGGCGCAGTCGGTTGTGGCGGTCCAGGCGGTCTTCAGGCGGCGGTGGCCGTCGTAGGCGAAGCACTGCCTGTCACCGGGGCTGGTGGAGCGGTCGTCGATCTCGGTCGGGTTGCCCGCTTTGCCATAGCGGTAGTAGATGTCGGCGTCGGTGCCGGTGTGGGTTTCGGAGACGACGGTCTGGCGTGCCAGGCGCTGTGTGCCGTCTTCGTAGGCGTAGTTGATGTCGGTCCAGTCGGCGCTGGAAGACACGCCGAGGGTGGTGCGGATGTGCTCGCCGGCCGGAAGGTAGTCGGTGTTCTGGACGATGCCGGTCAGGCCCTGGAGGGTGTCCGGGAGCCGGGTGGGGGTGTAGCCGTAGGTGAGGGTCTCGGTGGCGAGTCCGCCCATGGCGGGGATGGTGCGCTTTTGCAGCGTGCCGTCGAGATTGTAGGAGTTGCTGATGGTGTAGTAGCCAGTGCCGGCCAATGCTCCTTCCTTGGTGCTGATCGTGTACTGCTCCTTCAGCACCCGGTTGAGCTTGTCGTAGCCGGCGTTGGTGACGGCGTAGACGTCACCGGTCTTGCCCCCGACGTAGCGGATGCTGGATGTGAGCTGGCCCTTGGCGATGGTGTCGTAGGACCAGCGGGCCAGGATCTTCGCGTCGTCGGGGGTGGGTACTCCGCCGACGAGCGGCACGGGGCCGTCTACTCGGGCCGTCCGCCTGCCGAGGTTGTCGTAGGTGTAGCCGATCGTCTTGTTGCGGGCATCGGTCGCGGCGACGGCCTGGTCGAGGTCGTTGTATTCGGTGGTGGAGACTCCGGCGTCGGGATCTGAGACATTGGTCTGCCGACCGAGGAAGTCATGGCCGTAGGACCAGGTGTTGCCGTAGTTGTCCTTGACCGTTTTCAGGCGGTCGGCATGGTCGTAGGAGTAGGTGAATCCGGTGTAGTCGGCGGAAACAGTGTTGCCGTTGTACTCCCGCTTTTCAGCCAGGCGGCCGCGGGCGTCGTGTTCCTCGCGAACAGCCGGGGCACCGGCGGGCGGGATGACGATGGTTGCGTTGCCGTCGTAGGTGGTGGTCGTGCGCGAGTGCTCCTGACCGTCGACAAGGGTCTTCTGCACCGTGGGGCGTCCCGCGCCGTCGAAGACCGATTCGGTGCCTGCGGGTGCTGCGGTGATCAGCGTGGCCAGGGCGCCGCTGGGGGCTTTGGTGTCGATGTACTGTGCGGCGGTTTGGACTGCGAGACCGCGGGTGTCGTACTTGGTTTCGGAGATCACCCGGCCCGTGCCGGTGGCAGCGGGCACCTGAACCTGCCGCGGGCGCAGCAGTGCGTCGTAAATGGCGTACTGGGTCAAGTAGGTGGTGCCATCGTTGTTCAGTGACTTGGTCGCCACCCAGGAAGCGGCACCGGACTGCACTTCGTACTCGAACTTGTGGCTGGGGGTCGTCCCGCCGGCACGGTCGCGGTCGGCCAACCACACGTCGGTGAGACGACCGAGGGCGTCGTAGGCGAGTTCGGTCCGGTTGCCGTTGGCGTCCGTCCGGGAGATGTCCACTCCCCAGCAGCCAACGCACCAGGCGACTACGTCGACGTACGGTAAGAAACAGCAGGCGGTGCCCAGCCCCGGCCGCCGCGACAGACATCCGTGATGGCCATGCCGCGGGCGCCCGTGAGCCACGGCTCCGCTGCCGAACTCGGGGTTTCTGGGGGCCGGAGGTCAGGCCGGGGCAGGCGCGCAATGCCCGGTGCAAGGCCGCACCCAGGGTGAGCGCGGCGAGCGCGACGGCCGGAGCGGTCCGGCGGAGTACGGACAGAATGGGCCCGGACAGCGGAGCAAACGTGGTCAACCAGATCGCTGGGCGTTTGGGCCGAGGTCGCGTCCGTCCAGAACCTCAATGTCGGTGACCGTGGTCCGGGAAGGATCCGAGCTCAGCCAGAGATGTCCATGCCAGGTCAGCGACTACTTCGGCCAGCGGCACACCCTTAGCTGCAGCAGGTCACCGATCTCGGCGGCAAGTGCTGGGGACGCATCCGCCAGTCGTGGGTACAACCCATTCGTCACCACGGTCCCGTACATGTTGCAGGCCCCGAGAAGCACCAAAGGTCAAAGAACAAGCTGAGGTCTCGGGCACCGTGACGCCCTCCGGCCACGTCTCACGGGTCTCGATGGGCGCCACGGATGCGCTCCTGTACCCAGCGCTTGAAGGGAGCACGCCGTGACGCGTCCGCCGACCGCCGCTCAGCGGCGTGTCATCGACGCCGCCGATCCGGTGACCGGGCGGTTGAAGGGGACGGAAGCCCAGCTCGCGGGGCTGGTGAAGCGAGGGCTGGCGTTCCGGCATCCGCGGCCGCCGCACGATCACTTTCTGACGCCGGCGGGGCATCGCATACGGGAGGCCGAGCCGCCCGCGCCGGAGCCCGATGTGGACACCGGTGTGTTCGCCGCCCGCGTCGGCGGGGAGGAGGCCGCGCCGGACGCCGGTCCGTCCCGCGTCCGTGAAGTGCACAGCGCCTGGCAGGGCCTGCTGGAGCTGCGCCGGATGACCAATCCCGACGGTGCCACGGACCGGCCGTGCGGCTGGGAGCGGACGCATCTGGTACAGGCCGCCGCCCTCGCGCTGGAGGCCGCCGGGCACGAGCCCGCCGGCCAGGACAGCGCGGGCTACCGGGTGCGGGCGACCCCGCAGCCGGAGGCCGTCGCCGTGCACGAGCCGGACCCCGAGGCGCTGCGGGCCTGCGCGGCCACGCTTCAGCGGGCGGGCTGGCAGGTCGGTGAGCACACCGAGCCGCGGACGCGGAGGCGGTATCTGCTGGCGTCGCCGCGGAGGGCGTGACGGAGGGCATGATGGACATGACAAGATCGAGGGTGCCCGGCACCGACCACAACAGGGGGAAGCCATGACCGAACCGTTCTCCGTCCGGGTGACGGTCCGCGGCTACGAGACCGACGTGCAGGGCCACCTCAACCAGGCCGTCTACCTCAACTACGCCGAGCACGCCCGCTGGTCACTGCTCCGCGCGGCGGGCATCGGCCAGGCCGGTCTGATCGGCACGGGCGTGGGACCGGTGGCCCTGGAGACGACCATCCGCTATATGCGGGAACTGCGGGCCGGCGACGAGGTCGACGTCACGTGCGCCTTCGAGTGGGGCGGGGGCAAGACGTTCACGATACGCCAGACGATCCGCAAGACCGACGGCACGGTCGCGGCGGAGCTTGTCGGCGTCGGCGGGTTGCTGGACCTGAAGGAGCGCAGGCTGCTGGCCGATCCGCCGTCGTACTTCAAGAAGCTGGCGACCGACCCGGGCCTGCTCGGGCTGTAGCAACGCCGGTCGGCCCTACGCGCCGACCAGTTCCGGATCGTGATCGGCGTCGTACGACGCCCGTGCCTCGGCGATGTACACCCGGTTGCGCTCGGCCCAGTCCGTCAGCCGTCGCAGCGTCTCGTGCAACTGACGGGCGACGGGGGTGAGTTCGTACTCCACCTTCGGCGGCACCGTGGGATGCACGGTCCGTACCACCAGCCCGTCGCGTTCCAGATTGCGCAGGGTGAGGGTCAGCATGCGGCGAGTTGACCACCGGCACGGCCTTCCTTCCGGCGCCGATCGCGATCGGTCTGCTGATGCTGGGGCTGTCGGCCCGCACGATCGGCAGGTTCGGGGCGTACCGGGTCCTGCTGGCCGGGCTCGTGCTGATCACCGTCGGCATGGCCCTGCTCAGCCGGGCCCCTGTGGGCGGCTCGTACCTCACCGACGTACTCCCGCCGCTGCTGCTCGCCGCCGGTTTCGCCGCCGCGATGCCCGCGCTGGCCGGGCTCGCCATGTCGGGGGCGCACGAGGAGGACGGGGGCCTGGCGTCCGGGCTGTTCAACATCACGCAGGTGGTGGGCGGTTCGCTGGGTCTGGCGGTGCTGTCCACCCTCGCGGCGAGCCACACCGAGGGGCGGCTCGCCGGGGGCGGGGAGCAGGTGGCGGCCACGGCGGAGGGCTACCAGCCGGCGTTCCGGGTGGCGACGGCGGTCGCGGTGGGGGCGCTGGCGCTGGCGACGGCCGTACTGAGGACACGCCCCGAGCGTCCGTGACTTCGGTGCGGGACCGAGGACACGCCCCGAGCCCCCTGAATTTCGGATGTGGGCCATGACCCCGGGCTGCGAAGCTCGGGGTCATGGCTCCACGACGTGTGAAACCCAGCCTCTACATCTCCGTGGACATCGAGGCCGACGGCCCGATCCCGGGGCCGTACTCCATGCTCAGCCTCGGTGCCGCGGTGGCCGGCCGGCAGGACGCCGACGGCTTCACCGCCGCCGATCCCGAGCAGCGGACCTTCTACCGCGAACTCCGCCCGATCAGCGAGGGGTTCGTCCCCGAGGCGCTCGCGGTGAGCGGGCTCGACCGGGGGCGCCTCACCCGTGAAGGAGCCGAACCGCCGGTCGCCCTCGCCGAGTTCGCGGCGTGGGTGCGGGAGGTCGCCGAGGGCGCCCAGCCGGTGATGTGCGGCTACCCGGCGTCGTACGACTGGACGTTCCTGTACTGGTACCTGATCCGCTTCACCGGCGCGAGCCCCTTCGGGCACTCGGGGTGCCTGGACATGAAGACGCTGTACGCCACGAAGGCGGGCCTTCCCCTGCGGTCGGTCGCCAAGGGCACGATGCCGCGCCACCTGCTGAGCAGGCGGCGCCACACCCATCACGCCCTCGACGACGCCATCGAGCAGGCCGAGCTGTTCGCCAACCTCATGGCGTGGTCACCGGCTCCATCGGCGCCGTGACCTCGTCGGCCTCGCGAGCCCGCTTGCCGAGGTGGTTGAAGACCAGGTTGAGCAGGACCGCCGCGACGCAGCCCGTCGAGATGCCGGAGTCGAGGACGATCCTCGCGGTCTCCGGGAAGGCGTGGTAGAACTCCGGCGCCGTGATCGGGATGATGCCGACGGCGAGCGAGACGGCGACGATCAGCACGTTGTTGTCCCTGTCGAGCCCGGCCCGCACCAGGGTCTGGATGCCGCTCGCGGCGACCGAGCCGAACAGGACCACGCCCGCGCCGCCGAGCACCGGACGCGGTACGACGGCGATCAGCGAGGCGGCCATCGGGCACAGGCCCATCAGCACCAGGAAGCCGCCGCCGGTCGCGACGACGTACCGGCTGCGGATCTTCGTCATGGCGACCAGGCCGATGTTCTGGGCGAACGCGCTGCACATGAAGCCGTTGAAGAGGGGGCTGAGCGCCGAGCCCAGGGTGTCGGCGCGCAGGCCGGCCGCGATGGTCTTCTCGTCCGCCGGGCGGTCCACGATCTCGCCGAGCGCCAGCATGTCCGCCGTCGACTCGGTCATCGACACCACCATGACCACGCACAGCGAGACGATCGCGGCGATCTGGAACTGCGGGGCGCCGAAGTGGAACGGGGTGGGGAAGCCGACGACGTCCGCGTCGGCGACCGGCCCGAAGTCCGTGACGCCGAGCGGCACGGCGACCAGGGTGCCCGCGACCAGGCCGAGCAGGACGGCGATCTGTTTGACGAAGCCGCGGGTGAAGCGGCGCAGCACCAGGACGATGACCAGCGTGGCGGCGGCGAGGCCCAGGTTGGTGGCCGAGCCGTAGTCGCCGGCGGTGGGGCTCGCGCCCTGCGCCCAGCCGAAGGCGACCGGCAGCAGGGAGATGCCGATCAGGGTGATCACGGTGCCGGTGACCACCGGCGGGAAGAAGCGGACCATCTTGCTGAAGAAGGGCGCCGCGAGGAAGCCGAGAAGTCCGGCCACGATCACCGCGCCGAAGATGATCGGCAGGGCGTCGGACTTGTCGTCGGTGGCGGCGACGACCGCCGTCATGGGGGCGACCCCGGCGAAGGTGACGCCGTTGACGAAGGGCAGTCTGGCGCCGATCTTCCAGACGCCGATGGTCTGGAGGATGGTGGCGAGGCCGGCGGTGAACAGGCAGGCGCCGGTGAGGAAGGTGAGTTCGGCGGCGGTGAGGCCGATCGCGGCGCCGACGATCAGGGGCGGGGCGACGACTCCGGCGTACATGGCGGCCACGTGCTGCAGGCCGCTGGTCGCCATCTTCAGGGCGGGGAGCTTCTCGTCGACGGGATGGACGGCTCGCTGCTCGGGGGCGGTGGGCGGTACGGCATCGGGCTGAGCGGCCACGGCGGCTCCTCCGGTCGGGTACACGGCCGCGCGGGAAGGCTGCCGTGGGTTTCAGGGAGGTGGTGCGCCGGTCGTGCGGGACCGGGGGTGACGGGGACCGTTCCGGGGCGCGCTCGTTGCGGGCGCGCCCCGGACACGGCCGCCGTGGACCCCGCTCGGGTCCACGGCTGCCGGCCGGGAGCCGTCCCTCCCGGCCGGAGTCTGGGGAAGGTCAGCCCTGGGCGGCGATCCGCGCCAGCCGCTGCGCCTCGTCCCGGGTGGAGCGGGCGACGGCGTCCTCGTCGACCGTGAGCAGCCGGCCGTCCTCGACGATCTGGCGGCCGTTCACGAACGAGGCCGTGACCGGGGCCGCGGCGCCGAAGACCAGCGCGGTCACCGGGTCGGCGATGGAGGCGTGGGCGAGGGTGTCCATCCTCCACAGCACGAGGTCGGCGAGCTTGCCGGGCTCCAGGGAGCCGGTCTGGTCGGCGCGGCCGAGCACCTGGGCGCCGCCGTACGTGCCGAGGCGCAGCGCCTGACGGGCGTTCAGGGCGGCTTCGCGGTGGGCGCCGAGGCGGTTGATGAGCAGGGCGTTGCGCAGCTCGGTGTGGAGTTCGCCGGACTCGTTGGACGCGGTGCCGTCGACACCGAGGCCGACCGGGACGCCGGCGGCGAGCATGTCGGGGACGCGGGCGATGCCGGCGGCGAGGCGGGCGTTGGAGGAGGGGCAGTGGGCGACGCCGGTCTTCGTGCGCCCGAAGGCGGCGATGTCGGAGTCGTTCATGTGGACGCAGTGCGCCATCCACACGTCCTCGCCGAGCCAGCCGGTGGACTCGAAGTAGTCGGTCGGGCCCATGCCGAACAGCTCGTGGCAGAACTTCTCCTCCTCCACGGTCTCCGAGCCGTGGGTGTGCAGGCGCACGCCGAGCCGGCGAGCCAGTTCGGCGCCCTGGCGCAGGAGGTCGGTGGAGACGGAGAAGGGGGAGCAGGGGGCGACGGCGACCTGGGTCATCGCGTCGAAGGAGGCGTCGTGGTGCTGTTCGACGGTCTCCTCGGTCGCGGCGAGCGCGCCGTCGAGGCTCTCCACGGCGAAGTCCGGCGGCAGCCCGCCGTCCTTCTCGCTGCGGTCCATGGAGCCGCGGGCGAGGGTGAAGCGGACGCCCATCTCGCGGGCGGCGCGGATGATGGAGCCCGACAGGTCTCCGGAGCCCTGCGGGAAGACGTAGTGGTGGTCCATCGCCGTGGTGACGCCGCCGCGGGCCATCATGGCGAGCGAGCCCTGTGCGGCCGCGTATGTCATCCGCTCGTCGATGCGCGCCCAGACCGGGTACAGGGCGACGAGCCAGTTGAAGAGGTTGTGGTCCGTGGCCAGCCCCCGGGTGATCCACTGGTAGAAGTGGTGGTGGGTGTTGACCAGACCGGGGGTCACGAGGTGGCCGGAGGCGTCGATACGGCGTACGACGTTCTCCAGGCCTTCGGGGGCCTTGCCCGAGCCGAGCGCCTCGATGCGGTTGTCCGCGACGACCACGTACCCGGAGGCGTACTCGGTGTCGTCGGCGTCGACGGTCGCGATCGCACAGTTCTCGATGACGATGCGCTGGGCTGCTGCCATGATTCGTCCTTTTCGCTCAGTGGACTGTGTCGGGGTGGGCACGGCAGGACCCTGGAAGTTTTGAGTGCCGCGGCCGGGGAGCCGGAAACCTGCGTCTGCGCCGGCCGCGGGTGCCGAAGGTGGGGCGATCAGAGGTTGGTGAGGTCCGTCGGGATCCTCGCCTCGCAGCCGTCCCTGAGGATGGTGGCCTCGATCAGGCCGTAGGGGCGGTCGGCGGCGAAGTACACCTCGTTGTCGTTCTTCAGCCCGAACGGCTCCAGGTCCACCAGGAAGTGGTGCTTGTTCGGGAGGGAGAAGCGGACCTCGTCGATCTCACTGCGGTTGTTGATGATGCGCGAGCCCATCTGGTACAGAGTCTGCTGCAGCGACAGCGAGTACGTCTCGGCGAAGGCCTGGAGCATGTGCTTCCTGACCTGCTCGTAGGACTTCTCCCAGTGGGGCATCCGCTGCTCGTCGTCGGTCCAGTTGAACCGCCAGCGGCCGGCGACCTGGGTGGCCAGGATGCGGTCGTAGGCCTCCTGGAGCGTCGTGTACTTGTCCTTGACGTAGCCCCAGAACTCGGAGTTGGTCGAGTTCATCACCACCAGGTCCTTCAGACCCGAGACGACCTCCCACGACGACCCGTCGTAGGTGATCTGCGTCAGCCGGGTCTCCTGGCCCTTGCGGACGAAGGAGTGCTTGACCTCGTCCGCGCCGATGAACCTGGAGTTGGCGTCGGAGGTCTCGATCCGCTCCCAGGCGTACTCCTCGATGCGGATCCGGGCCCGGTGGATCGGCTCCTGCGAGGTGACGAAGTGCCGGGCGAGGTGGATGCCGAACTGCTCGGCGGACTCGATGCCGTGCTCCTTGGCGAACGCGTACACCGTGTTCTTGGTGGTGTCGGTCGGCAGCACGTTGGCGTTGGAGCCGGAGTAGTGGACCTCGTCCATGTCGCCGCTCAGGGCCACCGACACGTTCAGGTCCTTGATGTGGTGGGTGGCGCCGTCCCGCGTGATCTTTACGACTCGGTTCTCGGCCTTGCCGTACTGGTTCTGTCCCAGGATCGTGGGCATGTCTGCTAGCTCCCTCGGTAAACGGAGTAGCCGAACGGGTTGAGCAGCAGCGGCACGTGGTAGTGCTCGCCCGGCACGACGGCGAACGTGATCGCCACCTCCGGGAAGAACACACCGGGTCCGCTGTCCCGATTCGCGGGGGCGTCCTGCTGCGCATCGGCTTGCTTCTTCTCGAAGTACGTCTCGACGGCGAAGTCGAGCCGCACGTGGGTCGTCCCCTCCGGCAGGGCCGGAAGGTCCTTGCACCGGCCGTCGGTGTCGGTCGCGGAACCGCCGAGCGCCTTCCAGTCCGCGTCCCGCCCGGAGCGGGCGGAGAGATGGACGGCGACGCCCTCGGCGGGGCGGCCGACGGAGGTGTCCAGGATGTGCGTGGACACGGAGGCGGTGGTGCTGGTGCTCATGGTGTCAGGCGTCCTCTTCGACGAGTCGGGCCAGTCGGATGCGGTTGATCTTCCCCAGTTCGGTGCGGACGATCTCCCGCTCCTGCTCCGGTGAGTGCCCGATCCGTTCCGTGAGCGCGTCGCGCATCTGCTCGCCGGTGCGGCCGGTGGCGCAGATCAGGAAGACATGGCCGAACTTCTCCTGGTAGGCCAGGTTCAGTTCGAGCATCTCCGCCCTGAGCTCCTCGGAGGCGCCGGCCATGCCGCGCTGCTCCCGGGCCGAGGTCGGATCGCCGGGCTTGGGGCGGCCGATCGGCGGGTGCCCGGCCATGGCCTCATCGAGGTCCGCGGGGGTCAGGTCGGCCATCGCGGCGTCACTGGCGCCGTAGAGGTCCCCGGCGGTGGCGTAGGGACGGGCGACGAGCAGCCGGTTCGCCCAGGCCGTGGAAGCGCACGCCTCGCGCAACGCGGCGAGGGCCGCGTTCTCCTCCAGGGCGTTGAAGCGGGCCAGGCCCGGCGGCGTGGAAGTGGACGTCACGGGAGCCTCCGTGGCCTTGTCGGCCTTCGTACTGAACGGGCTGCGGACAGCTAACGCCCTTCGGAACAGCACGTCAACAGTTTGTTGAAAACTCGGGGTGACAAAACCGCCGCCCCGAACTCGCGGGACGGCGGCTGCAACCGGTGGAAAGCCCTGGTCAGGCCTCTTTCTCGCGGTTGAGGTAGTTGTAGACGGTGAACCGGCTGACGCCGAGCGCGCCCGCGACCGTCTCCACTCCGTGCCGTACCGAGAAGGCGCCCCGCGCCTCCAGTATGCGCACCACCTCCTGCTTGGACCTGCGGTCGAGCTCGGACAGCGGCTTGCCCTGCTTGCGCTCCATGGCCGCGAGGATGTGGTCGAGGGAGTCGGCGAGCTGCGGCAGGCGTACCCCGACCACGTCGACGCCCTCCCAGGCCAGCACGACGTCGTCGGAACTCGCCTCGTCGGGGGCGATCAGCACGCCCCCGATGGCGTCGACCAGGGGCTTCACCGCGGCGATGAAAGACTCGTTACCGGTCACCTCTCGCCCTCCCCGACCACGTTGACCTGGAGCGAGACGCGGGTGGCGCCCGCCTTCAGCGCCCTGCGCAGCAGGGCGTCCACGGCGGTCAGCACCTCTTCGGCGCCACCTTCGGCGGTGTTGCCGAAGGGGCCGACGTCCACGGCGTCCAGCTCGGCCGCCTCGATCACCTCGCGGGCCACGAGCGCGTGCGCGGGGGCCTCGTCGAGGTCGAAGGGTTCCGTCGTGAATTCCACTTTCAGTCGCACTGTGCCCCCATGGCGTCGTTGACCTGCATCCTCTCAGCCCTCCACCCGGAGGGCACCTGCGGGCACATTGTGCCGCCCGGCCGGTGGACGGCAACGGCCGTCGGGCGTGCAGGAGGGCGCCGGAGGGATCGCGGTCCGGAAGGCACCCTCAGGCGCGGGAAGGCGTTCCCGCACCGTTCCCGTCGCCGAACCGGCACGTCCGGCGACGGACGGGCCGACCCTCCCCGTAGAGCAGTCGACCGCAGTGACCGCACAGGGAGGGGCCGCAGCATGTCAGGACGGCACGGAGTCAGGGGCGCGAAGGGTACGGCGATCGCGGCGGTGGCCCTGGCGGCGTTGACCGCGTCGCAGGCGCCGGGGGCCACCCCGTCGGCGCGGGCCGCCGCGCCCGCCCACCCCGAGCCCGGCGCCGGACGTGGGCCGAGCGTGTCCGGGGACACCCCGTACCGCACGGAGCTCCCGCCGCTGCGAGCAGGGCGGGCCATGACGTCGCAGGAGGACGGCGCGCTGCCGGTGAGCGTGTTCGCCGCCTACCGGCGGGCCGAGGCCCGCCTCGCGCACATGTCGCCGGGCTGCGGGCTTCGGTGGCAGCTGCTGGCCGCCGTCGGGCAGGTGGAGTCCGGTCAGGCGCGCGGCGGGCGGGTGGCCGCGGACGGTACGACACGGGCGCCGATCCTCGGCCCACGCCTCGACGGCGACGGCTTCGCCCTCATCCGGGACACCGACGGGGGTGCGCTCGACGGGGACACCGTGTACGACCGCGCGGTCGGTCCGATGCAGTTCATCCCCTCGACCTGGGCGGTGTGGGGCACGGACGGCAACGGCGACGGGCGGGCCGACCCGCACAACGTCTTCGACGCGGCGCTCGCGGCCGGGCGCTACCTGTGCGCGGACGGCCGGGATCTGACCACGCCCGGCGACCTGGACGCGGCGGTCCTCGGCTACAACCACTCGACGGCGTACCTGCGCACGGTCCGGGCCTGGTTCGCGTACTTCCTGGCGGGCCACCGGGTCGTGCCGGACGCCGGGACGCCGGGCGGCCGCGGCCCGGAGCGCGAGGCCGACCGGCCGGTGCCGCGCGAGCCGTCACCCACGCCGGGCACCCGCCGCACGGACGACGGACCCGGTACACCGTCGCCCGCCCCGGCACCCTCCCCCGCGGCATCTCGGCCGTCCCCCGCCGGCCGCCCGTCCACGCCGCCGTCGCCACGGCCCCCGCTCCCCCTGCCGGGCGCCGGAGCCGTCCTGCCGGGCGGCGGCCTGCCCGGCGGCGACCTGCTGCCCGCAGGCGAGTCGATGGGCGCCGCCCCCTCCACAAGCACGGCTACCGGGCGGTAATGTCGCCCTCCGCCGGGTGAGCCGACCGGCGGATGAGCGCGAAGGGGCCCTCATGGCGACGAACACGCCCGCGCAGGCACAGGCGGCCCGCGACCGTTGGGAGCACATGTGGAGCCACCGTGAGCACCTGCTCAAGGTGGCCCGCCGCCGGTCGATGTCCCCGGAGGACGCCGAGGACGCCGTGCACGAGGCGATGCTGCGCGCCGCCGAGCGCCCCGACCTGGACGACGAGCGGCTCGCGGCCTGGCTGACGACGGTGACGATCCGGCTGTGCGTGGACCGGTACCGGCAGGTCAACCGCGAGGCCGAGGTGCGCACCAGCCCCACGCTGATCGCGCCCGGCCCCGTGCCGGTCGAGGAGGCGGTGTGCGACCGGGCGGAGGCCAAGTGGCTGGCGGTGCGCAGCGGGGAGCTGCCCGCGCGCCAGGCGGAGGCGCTCCGGCTGAAGTCGCAGGACCTGGACGTCGGTCAGGTCGCCGTGCGGATGGGCCTGAGCTACCGGACGGTGGAGTCGCTGCTGGCCCGGGCCCGCCGCACACTGCGCGACTCGCTGGCCGGCACGCTCGGTCTCGCCCTGTTCCTGTGCGGCCGGGGCAGTCCGCGCGGGGCCTCGCAGGCGCAGGCCGTCGCGCTGGCGTCCACGGCGGCGACGCTGGCGGTGGCCGGGTTCGTGCTGCCGTACGCCTACGACGGGGACGGGCAGGGCACGGCGCCCGGGACGCCCGGGACGTCGGGCTCCCCGGCGCCGGAGGCGTGGCGGCGGCCGGCCACACCCGGGCCGGCGGCATCCCCGGACGTGCCCGGGCGCCCTGCCGCCCTGAGGACCGGCACCCCGGAGCCGACACGTACACCGGGAGACCGTCCGCTGCTGCCGCTGTCGGTGCCGTCCCTGCCGGAGGTGTCCGCGGCGCCGGGACTGGCGCCTGAGATGCCCGGAGTACCGCAACTGCCCCGCATCCCCGTCAGCCCGGACGTGCGCGACCTCCCGCACGCCGTACCGGACCGTCCCGCGGACCGTCCCGCCCTCCCGGACCTCCCCGACCTCACCGATCCGCCGAATCCGCCGGAGAGTGCCGGAGCACCGGTTCCCTCCCTCCCGTAGCCCGGCTCGACCGGTCCGAAAAAAGTCGGCCTCCGCCGCGACGGACCGCCCGCCCCTCCCCGTAGAGCAGATGTCGAAGCTGCTCCACGGCTGAGGGGTGAACCGGATGGGTGTCGAGATCTGCGTCGAAGGGCTGACCAAGTCCTTCGGTCACCAGGTCATCTGGCAGGACGTCTCACTGACGCTGCCCGCCGGTGAGGTCTCGGTCATGCTCGGCCCCTCGGGCACGGGCAAGTCGGTGTTCCTCAAGACGCTCGTCGGACTGCTCAGGCCGGACCGGGGCTCGATCACGATCCAGGGCCGGGACATCACCGGGCTGCGCGAGCACGAGCTGTACGAGGTGCGCAAGCTCTTCGGCGTGCTGTTCCAGGACGGCGCGCTGTTCGGCTCGATGAACCTGTACGACAACATCGCCTTCCCGCTGCGTGAGCACACCCGCAAGCCGGAGAGCGAGGTCCGGCGGATCGTCCTCGCGAAGATGGACCTGGTCGGCCTGATCGGTGCCGAGCAGAAACTGCCCGGCGAGATCTCCGGCGGCATGCGCAAACGTGCCGGGCTGGCCCGCGCGCTGGTCCTCGACCCCGAGATCATCCTCTTCGACGAGCCGGACTCGGGCCTCGACCCGGTCCGCGTCGCCTACCTCAACCAGCTCATCGTCGACCTGAACGCCCAGATCGACGCGACCTTCCTGATCGTCACCCATGACATCGCCTCGGCCCGTCAGGTCCCGGACAACATCGGGCTGCTGTTCCGCCGCGAGCTGGTGATGTTCGGGCCTCGCGACCAGCTCCTGACCAGCGACGAACCGGTCGTGCGGCAGTTTTTGAACGGGCGGATGCAGGGCCCGATCGGCATGGCGGAGGAGAAGGACGCCGCCCAGGTCGAGCAGGAACTGGCGCAGATCGACGAAACCACCGCCCTTCAGCCCCTCACGCCACGGCTGCTGCCCGGCCCCGGCATCGCCCGGCCACCCCGCTGGCAGGCCATCGCCGAGCGGGAGCAGGAGGTGGCCCGGGCATGAGCCTCGACCCCGTCGGCGCGCTGCGCCACTCCGGCAGCCTGTTCGCGATGGCCCTGGACATCGTGCGGACGGTCCCCAAGCGGCCCTTCCAGGTGCGGGAGTTCATCCAGCAGGCATGGTTCATCGCGAGCGTGACCATCCTGCCGACCGCGCTCGTCTCCATCCCCTTCGGCGCCGTCATCGCCCTCCAGATCGGCAGCCTCACCCGGCAGCTCGGCGCCCAGTCGTTCGCGGGCGCGGCCTCGGTCCTCGCGGTGCTGCGCGAGGCGTCACCGATCGTGACCGCGCTGCTGATCGCGGGCGCGGGCGGAACAGCGATCTGTGCGGACCTCGGGGCGCGGAAGATCCGGGAGGAGATCGACGCGATGCAGGTGCTGGGCATCGACCCGATCCAGCGCCTCGTCGTGCCGCGTGTGCTGGCGTCGATGCTGGTGGCGGTGCTGCTCAACGGCCTGGTGTCGGTGGTGGGTGTGGCGGGCGGCTACTTCTTCAACGTCGTCCTGCAGGACGGCACGCCCGGCGCGTACCTGGCCTCCTTCACCACGCTCGCCCAGCTCTCGGACCTGTGGGCGGCCGAGGTCAAGGCGCTCGTCTTCGGCGCCGTCGCCGCGATCGTCGCCTCGTACAAGGGACTCACCGCGAAGGGCGGCCCGAAGGGCGTGGGCGACGCGGTGAACCAGTCGGTGGTGATCACCTTCATGCTGCTGTTCGTGACCAACTTCGTGATGACCGCGGTGTACTTCCAGGTCGTCCCGCAGAGGGGCTAGCCGATGAGACTTCTCGACCGCCCCCTGAAGTCCCTCGAGGACCTGGGCACCCAACTCACCTTCTACGGGCGCTCGCTGGCCTGGACCGGCCGCACCCTGCGCCGCTACAAGAAGGAGGTCCTGCGGCTGCTCGCCGAGGTCAGCTTCGGCCGGGGCGCCCTCGCCGTCGTCGGCGGCACCGTCGGCGTGATCGCCTTCCTGTCGTTCTTCACCGGCACCGAGGTGGGCCTCCAGGGGTACGCCGCGCTCAACCAGCTCGGCACGTCCAACTTCGTGGCGTTCCTGTCGGCGTACTTCAACACCCGCGAGATCGCGCCGCTGGTGGCCGGGCTCGCCCTGTCCGCGACGGTCGGCGCCGGGTTCACCGCCCAGCTCGGCGCGATGCGGATCAGCGAGGAGACCGACGCGCTGGAGGTCATGGGCGTGCCCTCGCTGCCGTTCCTCGTGACCACCCGGATGATCGCCGGGTTCGTCGCGGTGATCCCGCTGTACGTGGTCGGGCTGCTGTCGTCGTACCTCGCCGCCCGCACCATCACCACCGGCTACTACGGGCAGTCGGCGGGCACCTACGACCACTACTTCCAGCAGTACCTGCCCCCGGTGGACGTGCTGTGGTCCTTCGGCAAGGTGCTGGTCTTCGCCGTCGTGATCATCCTCGTGCACTGCTTCTACGGCTACTACGCGAGCGGCGGGCCGGCGGGCGTCGGCGTCGCGGTGGGCAAGGCCGTGCGGACCTCGATCGTGGCGATCAACGTCCTCGACTTCTTCCTGTCCCTGGCGATCTGGGGCGCCAACACGACCGTGCGGATCGCGGGGTGAGCCGGGTGAGGGTGCTGAGGCTGCGGTTGTACGGCGTCGTCTTCGTCGCCGTGCTCACACTGCTGCTGTCCCTGTCCGTCGCCGTCTACCAGCAGGCGTTCACGCCCGTCGTGCGGATCACACTGGAGGCCGACCGCCTGGGCAACCAGCTCGACCGGCGGGCCGACGTCAAGCTGCGCGGGCTGCTGGTCGGCGAGGTGCGCGGGGTGCGCGCGGACGGCACGAAGGCCACCCTGGACATCGCGCTCAAGCCGGAGCACGTCGCGTACATCCCCGCCGACGTGCACGCGCGGCTGCTGCCCAAGACGCTGTTCGGCGAGAAGTACGTAGACCTGGTGGTGCCCGCCGGCTCGTCCGCGCGGCCGATCCGCGCCGGGGACGTCATCACCCAGGACCGCACCCGCGTCGGCATCGAGCTCCAGCAGCTGATGAACGACCTGCTGCCGTTGCTGCGGACGGTGAAGCCCGGTGAACTCAACGCCACGCTCTCCGCGTTCGCCACGGCACTGGAGGGGCGCGGCGACCGGATCGGCGACAACCTCACGCGCGTGGAGGCCTATCTGCGCCGCCTCAACCCGCATCTGCCGTCCCTGAAGGAGGACATCGCGCGGTTCGCGGACGTCGCCGAGGTGTACGGCGACGCGGCGCCCGACCTGCTGCGGATCCTCCGCAACACCGTCACGACCAGCCGCACGCTGGTGGAGAAGGAGGAACAGTTGGCCGCAGCGCTCACCTCGACCACGACCGCCGCCCGCACGGCGGACGGATTCCTCGCCGCGACCGGCGACCGGCTGATCACGCTGGGCCGGGTCTCCCGGCCCACGCTGGAGCTGTTCGCCCGCTACTCGCCCGAGTACCCGTGCCTCCTCGACGGCCTGGTCCGGCAGGACGCGGCCTCCCAGGACGCGTTCCGGGGCGGGAGGATGCGGATCACCCTGGAGGTCGTACGGCACCGGCCGGCGTACGAGCCCGGCGAGGAGCCGCGCTACGGCGAACGGTCCGGCCCGAACTGCCGCGGCCTGCCCCACCCGGGCGTGCCCGCGCCGCACACCAAGCTGAACGACGGCACGTCCGGGGTGTCGGGGACGCGGGCCGAGCAGCGGGCCGTCGGTTCGCTCGTGGCTCCCGTGCTGGGCGTGCCCGCCGACGAGGTGCCGCCGGTGGCGACGCTGCTGTTCGGGCCGATGGCACGGGGGACGGCGGTGAGCGTCGCATGAGCACGCGTGCGCGCCGGACCGCGGCGCCGCTGATCAAGTTCAGCCTCTTCGCGCTGGTGACGATCCTGGCGACGGCCCTGCTCGCCGCCACCATCGTCAACGTCTCCTTCACCCCCGAGCACACCTACCGCGCGGTGTTCACCGACGTCACCGGCCTGGAGGAGGGCGACGACATCCGGGTGGCCGGGGTACGGGTCGGCGAGGTCGAGGGCATCCGCATCAAGGACCGGACACGGGCGGAGGTCACCTTCACCGTCACCGAGGACCGCCCGCTGCTCACCAGCACCGGGGCGGTGATCCGCTACCGCAACCTCGTCGGGCAGCGGTACGTGGCCCTGACCGAGGGCGCGGGCGACGGCACCCGGCTGCGGCCCGGCGGCACCATCCCGCCGGCGCGCACCCAGCCCGCGCTGGACCTCAACGCGCTGCTGAACGGCTTCAAGCCGCTGTTCGCCGCGCTCAGCCCCAAGGACGTCAACCAGCTCGCCACCGAGATCATCAAGACCCTCCAGGGCGAGGGCGGAACGGTCGACAGCCTGCTGGCGCACACGGCCTCGCTCACCACCACCCTCGCCGGCCGGGACCAGTTGATCGGCTCCGTCATCGACAACCTCAACACCGTGCTGGCGACGCTCGACCGGCGCGGCGCCCGCTTCTCCGGGCTGCTCAGGCAGCTGCGCCGGGTGATCTCGGGGCTGTCCGCCGACCGCAAGCCGATCGGGGAGTCGCTGGTGAGCATCGGCGACCTCACGGAGGCCACGTCGGGCCTGCTCGCGGACGCCCGTCCGCCGCTGAAGGACGACATCGCCGAGCTGACCGAGCTCACCGGAACGCTGAACAGGAACGAGAAGACCGTGGAGGGCGTCCTGAAGCGGCTGCCGAACAAGCTGAACGAGCTGACCGGGACGGCGTCCTACGGCTCGTGGTTCAACTTCTACCTCTGCGACTTCGACGGCCGGATCGTGCTGCCGAGGACACGCGAGGTGATCACGCCCGAGATGCACGTGGCGAGGGCGAGGTGCGCGGGATGACGATCCGGCTGCCGCGGCTGCGGATCCGGCCCTTCCGTGAGCGCAACCCCGTCACGATCGGCGCCGTCGGCCTCACCACCCTCGCGCTGCTCACCGTCGCCGCGTTCCACGCCGACTCCCTGCCGGTGATCGGCGACGGGGAGACGTACAGCGCCGCCTTCGCGGAGGCGGGCGGGCTCAAGCCCGGGGACGAGGTGCGGATCGCCGGGGTCAAGACCGGCAAGGTCCAGCAGGTCGACCTGGACGGCGACCACGTCAAGGTGACCTTCAAGATCAAGGGCGACCCGGAGTTCGGCACCGCGACCGGCGCCTCGATCCGGGTGAAGACGATCCTCGGCGCCAAGTACCTCGCCCTGCACCCCGAAGGTGCCGGACAGCTGGCGCCCGGCAGTGAGATCCCGCTGACGCGGACCGTCCCGGCGTACGACGTCGTGCAGGCGTTCAGCGATCTGACGACCACCACGGAGGAGGTCGACACCGAACGGCTGGCGACGGCCCTGGACACCATCTCCACCACCTTCGAGGACTCCCCCGCCGAGGTCCGGGCGTCCGTCGAGGGCCTGTCGAAGATCTCCCGGACCGTCGCCTCGCGCGACAAGGCGCTGCGTGAACTCCTCGACCACGCGAACGGCGTCACCGGCGTACTGGCCGAGCGTTCCTCGGACTTCACCGCCCTCGTGGAGGACGGCGACAAGCTGTTCAAGGAGATCAGCAAGCGGCGCGAGGCCATCCACAAGCTGCTGACGACCTCCGCCGCGCTCGGCGTCGAACTCTCCGGCCTGGTCGAGGACAACGACAAGGAGATCGGACCGGCGCTGAAGGGCCTGAACCAGGTGGTGAAGATGCTCGAACGCAACCAGTCGAGCCTGGACCGCAGCGTCAAACTCCTCGCGCCCTACGTCCGGGTCTTCACCAACACCCTGGGCAACGGCCGCTGGTTCGACTCCTACGTCCAGAACCTGGTCGCCGCCCCGGTGGTGCCGAGCACGGGAGGCGCACGATGAGACCCGCGTTGCGGAAACGACTGGCGCTGCTCGTCGTACTGGCCCTGGTCGCCGGACTCGCCCTCGTCCTGTGGCCGCGCCCCGGGAAGGTGCGGGTCACCGCCTACTTCGCGCGCACGGTCGGGATCTATCCCGGCTCCGACGTCCGGGTCCTCGGGGTCCGGATCGGCGAGGTGCGGGCCGTCACGCCGCAAGGCGGCCGGGTACGGGTGGAGCTGGAGTACGACGAGGCACGCCGGGTGCCGGCCGGCGCACAGGCCGCCATCATCAACTCCTCGGTGGTCAGTGACCGTTACGTGCAGCTGCTGCCGGTGTACCGCAAGGGCCCGGTCCTGCGGGACGGCGCCGTCATTCCCCGGTCGCGCACGGCCGTGCCGGTCGAGCTGGACCGGATCTTCGACAGTCTGCACACCACGGCGGAGGCGCTCGGCCCCGACGGCGCCAACAGGGACGGCTCCCTGTCCCGGCTGCTCGGGGTGAGCGCGGAGAACCTCGACGGCCAGGGCGAGAACATCCACCGGACGGTGAGGGACCTCTCCGAGGCCGTGACCACGCTGTCCGACGGACGCGGGGACCTGTTCGGCACCGTGCGCAACCTCCAGGTGTTCACGGCGGCGCTGGCGGCGGACGACAGGAGTGTGCGGTCGTTCAACACCAGCCTCGCCCAGGTGGCCGAGCAGCTCGCCGGGGAGCGCGACGACCTCGCGGCGGCCCTGCGCAACCTCGCCGCCGCGCTCGGTGACGTGTCCGCGTTCGTGAAGGAGAACAAGCGGTCACTGACGTCGAACGTGAAGGGCCTCAGCAAGGTGACCAAGGTCCTCGTCGCCCAGCGGGCGGCCCTGGAGGAGCTGCTGGAGGTCGCCCCCACGGGACTGTCGAACCTCCAGAACGCCTACAACGCCTCCTCCGGAACCCTCGACACCCGCAACAACCCGCAGCACCCGCAGGACCCGGCCGCACTGCTGTGCTCCGTGCTGAGGACCACCGGCGAGCGGGCCGACTGCGCGGAACTGGAGAAGCTGTTCGGCTCCCTGCCCGAGGTGCCGGCCGCGCCCGCCGTGCCGGGCACGGCCGACCGGACGCTGGGCGGCATCCTGGAGGGCGGCGCATGAGCGGGGCGCGCAGGTGTGCGTGGGTGGCGGTGGCCTCGCTGCTGCTGTCCGGCTGCGAGTTCAACGGCTGGTACGACGTCGAACTTCCCGGCGGGGCCGCCTCGGGCGACCGCGCGTACCGCGTCACCGTCGAGTTCCGCGACGTCCTCGACCTGGTCCCGCAGTCGGCCGTGAAGGTCGACGAGGTCACCGTGGGCTCCGTGGAGAAGGTGGAGCTGGACGGCTGGCACGCGCGCGTACGACTGCGGGTCGCCGACTCGGTGAAGCTGCCCGCCAACGCGGTCGCCGAGCTGAGGCAGACCAGCGTCCTGGGCGAGAAGTACGTCGCCCTGGCCGCCCCGCCCGGCACGGCGCCCGTGGGGCGGCTGCGCGACGGCGACCGTGTCCCGCTCGGCCGCAGCGGCCGCAACCCGGAGATCGAGGAGGTGCTGTCCGCCCTGTCCGCGCTCCTCAACGGCGGTGGAGTGGCCCAGCTCAAGACGATCACCGTGGAACTCAACAAGGCCCTGGAGGGACGGGAGAACCGGGTCAGGTCCCTGCTCAAGGAGCTGGACACCTTCCTGGGCGGCCTCGACGACCAGCGCCGGGACATCGTCCGCGCGATCGAGGCCGTCGACCGGCTCGCGGGGCGGCTGGGGAAGGAGAAACGGACGATCGCCACGGCCGTCGACACGATGCCGCCGGCACTCAAGGTACTCGCCGATCAGCGGCGCGACCTGACGAGGATGCTCACCGCCCTGTCGAGGCTCGGCACCACCGGCACCGAAGTGGTCAGGGCCTCGCGGGACGACACGGTCGCCAATCTGAAGCGGCTGCGCCCGATCCTGAAGCAGCTGAACAAGGCGGGCGCCGACCTGCCCAACGCCCTGGAACTGCTGACCACCTACCCCTTCCCGCGGAACGCGGTGGACGCGATCAAGGGCGACTACGTGAACCTGAGTGTCACGGCCGATCTCGATCTGGCGAGCCTGTACGGGAACCTGGCGGAGGAGCCGGGCGGCGGCGACGGGGGCGGCGCTCCCGACACTCCGGATCTTCCGGACCCGCCCGCTCTTCCTGACGTCCCGGAACTTCCCGACGTGCCCGGCCTGCCGGGCGTGCCGACGCCCGGCCCCGGACTGCCCGACGCGCCGCCCGCCCCCTCGCCTCCGCCCGCAGACCTGCTGTGCCCGCCGGTGTGCACGGCCGCTCACGGGACCGGCGCACAGGGCAGCGGCGCACAGGGCAGCGGCGCACCTGGCACCGGCGCTCGCGGCACCGGCCGGGGCCTGGCGCCGGGGATCGACCTCGCCCTCGCCGAACTGCTGCTGAAGGGGATACAGCCGTGATCACCCGTACGGTCAAGGCCCAGCTGGTCGCCTTCGCCGCCATCACCGCCGTCGGTGTGTCGTACGTCGGTGCCGAGTACACGGGCCTGGTGGACGGTGTCCTCGGCCGCGGCTACACCGTGCGGGCCGACTTCGCGGCGTCCGGGGGCATCTTCACCGGCGCCGAGGTCACCTATCGCGGGGTGCCGGTGGGCCGGGTCGGGGAGTTGCGGCTGACCGGCGGCGGCGGGGTCTCCGTCGCGCTGGACATCAAGGACGGGGCACCGCGCATCCCGGCGGACACGCTCGCCGTGGTGGCGAACCGTTCGGCGGTGGGCGAGCAGTACGTCGACCTCCAGCCGCGCGCGTCCGACGGGCCGTACCTGCTGGACGGCAGCACGATCCCGCGCGGCAGCACGCGTGTGCCGCTGCCCACGACGGACCTCGTGCTCGGCCTCGACCGGCTGGTGAACTCGGTCGGCAAGGACGATCTGCGGGTCACCGTCGACGAGTTGGGCAAGGCCTTCGCCGGTACCGGCCCGCACCTGGGCAGGCTGGTCGATTCGGGCAACGCGCTCGTCGAGTCGGCGTCCGGGTCGCTGCCCGAGACGATCGCGCTGATCGAGGACTCCCGGAAGGTGCTGAAGACGCAGGCCGACCAGGGCTCGTCGATCAAGTCCTTCGCGCGCGATCTGGCGCTGCTGACCGAGGAGTTGAAGTCCAGCGACGGTGACCTGCGCAAGCTCATCGGCAACGCGACGCCGGCGGCGGTGGAGATCAACTCGCTGCTGAAGTCGGTCGAGCCGCGGCTGTCGGTGCTGCTGGCCAACCTGATCAGCGGCGGACAGGTCACGCTCGCCCGGCTGCCCGGCGTGGAGCAGGCGCTGGTCACCTTCCCGGTGGTGGTCGCGGGCAGCCACACGGTCGTCCCCGGCGACGGCACCACCCACTTCGGCCTGGTCGTGAACGCCGACGACCCGCCGCCCTGCACCGAGGGGTACGGCGGCACCGCCCGGCGCGACCCGGCCGACACCAGCACACGCGAGGCGAACACCGGCGCGCGCTGCGCGGCCCCGCGCGGCAGCGCGACCTCGGTGCGCGGCGCGCAGAACGCCCCCGGCGCGGCGGCCGGCACCGGCGGCGCCGACCGGACGGCGTACGTGGCGCCGTACGACCCGGGGACCGGTGGTCTCACCGGCCCGGACGGAACGCCCGTCGAGATCGGCTCGACGGGCGGCCTGCAGACCGTATTCGGAAAGGAGTCGTGGCAATGGCTGCTCGTCGGACCGATGGCATGAGAGGGAGGGTGGTCCGGGCGGCCCGTGGCTTGTCCGCCCGAGCCGGACGCTCCGCAGCGATGTCGGTGGGGCTGGTCGTGGCGACCCTCCTGTGCACCGCGTCGGCGCTGTGGCTGAGCAGCCGGGTGTACGAGCAGCGGGAGGCGGAGCAGCGCCGCCAGGACATCCTCACGGCGGCCCGCCGGTCGGCGCTCAACTTCACCTCGCTCGACCACCGGCGCTACGACCGGGACAGCGCCAACGTGCTCAAGGGCGCGACCGGTGACTTCAAGAAGGAGTTCGCCGCGCAGACCGAGGAGCTGACCGAGCTCGTCGCGCGGAACAAGTCCGTGTCCGAGGGCCAGGTCCTGGACGCGGGCATCGTCCGCTCCGACGAGCGCTCGGCCCGCGTGCTGGTGGTCGCCGACAGCAAGGTGACCAACACCGCGGCGCCCCACGGCGAGGCACGGACGTACCGGCTGCAACTCGACCTGGTCCACGAGGGCGGCCGCTGGCTGACCTCCGCCGTCGAGTTCGTGGGCTGAACCGATCCCGCCCGATCCAGTGAGGAGGAAGACCGTGGCGAAACCCGGCACCCGAGGACGCGTCTCCGGTTCCCCGGCCCGGCGCACGATGACGGCGGCGGCCCGCGCCGCGGCCAAACGCGCGGAGCGGCACCCTGCTTCCGCCGCGGTGAGGGCACCGGTCGCCGGGCGCACCGTGGTCGTCGAGCCGCCGGACGGCTGGGACGACCCGCCGGAGCCGTCGCCGGAGGACTTCGCGCAGGACGGCCCGCGGGAGACGGCCGCACGGCGGTCCCGGCGGGGGCTGTGGGCCGCGGTCCTGTCCGTCCTGCTCCTGGTGGGCTCGGTCGCCGTCGTCGTACTGGGACAGCGGTACCGGGAGGGGGCCCGGGACGAGCGGGCACGCGTCGAGGCGCTGGCGGCCGCGCGGAAGGCGGCACCCGTCGTGCTGTCGTACGACCACCGCCACCTGGACCGGGACTTCGCCGCGGCGCGCGCCCATCTCACCGGGTCGTTCCGCGACGAGTACGGCAGGACCACGCGGACCGTGGTGGGGCCCACGGCGAAGAAGTACGACGGTGTGGTGCGGGCGACGGTGGCGCGGCCGGCCGGCGGCGGCTTGCCGGCCGCCTCCGTGGTGTCGGCCTCGGCGGACGAGGCCGTGGTCCTGCTCTTCGTCAACCAGGTCACCCGCAGTACCCAGGTCACCGGCTCCCGCGTGGACCTGAACCGGGTGCGGATGACGATGACCCGCACGTCCGGGGGCTGGAAGGTGAGCGCCGTCGACGCGCTGTGAACCTCCGCCTCCCCAGCGCCCCCGCGCCACGCGCGCCGGGGGCGCTTTTTTTGCGGGCCGGTCTTGACAGCGCTCACCCCCCACGGGCACTCTTCCGTTAAGCAGAAACCAACTTCCGCAATACGGAATAAGCGCACAGCAGGAAGGGAGCGCCGACCCCCGATGGGATTCGCAGACCAGCGCTTCAACGTCAACCTGTCGATCCTCTTCACGGAACTCCCGCTTCTGGAGCGCCCGGCCGCGGCCGCCGCGGCCGGCTTCACCGCGGTCGAGCTGTGGTGGCCCTGGGTCGACTCCCCCACCCCCGAGCGGTCCGGGCTCGACGCCCTGAAGCAGGCGATCGAGGAGGCGGGCGTCCAGCTCACCGGCCTGAACTTCTACGCCGGACAGCTGCCGGGCCCGGACCGCGGCGCCCTGTCCATCCCCGGCGAGGAGTCGGAGCGGTTCCGCGCGAACATCGGCGTGGCCGCCGACTTCGCCGCCTCCCTCGGCTGCACGGCGCTCAACGCGCTGTACGGCAACCGCGTCGAGGGCGTCGACCCGGCCGAGCAGGACGCGCTCGCGCTGGAGAACCTGGTCCTGGCGGCCCGCGCCGCCGACCGGATCGGCGCGATCCTGCTGATCGAGGCCCTCAACAAGCCCGAGTCGCCGCTGTACCCGCTGGTGTCGGCGCCGGCCGCGATCGGCATCGTCGACAAGGTCAACCAGGCCTCCGGCCTCGGCAACGCCCGGTTCCTGATGGACCTCTACCACCTGTCGATGAACGGCGAGGACCTGCCGCAGGTGATCGCCGCGTACGCCGAGAAGACCGGCCACGTGCAGATCGCCGACAACCCGGGCCGTGGCGCGCCGGGCACGGGAACGCTGCCGCTGGAGGAGCTCCTCGACCAGCTCCGCAAGGCCGGTTACGACGGCTGGGTCGGCCTGGAGTACAAGCCGGGCGACCGCCCGAGCACCGAGGCCTTCGACTGGCTGTCCCGCTGATCCCCTGTACTGAGAGGTACCCCCAACCATGAGCACCCTTCCCAAGATCGCCTGGATCGGCCTCGGCATCATGGGCTCCCCCATGTCGGAGAACCTGATCAAGGCGGGTTACGACGTCACCGGCTTCACGCTGGAGCAGGAGAAGCTGGACCGGCTGGCCGCCGCCGGCGGCACCGTCGCCGGCTCGATCGCCGAGGCCGTGCGGGACGCCGACGTGGTCATCACGATGGTGCCCGCGTCGCCGCAGGTCGAGGCCATCGCGTACGGCCCCGACGGCATTCTCGGGAACGCGAAGCCGGGCACCCTGCTGATCGACATGTCCTCGATCACCCCGCAGACCTCCGTCGACCTGGCCGCCGCCGCCCGCGACAAGGGCATCCGGGTGCTGGACGCGCCCGTCTCCGGCGGTGAGGCCGGCGCCATCGAGGCCGTGCTGTCCATCATGGTGGGCGGCGAGCAGGCCGACTTCGACCAGGCGAAGCCGATCTTCGACGCGCTGGGCAGGACGATCGTGCTGTGCGGTCCGCACGGCTCAGGCCAGACCGTGAAGGCCGCCAACCAGCTGATCGTCGCCGTGAACATCCAGGCGTGCGCGGAGGCCGTGGTCTTCCTGGAGAAGTCCGGCGTGGACCTCAAGGCCGCCCTCGACGTCCTCAACGGCGGGCTCGCGGGCTCGACCGTGCTGACCCGGAAGAGGGACAACTTCCTGAACCGGGACTTCAAGCCGGGCTTCCGGATCGACCTGCACCACAAGGACATGGGCATCGTCACCGACGCGGCCCGCAACGTCGGCGCGGCGCTGCCGGTCGGCGCCGTGGTCGCCCAGCTGGTGGCCTCCCTGCGCACGCAGGGCGACGGGGGTCTGGACCACTCGGCCCTGCTGCGGGCCGTGGAGCGCCTGTCCGGCGCCCAGGTCTGACCCTTTCGAGACCTCCGGGCGGCGCCGCCGCCGACACCTGTCCTGTCGCGCCCAGGCGGTGGTGCCGCCCGGAACCCCCCTCGACTTCAACAAACTGTTGACGTCGCGATCGCCCCGAACCTAGGCTCCACGAAGCAGATGCTCCACGAAGTGGAATTCTTTTTCCGCTGCCCCTCGTACGGAAGGTCACCATGTCGAAGCGCGTGCTCACCACCGAGTCCGGCGCCCCGGTCGCCGACAACCAGAACTCCGCCTCCGCCGGCGTCGGCGGCCCGCTCCTGCTCCAGGACCAGCACCTGCTGGAGAAGCTCGCGCGCTTCAACCGCGAGCGCATCCCGGAGCGCGTGGTGCACGCCCGCGGCTCGGGCGCGTACGGCTACTTCGAGGTGACCGACGACGTCACCGGCTTCACCCACGCCGACTTCCTGAGCGCCGTCGGCAAGCGCACCGAGACGTTCGTGCGCTTCTCGACCGTGGCGGACTCGCTGGGCGGCGCGGACGCGGTGCGCGACCCGCGCGGCTTCGCCGTGAAGTTCTACACCGAAGAGGGCAACTACGACCTCGTCGGGAACAACACGCCCGTCTTCTTCATCAAGGACCCGGTCAAGTTCCCCGACTTCATCCACTCACAGAAGCGGGACCCGTTCACCGGCCGCCAGGAGCCGGACAACGTCTGGGACTTCTGGGCGCACGCCCCCGAGGCCACGCACCAGGTGACCTGGCTGATGGGCGACCGCGGCATCCCGGCGTCGTACCGCCACATGAACGGCTACGGCTCGCACACCTACCAGTGGACCAACGCCGACGGCGAGGCCTTCTTCGTCAAGTACCACTTCAAGACGAACCAGGGCATCCGCTGCCTGAGCACCGAGCAGGCCGCCGAAATCGCGGGCAAGGACGGCAACTCGCACCAGACGGACCTGCTCCAGGCCATCGAGCGGGGCGTCAACCCGTCGTGGACCCTCTATGTCCAGGTCATGCCGGCCGCCGAGGCGGCGGACTACCGCTTCAACCCCTTCGACCTGACCAAGGTCTGGCCGCACAAGGACCACCCGCTGCAGCGCGTGGGCCGCCTGGTCCTGGACCGCAACCCGGACAACGTCTTCGCCGAGGTCGAGCAGGCCGCGTTCTCCCCGAACAACTTCGTGCCCGGCATCGGCCCCTCCCCAGACAAGATGCTCCAGGGCCGCCTGTTCGCCTACGCGGACGCGCACCGATACCGCCTGGGCGTCAACCACACGCTGCTCGCGGTCAACGCCCCGAAGGCGACCACCGCGCGGAACTACGGCCGCGACGGCTTCATGGCGAGCAACGCCCAGGGCCGGCACGCCAAGAACTACGAGCCGAACTCCTACGACGGCCCGGTCGAGACCGGCCGCCCCCTGTCGGCCCCGCTGGCGGTGTCCGGCCACACCGGCACCCACGCGGCACCCCTGCACACCAAGGACGACGACTTCCTCCAGGCGGGCGAGCTGTACCGCCTGATGTCCGCCGAGGAGAAGTCCCGGCTGGTCGCCAACATCGCCGGCAGCCTCGCGCAGGTCTCCCGCGACGACGTGATCGAGAAGAACCTGGCCCATTTCCACGCCGCCGACCCCGAGTACGGCAAGCGCGTCCAGGAGGCGGTCCGCGCCCTGCGCGAGGACTGAACCCAAGGGCTGCGTCCGGACCCCGACGGGAGGTCAGGACTCCGGACGCACAGCCCGCCAGGCCACCGGCGACCCGGATGAGGGGTGGTCGACCGGTGGCCGGGCGGGCAAGGCGAGGACCGCGGCGGCCCGCGAGCCAGTGCGGTGGTGAAGGTCCCGGAGCTCCTTCTTCGACCTGAGGGAAGGAACCGGTGCCGTCGCCGGCCGCCGCGGTCCCAGCCTCACAGACTCCGTCCGGCGGCGCGAACGTCCTGTCGCGCCCAGCCTCGCACCGCCGGACGGCCAGCACGCACCGGCCGAGCAGCGCCGGGTACGGACGGTCCCGTACCCGGCGCTCCCGCGTGTCAGGGCCCCTCCGCGCCGCGGCCGCGGGCACGAGGGTGCGAAACCTCTCCGGCCGCAGCACCCTGAAGGCATGGGACATCCACCGGAGCACCCGCACGTGGTGGTGCATCCGCCGGCCCTGGACGGCTCGCGGCGGGTCACCGAGGGCGACGAGACACTGGGCGTGGCCACGCACCTGGACGACGTCAGCGAGATCCTGCGGCTCGCCGACCTCTACGTCACCGACGTGGAGGACACCGACTTCATCGAGTGGCATGGCGGCGGTCCTGAGGACTGGCCCGGACTGTCGGAGCACCACGAGCAGCCCGGCGCGGGATGACCCCGCGTACGCCGGTGGGCGTACGCCGGGTACGGCTTCCTCACATCAACCTCTGAATCCGCGGCCCGCATGCTTCGGATGCGCCCCGGCGCGGGCACATACCCCTCACACACCGGGGCCCGCCGGCACGGGGGCGGCGGGCCCCGGGTGACGGGGACGGGTTGTGATGAGCGACGACGACGCCACAGGGCGGCCCACCCCTCGGGTGAGCCGCCCTCGACGAATCGTGTGCCGGGTCAGACCTTCAGTGTCCTGATCGACGTCGGCGCGTGGCCGGGCTCCGTCGCGAGCTCCTCGAACTCCACGACGTTGCTGATGTCGTTGGTGCCGGACATGGAGATGTTGGTGATGCGCTCCAGGATCGCCTCGACGACGACCGGCACCCGGTACTCGGCGGCGAGCTTCTTGGCCTGCTCGAAGGCCGCGCCCAGCTCGCTGGGGTCGGTCACCCGGATGGCCTTGCAGCCGAGGCCTTCGGCGACCTTGACGTGGTCGACGCCGTAGACGCCGAGTTCGGGCGAGTTGAGGTTCTCGAACTCCAGGTTGACCTGGAAGTCGATCTCGAACGCCCGCTGCGCCTGCCGGATCAGGCCCAGGTAGGAGTTGTTCACCAGGACGTGGACGTACGGGATGCGGTGCTGTGCGCCGACCGCCAGTTCCTCGATCATGAACTGGAAGTCGTAGTCGCCGGAGAGCGCGACCACGGACGCCTCGGGGTCGGCCTTGGCGACGCCCAGCGCGGCCGGGACGGTCCAGCCGAGGGGGCCCGCCTGGCCGCAGTTGATCCAGTGGCGCGGGCGGTAGACGTGCAGCATCTGGGCGCCGGCGATCTGGGACAGGCCGATGGTGGTGACGTACCGCGTCTGAGGACCGAAGGCCTTGTTCATCTCCTCGTAGACGCGCTGCGGCTTGATCGGGATGTTGTCGAAGTGGGTACGCCGCTGGAGGGTCGCCTTCTTCTCCTGCGCGGCGGCGGCCCAGTCGGTGCGGTCGGGCAGCTTGCCGGCCGCCTTCAGCTCCCGGGCCACGTCGGTGAACAGCTCCAGCGCGGCCTTGGCGTCGGAGGCGATGCCGTAGTCCGGGGCGAAGATCCTGCCGATCTGGGTCGGCTCGACGTCGACGTGCACGAACTTGCGGCCCGCGGTGTAGACGTCGATCTTGCCGGTGTGGCGGTTGGCCCAGCGGTTGCCGATGCCGAGGACGAAGTCGGACTCCAGGAAGGTCGCGTTGCCGTAGCGGTGCGACGTCTGCAGGCCGACCATGCCGGCGTTCAGCTCGTGGTCGTCGGGGATGGTGCCCCAGCCCATCAGGGTCGGCACGACCGGAGTGCCCGTCAGCTCGGCGAACTCGACGAGCAGTTCGGCTGCGTCGGCGTTGATGATGCCGCCGCCGGCCACGATCAGCGGGCGCTCGGAGGCGTTCAGCAGCCCGATCGCCTTCTCGATCTGGGCCCGGGTGGCGGCCGGCTTGTAGACCGGCAGGGGCTCGTACGTCTCCGGGTCGAACTCGATCTCGGTGAGCTGGACGTCGATCGGCAGGTCGATCAGGACCGGGCCCGGACGGCCGGAGCGCATGAGGTGGAACGCCTGCTGGAAGACACCGGGAACCTGCGCGGCCTCCAGCACGGTGACCGCCATCTTGGTCACCGGCTTGGCGATGGAGGCGATGTCGACGGCCTGGAAGTCCTCCTTGTGGATCACCGCGGTCGGCGCCTGGCCGGTGATGCACAGGATCGGGATGGAGTCGCCCGTCGCGGAGTACAGGCCGGTGATCATGTCGGTGCCGGCCGGTCCGGAGGTGCCGATGCACACGCCGATGTTGCCGGGGTGGGTGCGGGTGTAGCCCTCCGCCATGTGCGAGGCGCCCTCGACGTGGCGGGCGAGGGTGTGGCTGATGCCGCCGGACGCCTTGAGTGCCGCGTAGAACGGGTTGATCGCCGCGCCCGGCACACCGAAGGCGTCCGAGACGCCCTCGCGCTTGAGGATCTCGACTGCCGCGCGGGCAGCGGTCATACGAGCCATTGAGTACTCCTGCTTCGGCTGTCGGATGCGTACTCCCGTCGCGCCCCGCCGGTGAGCACTTCCGTATAGCGGAAAGTAACTTCTACGATCTGGAAGCAATGTAAGGGTCGGTGCCAAATGCCGTCAAGGCACGGACAGGCAGGGGGAGCGAGGAGCACGATGTGGCCATGCCCGAGAGCCTGCCGGTGCGCTGCCCGGCCTGCCGGCGCGAGCACCTCTACACCGCGCCGTCCTACCCCTGCGCCTGCGGTGCCCCCGCCGGCCCACCGCTGGACCCGCACGCCGCGCCGCAGGCCGTGACCCACCGCAGCTGGGACGAGGAGTGGGTCGACGTACCCTGCGCGCCCTGCGGCCGGCGCAACCAGTGGCCCCGCCCGGAGCTGGGCTGCCCCTGCGGAACGGTGCTGCGCCTGCCCGTGGCCGGTCCCCGGCCACCGGTCGCCCTGCGCACCGCCCGCGACGCGGTCACGGCCGCCGCCCTCTACCTGCATCGCCTCGGCCACCGCGACCTGCGCCGCGCCGACCAGCGGCCACCGTCCGGGATCGGGCTCTCGGCCCGCGGCCTGCTCGCCCAGGTCGATCCGTCCGGGCACCCGGCCACGGTGCGGGACGTGGAGTGCCTGTGGCTGACGGCGATGTCGGAGTCCGTACGCTGCGTGTACTTCTCGCTGGCCGGATACGTCCCCGAAGCCCGCGTCCGCGCCGACACCCTCGGCGTCCCGCTGTTCGCCGTCGACGACCCCACCGGCACCCCGCGCCCGGTGAACCAGCCCGCCGACACCCTGCACGCCATCCTGGACTGAGACGGCGGGGGCGCGGGCCCCCGGAGCAGCCGTCAGAGGCTGTGGCCACCCGGCGGCGCGACGGCCGGGCCGCCGGCCTCTCCGAGGGCGGCGGTCTCCAGCGCGCTCCGGCCGCTCCCGACGTCGGCCAGGACGACTCCGGTGCCGCGCCCGGCGCTTCGATCGCGGCGCGATCTCCTGGCGAAGGCCGCCGCGCGGGCCGCGTCAGCGGATGTCCCCGGGGTGGGTGCCGCATGACGAGGGTGGACCTGCGATGCCGGTCGCGGACACCGCCGCGCCCAGGCATGGGCGGCCTTCGGTACGGGCAGACCATTCACCTGACGGTCGTCTGAATTTGCCCATGCACCCCTGTTGTTATTTCCCTCACCATCTCGGCGCTCCGGATTTCAAGGAGTTCTTGCCTAGAATTTGGCCCGAACACGACACGCGGAGGGAGCGGTGACCGTGCGACGGGACTTCAAGGAGCCTGCCAGAAGCCGCCCCGACCTGGTCATCGGCCAGGAGGAACTGTTCACGGCGGCGCGTGCGCAGCTCGGCCGCGGCGGCAGCGTGCTGCTCCACGGGCCCGCCGGAATAGGAAAGTCCACCGTGCTGCGGGCATTGGCCGCGACTAACGCCGAGGCAGCACGGACCGTGTTGCGCTGCTCGGCGACGGAGTCCGAATCGCATCTGCCCTTCCTGGCCCTGGCCGACCTGCTCGGCCTGGTGCTGGACGAGGTCTCGGGCAAGCTGCCCGCCGCGCAAGCCACGGCGCTGGAGTCGGCGCTCACCGGCCGCGGGGAGTCCACCCTCCAGCGCGACGGCCTCGCGCTGCGCCTCGCCGTGCTGTCCGCGCTGCGGGCGCTCGCCGCCGAAGGGCCGGTCCTGGTCGTCGCGGACGACGTGCAGTGGCTGGACCCGGCCAGCTCGGAGCTGCTGGGCTTCGCCGCCCGCCGCCTCGGCGACAGCCCCGTCACGATGCTGTGCGCGGTACGGACCGAGGGCCAGGAGTACGACCGCCATCTGCGCACCTCTCCCCCGGACACCCTCGCCGTCCGGCTCGGCCCGCTCTCCCGCGCCCAGGTCTCCGCGCTGCTCGACCACCGCGGCTACAGCGGTCTGCCGCGTTCCACGGTCCGGGACATCCACCGCACCAGCGGCGGCAATCCGCTCTTCGCCCTGGAGCTGGGCCGCGCCCTCGCCGAGAACCCGACCCCGCCGCGCCCGGGCGAGCCGCTGCCGGTGCCGACCTCCCTGCGGGCGCTCGTCCTCAGCCGGCTGGAGATGCTCTCCGCGGACGCCCGCCACACCCTTCTCGTGGCCAGTGCGGGCGCCCGGCCCACGCTGTCCCTGCTGCACGCGGCGGGCCGGGAGAACGCCGAGGCCGAGACCGCCCGCGCGGCCGAACTCGGGCTGCTGGCCACGGAGCCGGAGGGACCCGCCGTACGCTTCGCGCATCCGCTGGTCTCGGCGGCGCTGTACGCCGAGGCGCCCGCGCACCAGCGGCGGGCCGCGCACGCGGCGCTCTCCACGGCGGCCTCCGATCCGATAGAGCGGGCCCGGCATCTGGCACTGTCGACGACCGGAACCGATCCGGAGGTGGCGGCGCGGCTCGCCGGTGCCGCCATGCTGGCCCGGGACCGCGGCGCGCCCTCGGTGGCCGCCTCGCTCGGGCTGCTCGCGGCGCGCCACGCGCCGGCGGACAGCGTACCGGGGCCGGACGAGCGCCGGTTGCAGGCCGCCGAGGACGCGATCACCGCCGGCGAGGTGGACCTCGCCCGGGACATCGCGCGCGAGGTGCTCACCCGGGTCACGTCCGCGGCCGAGCGGGTGCGGGCCTGGATGGTGGTGATCGAGGCGGCCGGACAGGCCCTCGGGGAGGTGGACGCCGTCTTCCCGCAGGCGCTCGCCGACGCGGGCGACGACCCGCGGCTGCTGGCCCTGGTCCACTACCAGCTGGCCTGGCGGGCGCTGGTCGTCGAGGGCGACTTCGCCGAGGGCCGCGAGGAGGCCGCGCACGCCGCGGACCTGGCGGCCCGGGCCGGGGACCGGCGCACCGAACTGCTGGCGCTCGCCTTCCAGGCGCAGGCCGAGACCCTGATGGGTCACCCGGACGCGCCGGCGACCATCAAGCGTGCGCTGAAGGAGCCGCAGGACGCGCAGGTGGCGTGTCACCACAACGGGGCGGGCTCCACCCGGTTCCGCTGGCTGCTGATGAGCGACCAGCTGCCCCAGGCCCGCACCACGGTCACGGCACTGCTGCGCGAGGTGCGGCGGCGCGGCATGGTCGAGAGCGAGGTGCACTTCCTGCGGCTGCTGGCCGAGACCGAACTGCGCTCCGGGCACTGCGGACGCGCGCTCGATCTGGCGCGGGAGAGCCTGCGGCTGGCCCGGGACTCCGGCATGGGCGAGGTGGCGTCGGCGATGCTCACCTCGCTCGCCGAGGCCTCCGGCGGCAGCGCGGACCAGGCGCTGGCACTGGCGCAGGAGGCGGTGCAGCACGCCGAGGAGGACGGCGACCAGATCTATGTCTCCCGCGCGCTGGCCGCCCTCGGATACGTCCAGCTGGTCGCCGGGGACGCGCCGGGCACCGTCCGGTCGCTGCGCCGGGTGCGCGAGCTGGAGCACGGGCTCGGCGTCACCGACCCGGCGCGCGGGCGCTGGCACGGGGACCTCGCGGAGGCGCTCGTGCGGATCGGGGAGCTCACGGAGGCGCAGGACGTCATCGACGTGACACGCGAGCAGGCGCTGCGGCTCGGGCGGGAGAGCGTGCTGGCGGTGCTCGACCGGGCGGAGGCGCTGGTGCGAGCCGCGCGCGGCGAACACGAGGCGGCGATCGGCCAGTTGACGTCGGTGCAGGACCGGCTGAGCAAGCTGGGCTACGGGCTCGAAGAGGCGCGTGCCGCTTTCGAGCTGGCGCTGCTGCGGGCCGGCCGGGGGCCGGGTCCGACGGCTTACGACGAGGCGGCCCGGCTGTTCCGCCGGTGCCGGGCGCTGCCCTGGCTGCGACAGGTCGACGCGGCGGTGGCGGCGGGTGCTTCGCCGGACCGGCGGCCGGCACCGGCTCCGGCGCCGGCCGCGCTGGAGGGGCTCGCCTCGATGGAGCGTCAGGTGGCGGCGCTGGTGATGGAGGGCGCGACCAACCGGGAGATAGCCGGGCGGCTGTTCATCAGCGTCAAGACGGTCGAGGCGACGCTCACCCGGGTCTACCGGAAGCTGGGGATCCGTTCCCGGGTCGACATCGTCCGGCTGGCTGCGGGGCGGCACGTCAGGTAGCCGTACGCGACGTCCGCACCGGGCGGGGAACACCGAACCGAGGGTTTTCCCTGCCCCAACTCCCCTAGGGGGTTCCCTCATTGGGGTGGGTGGGCATCCGGCCGTAGTTTATCCACGTGCCGCTCGCCGGGCACAGGGGGGTCGGTCCCGAGCCCCTCGTGCTCCACCCCCCACCCGTGCGACCCCCCACCGGCAACCCCCTTGAGGAGACTCATGTCCGGGCTCACCCGTGCGAGAAGGGCCGCCGCCCTCGTCGCGGCGGTCGCTGCTGCCGCCGCCACCGCGCTCGTCGCCTCGCCCGCCGCCGTCGCCGCTCCGCAGCCCATTGTCGGCGGTACGACCACCACCACGACCGCGTACCCGTTCATGATGCAGATCACGGACGCCTCGCAGGACCAGTTCTGCGGCGGCACACTGGTCTCGCCGACGAAGGTCGTGACCGCCGCCCACTGCGTGGTCGGCGAGAGCACCGGCAGTGTCCGCGTGGTCGGCGGCCGTACCTACCTCGACGGCACCAACGGCACGGTGAGCCGGGTCAGCAAGATCTGGATCCACCCCAGCTACTCGGACGTCACCAACGGCGACGACGTGGCCGTCCTGACGCTGTCGACGTCCATGCCGTACACCGCGGCGAAGTACGTCTCCTCCTCGCAGACCTCGGTGTACGCGGCCGGCACCACGGCCCGCGTCCTCGGCTGGGGCACCACCTCCCAGAGCGGCAGCTCCTCCGACCAGCTGCGGACGGCGACCGTCCCGACCGTGTCCGACTCCCGCTGCCGCGGCTCCTACGGCTCCGACTTCGTGGCGGGCGACATGGTGTGCGCCGGATACACCTCCGGCGGCATGGACACCTGCCAGGGCGACAGCGGCGGTCCGCTGCTCATCGGGGGCGTCCTCGCGGGGATCACCTCCTGGGGCGAGGGCTGCGCGCAGGCCGGATACCCGGGCGTCTACACCCGGCTGACGACCTTCTCCAGCCTGGTGAGCGCGCAGGTCAACTCGTAACACCTCACGATCTCCTGAGTATCCCTCAGGTAGTCAAGCCAGGGGGGGGGGGGGGGGGGGGGCGGGCCGCGCCCCCCCCCCACACCCCCCCCCCCCCCCCCCGCCCCGCCCCCCCCCCCCCCCCCCCCCCCCCCCCCCCCCCCCCCCCCCCCCCCCCCCCCCCCCCCCTCTCCACGCGCCGGACCGGACTACGGCAGGACGGTTCCGCAGCGGATGTCGTACGACGCCCCCTGGTGCAGCACCTGGAGCACGCGCCGGCCCTCCTCGGTCACCTCGTCGCGCTGGGCCCGGGTGAGGCCGCCGAACGGCTCGACGACCAGGGCGCCGTCGAGCAGCCGCCAGACGCCGGCCAGGAAGCCGTCGACCAGGAGCGGGCAGTGGAAGGTGTTCACCTGCCAGGTGCGGCCGTGCTGCGCGGGCGGCACCACGCGGGTGCGGTCGGCGTGCGACAGCAGCAGATTGTCGAACTCGGGCAGGAAGCGGGGCGGGGGTGTCAGGGTCGGGGCGGGGGGCGTCCGGGAGGTCGAAGAGCTCGGTGCCGCGCTCGTCCCGGAAGGTGACCGCCGCGGGCGGAGCCCGTCGAACACCGGGCGCATCCGGGTCAGGCCTGACCGGGTCTGCATGTCCTTCACGCAGGCGGGACCGAAGGCGCCGAGGTAGCGCAGCACGGCGCTCTCGGCGGTGGCGGCCGGCTCGGCGGGTCGGCCCAGCCAGTGCTCGGCGGTGGTGAGGGAGACCTGGGCGCTCCTGCCCCATACTCCGCGCGGGGTGACCTGGACCAGCGGGAGCGTGCAGCGGGCGGCGACGGCGAGGGCCTGCGGATCGGCGTCCGGCCACTCGGCACCCAGGGCCTCGCGCAACTGCCGCATGGTGCGCGGCCCGGCCTCGACCAGTTCACGGGCGAGGCAGGCGAGCCGCTCCAGGTCGACGCCGGCGAGGCCGGTGCGGAAGATCCGGAGCTCGCGGTCGCGGGCGGGCCGCACCAGCGGCCGCAGGGTGAGGGAGTCGTCGGCGGTGTGCAGAGGGCATCAGCTTCTGGCCCACGACGTGGTAGGTCAGGATCTTCGTCAGCTGGTCCTTGTCGGCGAGGACCTTGTCCAGGTCGGCCTTCGGGATCTTGGCGAACGCGTCGTCGGTGGGCGCGAACACCGTGATGTTCCCGGACTCGGTGAGCAGGCCTGCCAGCCGGACACCGATCCAGCGGGCGTTGCCGACGTACGGGCCGCCGACCTGGTTGGACACACAGGTCAGGGGGATGTCCCGCTCGATCAGCTCACGCCGCAGCAGGTCGTCGAAGGTCAGGGTCCTCTCATCGGTGACTCCCTCGCCGTGGATGCGCAGACGCCAGGCGGCGGTGTCCACCCGGCAGAACTGCCTGCTCGGGGTGAAGAAGGGGCCGACGCCGTCCACCCCGGCCCGCACACCGCGCGGCACGGCGGGAGCGGGTGAGCCGGGTGCCGGAAGGACGACGTACCTGCGTGCGGCGACCGCCTGCCGACCGGTGGAAGCGTTGAGCGTGCGGCCCACGAGCCCCGCCCCCACCGAGGCGGCGGCAGCGGCGGCCGCCGCGATCACGAAGCCGCGCCGGTCCCACCCCTCGTCCGCCTGCGGCCTGTCCGGTACGGGGACGGGGGGAGGGCAGCCGGCCTGCCAGGGCGTGCGGGAGCGCGGCGCGCACGACGGCGCCCAGCAAGGAGGGCAGGGTGTCGGTCGGACCGCCGAAGTCGGGCCGGCCGGCCGCCGCGGCCGCTCCGACGGCCCCGAAGGCCAGCACCCCGATCGCGCCGGCCCTGCGGTGGCGGACGGCGAGCAGCCCGAGAGCGAGGGCGAAGACCGTCAGTACGACCAGGATGCCGCTCTTCAGCACCGGCTTGTCGTCGGTGCCGAAGCTGCGGATCGCCCAGTCCTTCACGGCTGCCGGCGTGCCGTCGACGGCGGCGCCGCCGACGGCAACCACCGGGCTTGCCTGCGACCGCACCCCCGCCGCCGCGAGTTCGGCGACGGCGAGCGCGGCGAGCGCGGCGAGATACGCCAGCACACCGCTGAACGCGCCCAGTCCCGGCCGCTGCCGACGCCCCGGATCACGGGGCTCCTTCGCTTCGTCGCTCACGTGGAGAATCCGCTCCGCGACGCCGGGCGGACTGGTCCTTGACCCCATCGAGTCGACTTTCTCCCGCGGACCCGTCCGTACCGCGCGTGGCTACGGATCAAGGGAGCCCGGACGGTCCGCGGCGGGGCCTCGCCGTCCGCGGACCGGAGCCGCGGCTATGTCTCCTGGCGGCGCACCATCTCCGCGATCCAGACGGGCGCGAACGGAGAGGTGCAGTTCGGGGGTGTCGGGTAGTCCTTGAGCACTGCCAGGCGCTCGCCGATGTCGATCGCGCGGGCGCGGTACCCGGCGTGCTGGATCCCGATCTGCGCCAGACAGTGGTTCATCGCCCACTGCAGACGATCCGGGGCGACCTTCATCTCCGCCTCGATGACGTCGAGCAGCCCGTCGAGGTCCAGGCCCTCGGGCTTCTTCGCCACCCGCTCGGTGGTCAGCGCCCAGCCGGCACTCGCGACCACCGGATCCGGGTCCGTGAACCAGGCGCGGCGCAGTTCCTCGGAGTGCGGGCTCTTCTTCACCACGTAGTTCACGAGCCAGTCGTGCACCTTGGGGGCGCGGGTCTCGCGCACCATGGTGTCCAGTTCGTCCCGTTCGAACGCCCTCGGACGGCAGATCAGGATCGCCAGGAGCCTCGCCGCCGTGTCGTCCGTCCGCCAGAGCTCGCGCGCGAGATCCTGCTGCGTCCTGAGCTGCTTCGCGAGCGCGCGCAACCTGCCGAGGTGCACGCCGTGGTCGTCGCCGTGCTTCTCGTTCACCGCGCGCATCTTCGGGTCCTCGAGCGCGGCCAGCTCTGCCATGACCTGCGCCACCGTCGTCCCGGCCACTTCCGCCTCCTGTCCTTCGGGCACGGAGGCCAGCCTACGGCTGACGGTGACGCCGGAGGGTGAGTGAGGCCCGGATGCCCCAGCCACGCTCGGCCGCGGGCCGGGCTGCGTCCGGCGCTCGACGGCGTTACGGGATCTCCTGTTCCGCCCAGATGATCTTCCCGCCGTGGGTGTGGCGGGCGCCCCAGCGGTGGGCGAGCTGGGCCACCAGGAACAGGCCCCGGCCGCCCTCGTCCGTGCTGCGGGCGTGCCGCAGGCGCGGTGCGGTACTGCTGGCGTCGGCGACCTCGCAGGTGAGCCGGGAGTCGCGGAGCAGGCGCAGGTGGATGGGCGGCTCGGCGTAGCGGACCGCGTTGGTGACCAGTTCGCTCACGATCAGCTCCGTGGTCATGGCAAGCTCCGTGAGGCCCCAGTCCTCGACCTGGAGGGTCGCCCTGGCCCGGGCGTCGGCGACCGCCGCGGGGTCCGCCGGTACGTCCCAGGAGACGACGTCTTCGGCGCCCAGGGCGTGGGTGCGCGTCAGGAGCAGCGCGATGTCGTCGGGCTGGGGCACGGGTATGAGCCGTTGCACCACGGAAGCGCACAGCGCCGCGAGGTCGGGGGCCGGGTCCCGGCAGGTGTGCGCGGCACGACGACCCGCAAGGCTTGCGCCCGCCTCGCCGCCGTCCGAGCCCGCCACCCCCGCACCCGCCCCGCCCCCGGCGGGCCCCGCGCCCTCCGCGTCCGGGTCGGTGGGATGCCGGGCCAGGACCTCGCCGAGCCGGGACATGCCGAGTTCCATGTCGCGGTCGGCTCCCGAGACGAGGCCGTCGGTGAAGAGCCCGAGGAGACTGTTCTCGGCGAGTTCGATCTCGGTGGACTCGAAGCCCAGGCCGCCCAGCCCGAGCGGTGGCCCTGCCGGGGGCTCGGGGAAGGAGACCTGGCCGCCGGGCGCGACGACGACCGGGGGCGGATGCCCGGCGCGGGCCATCGTGCACCGCCTGCTCACCGGGTCGTAGACGGCGTACAGACAGGTCGCCCCGAGGAAGGCGGTCGTGCTCTCGTCGGTCTTCTCCTCGCTCAGCCGCAGCACCAGGTCGTCGAGGTGGGCCAGCAGGTCGGCCGGCGGCAGATCCATGTCGGCGAGGGTCTGCACGGCGGTGCGCAGCCGGCCCATCGCCGCCGCGGCGGTGATGCCGTGCCCGACGACGTCGCCGACGACGAGGCCGACGCGGGCCCCGGACAGCGGGATCACGTCGAACCAGTCGCCCCCGACCCCGCCGCTCGGGTCGGCCGGCAGATAGTAGGAGGCCACCTCCAGCGCCGTACCGCCCATCAGGGCCTGCGGCAGCAGGCTGCGTTGCAGGGTGATCGCCGCCGTGTGCTCCCGGGTGTAGCGGCGGGCGTTGTCGACGCACAGCGCCGCCCGCGCGACCACTTCCCGGGCCAGCAGCACGTCGTCGGGCTGGAACGGGGTGGGATTGAGCGAGCGCAGGAACGTGGTGAGGCCCAGGGCCGTGTTGCGCGCCCGCATCGGCACGGAGATCAGGGAGTGCAGCCCGAAGTGACGGATGGACTCCACGCGCGCGGGCTGCTCGGCGACCCAGAGGGCGTCGGAGGGGTCGAGCACCGGGATGAGGATCGGCTCGCCGTCGATGAGGAGGTTCACGTCGTGCGGTGGCGGGAGGAAGTCCACCCGGTCCCCGACCCGCGCCACGGCCTCGGGGCAGCCCGGGCGCACCGAGGCCATGCCGGCGCGGCGCATCACCGGCCTGGCGGACGCCGGGCCCGCGTCGGTCAGCCACGCTCCGTGCCCCTCGGTGCTGAGGACGGGTTCCAGGAGGTCGACGACGACGAAGTCCGCGAAGCGGGGGACGGCGAAGTCGGCGAGTTCCTGCGCCGTACGCATCACGTCCAGGGTCCGGCCGATGCTGGTGCCGGCGTCGTTGACGAGCGACAGCAACTGCCGGGCGTTCCACCGCTCGGTGACGTCCAGGACCATGTAGCAGACGCCGATGACGAGGTCGTCGTCGTCCGTCAGCGGGAAGAAGGACGTCGAGTAGGCGTGCTGGCGGTGCGGGTCTGCCCAGCTCCAGCCGACGTACTCGTAGTCGGTGACGGGGACACCGGTGAGCAGCACCTTGCGCATCAGGCCTTCGAGGGTCTCCGCCTGGAGCCCGGGCAGCAGCTCGCTCAGCCGGCGGCCGAGCCGCTGCTCCCGGGGGACGCCGCCGAAGCGTTCCAGGGTGTCGTTCATCCAGACGTAGCGCAGGTCCAGGTCCATCACCGCCATGCCGACCGGCGAGCGGGTCAGGAAGCCGTCGACCACGCTCTGCCCGACGGTCCAGCGCTGGCGCTGTTCCCGCGCCGACACCAGGAAGCACTCCCGCGAGCCGATCCGGAAGCAGGCGGAGACCCGCAGGTCGGCGTCGATCCGGTGGCCGTCGCGGTGCCGCAGCGGGACGTGGCCGCTCCACCCCATTCCGGCGCGGCAGCGTTCGGCGACGCCGCTCACGCGGACCGGATCCACGGGCCCCGCCGGCAGCCGGGCGGCGGAGAAGCCGACGACGTCCCGTGCGGGGAGCCCGAGGAGTTGCTCCGCCGCGCGCGTCCAGCCGATCACCTCGCCGGTACCGCAGACCACCGCCGCCGCGTCCGTGGAAGCGTCGAGGAGGTCGCGCGTGCCGGGGGGCGGCGGCGGTTCGGAACCGTGTCGCGCAGAGTCCATGGGTCCCCATCCTTTACACGACCATGTTCCTGCTAGTCCGTCCGATGTGCACGGTCCCGGCGGGTGCCGGGAGCCTCGGACTGGGCAAGGCAGGGGGCGGGGGGCAGCATGGAAGGGCACGTCGTCACTTCCGCCGCGCGGTGGAGGAGGATCAGGGATGACAGCCGAGTCCTTCCAGCCCGACGAGGACGAGTACGGCCCGGAGCCGCCCAGGCCGACCGGCCTGCTGGACGTGCTGAGTGTGGCCGCGGTGGTGGTCGACGCCGACGGGCGGATCGTCTTCTGGACCCCGCAGGCGCAGGAGCTCTTCGGCTACACCGCCGAGGAGGCTCTCGGCACGTACGCGTCGCGGCTGTTCGTCCACCCCGAGCATCTGCCTGCCGTGGCGAAGCTGTTCGCGGAGGTGCTGAAGACGGGCCGGAGCTGGGCGGGGGCGTTCCCCATCCGGCACAAGGACGGCAGCAGCCGGCTGACGGAGTTCCGCAACATGCGGCTGCTGGACGACCTCGGGGAGGTCTACGCCCTGGGCCTGGCCGCCGACCACAACCTGCTCCAGCGGGTCGAGACCGATCTGGCGCTGTGCGAACGGCTGATCAACCAGTCCCCGATCGGTCTCGCCCTCCTCGACCCCGACCTGCGGTATCTGCTGGTCAACCCGGCACTGGAGCGGATCGACGGAGTGCCCGCCGAGGAGCACATCGGCCTTCATCTCAGGGAGCGGCTGCACCTGCCGGACATCGACACCATCGAGGCCTGCCTGCACCAGGTGCTCGCCACCGGGACGCCGCTGCTCGACCAGTACCACGTGGGCCGCCCGCCGTCCGACCCCGAGCACGAGCACGCCTGGTCGCTGTCGTTCTACCGGCTGGAGGACCCCGGCGGGCGGGTCCTGGGCGCGGCCACCTCGGTCGTGGACGTCACCGAGCGGCACCGCGCGGCCGCCGAGGCCGACCGGGCCCGGCGGCGGCTGGCGCTCATCGCCGACGCCTCCACCCGGGTCGGCACAACGCTGGAGGTGGAGCGCACCGCGCACGAACTGGCCGACATCGCGGCCTCCGAGCTGGCCGACGTGGTCGCCGTGGACGTCCTGGACTCGGCGCTGGCCTGCCGCCGTACCCGGGCGCCGGACAACGGGCCGGAGCTGTTCCGCGCCCTCGCCCTGAAGGCGGCCCATCCGACCGTGGCGCTGCGTGCCGCGGACACTCCCGGGGACCTCGCCTCGTACGAGGGGGACCGGCTGGTGACCCTGTGCGTGCACACCGGCCGGCCGGTGCTGGTACGGCATGTCGGCGCGCGCGATCTGCCGCGGATCGCCCGGGACGACGAAGCCGGCGCGTTGCTCGCGCAGGCCGGCGTCCACTCGTATCTGGCCGTGCCGCTGATCGCGCACGGCGAGGTGCTCGGCGCCCTCGACCTCAAACGCACCCGCAACCCGCTGCCGTTCGACCAGGACGACGTGGTGCTGGCCGGTGAGCTGGCCGGCCGGGCCGCCGTGGCCATCGACAACGCCCGCTGGTTCCAGAGCGTGCGCAACACGGCCCTCACCCTCCAGCGCAGCCTGCTGCCCGACCACGCGCCGCACCACACGGGGCTGGAGCTGGCCTCCCGCTACCAGCCCGCGCAGTCCACCAGCGAGGTGGGCGGCGACTGGTACGACGTGATCGGCCTGACGGACGACAAGACCGCCCTGGTGGTCGGCGACGTCATGGGCAACGGCATCGACGCCGCCGCCACCATGGGCCGGCTGCGCACGGCGACCTGCGCCTACGCGGACCTCGACCTCGAGCCCGAGGCGGTGCTCCAGCATCTCGACAAGATCACCTGCGATCTGGAGCACTACATCGTCACCTGCCTGTACGCCGTGTACGACCCCCGCACGGGGCAGTGCCGTATCGCGAATGCGGGACACATGCCGCCGGCGCTGGCGCGACCGGGCCGGGGCCCCGAACTGCTCGACCTGCCCGCCGGCACCCCGCTCGGCATCGGTGGCATCCCGTTCGAGGCGACCACGGTCGACCTGGCCCCCGGCGACCTGCTGATCCTGTACACCGACGGCCTCGTCGAGACCCGCCACCACCCCATCGACGAGCGCCTCGCCGCCCTGCTCACCTTCCTCGACGAACCCCGCCGGCCCCTGGAGGAGACCTGCGACCTCCTGCTGTACGGCCTGCGGCACCCCGAGGACCACGACGACGTCGCCCTTCTCGTCGCGCGCGCCCTGTAGCCCTGCCGAGGACCGGCGCGGCCGAGGGGAGAGACGTCCTGCCAAAGACCAGCGACCGCACCGTCTCACGCAGGCCCGGGGCGGCCTGCCCGGCGGTGTCCCGCGGCGGGGTGCGGGCGGTCGCCACGAGCATGCCGCGAGCACCCGCCCGGCGGGCGGCCTCCACGTGGGCGCCGGTGTCGCCGATGACGGCACCGTCCGTCGGGGCCGTGCTGACGCGGCCGGCGGCCCACAGGATCAGGCCCGGCTCGGGCGGGCGGCAGTGGCACCCGTCCGCCGGGGCGTGCGGGCAGACCCCGCGGACGTCGAAGGGGCCGAGGAGTTCCTCGGCGCGGACGTCGACACGCCGTACGCCGGCCTCGGGGAGCCGCCCGTCGGCGATGCCGGGCCGGAAGGTGAGGAAGCCGGTGCGGATGCCGCGCAGGCGAAGCGGTGCGAGCGCCTCGCGGGCACCGTCGGCGGGGCGGACCCGGCCGGGTCCGGCGTTGCCGGGGACGTCCTCGACGAGGACGCCGTCGCGTTCGAGGAGCACCGCGCGGACCGGCTCACGGAGCCGCCACCCGCCACGCGGGGACGCCCCGGTGCCGCCCGGGCCGAGGAGCACCGCGCGGATCGGCTACGGCGCCGCCACCCGCCACGCCGGGACGCCCCGGTGCCGCCACAGACCGCTCAGCCAGTACCAGCTGGCCGCCGGTGGGATGAGCGCGCTGGTCACGACGAGGGTGGCCACCTCGTCCCGGGTGCGCGGCCCGGGCGCGATGCGGGCCCAGGCGAACTCGGCGGTGCCGGCGGCCCACAGCGACGCGGCGGTCAGGGCTGCCGTCCGCCGCCCGGCCGCCGCGAGCGCGCACGCCGCCGCGCCCGCCGCCGTCACGGCGAGGTGGCCGCGGATACGGCCGCGCGGCGCGACCGCCTTGTGCCACCACTCGGGTCCGTGCAGCCGCAGCATGAGCGCGTCGTCCGCGTGCCCGCGCTGGGCGGCCAGCGAGGCCCAGCGGCCGGCGGGCGGCACGGGGTGCCGAGTGGTGCGCCGCCCCTGCCGGATGCCCCAGCCCGCGTCGAGGAGCCGCAGGGCCAGGTCGACGTCCTCCCGGTGGGCGCGCGGGAAGCGTTCGTCGAAGCCGCGGGCCTGCTTGAGCGCGTCGGTGCGGTAGGCCATGTCGACGGTGCCCCAGCGGGCCCGCGCCCGCGCCAGCGTCTCGCGCTCCCGGTCGGTGGGGCGGCGGTGGCGGGGCAGCGGCACCGTGATCACCCCCTGCACCCCGGCGGTGTCGGGGCCGGCGGCGGCCAGGTCCTGGGTGAGCTGCTCGCACCAGTGCGGGCCGACCTGGGCGTCGTCGTCGAGGAACGCGACCCACGGTGAGGCGACCGCGCGCAGGCCCGAGTTGCGGGCGGCCGCCGGTCCGCGCCCGCCGCCGTGCAGCACGGTCGTACGGTCGCGCAGATCTCCGAGGACGCTCAGCGGATGCGCCAGCTTGCCCGGATCCGGGTCCGGGCGGTCGTCGACGAGGACGATCTCGCGGGGCGGGGGGCCGGTGGCGGCGGCCAGCGCGCCGAGGCAGTCGGCCAGTGTGTCGTGGACGAGCGTGGGGATCACCACGGCGTAGGCGGTGGTCATGTGTGGCCGGGTGCCAGCATGCGGCGGCCTCAAACCCTCCCGGGGCACTCCGGACGGCCGGAGGATCTACTATGCACTCTGTGTATACATTCTGTGTATAGTCTCGGCATGCCTCTTCGACCTGGAATCCTCCGCAGTCCCGGCGCGCCCTGCGCGAGCGGGCCGTCCCGGCCGCCCGGGAAGACGCGAAGACGGGGCACCTCGTTCCGTGCCGCCGCGACTTTGCTGGCGGCTCTCTGCCTGCCGCCCGTCCTGTCGGGGTGCACGACCCTGGAGACCACCGCCCCCAGCGCGGTCCGCGCCGAGGGCGCGACCGGCGCGAACGCCGCCGCGTTCGGCACCGCCGACTGCCGCCGAGCGAGGTGCGTGGCCCTCACCTTCGACGCGGGCCCCAGCGAGAACTCCCCGCGCCTGCTCGACATCCTGAAGGACAAGCAGGTCCCGGCGACCTTCTTCCTGCTGGGCAAGCGGCACATCGAGAAGTACCCCGAGCTGGTCCGCCGGATGGCCGACGAGGGCCACGAGACAGCCAGCCACACCTGGGACCACAGGATCCTCACCCAGCTGGAGCCGGATGAGATACGCGAGGAACTACGGCGCCCCAACGAGGAGATCGAGCGCCTCACCGGCCGCCGCCCCACCCTCATGCGCCCGCCCCAGGGCCGCACGGACGACACCGTGCACGCAATCAGCCGCGAACTCGGCCTCGCCGAGGTCCTGTGGAGCGTCACCGCCAAGGACTACACGACCGACGACCCGGCCCTGATCCGCCGGCGTGTCCTCGACCAGACCGACCGGGACGGCATCATCCTCCTGCACGACATCTACGACGGCACCGTGCCGGCCGTGCCCGGCATCATCGACGCGCTGAAGAGGCGCGGATACGTGTTCGTGACCGTCCCCCAGCTGCTGGCCCCCGGGAGGGCCGAACCGGGCAAGGTCTACCGCTAGGGCCTGCCTGCCGGACGACGCGGGGCAGGGGCATTCGTCAGACAGGCCCCGGGCCCGCCGGACATGGCCGTCATCCGTCCGTGCGGCCTCACGGCCCGGGGCGCGCGGGCCGCCTAGGATCCCCGCGTGGCCACCTTCCTCCTCGAACGCACGGCCCCGCTCGCCCCGGCCGAGGCCTGGCGCCGGCTCACCGACTGGCCCCGGCACGGTGACGTCGTCCCGCTGACCCGCGTCACCGTGCTCACCCCGGAGCCGACGCACGAGGGGACGGTGTTCGTGGCCCGTTCGGGCGTCGGGCCGCTCGCCTTCGACGACCGGATGGAGGTCACCCTCTGGCAGCCGCCGGACGACGACACCCCCGGCCGGTGCCGCCTGGAGAAGCGCGGCCGGGTCGTGCGCGGCTGGGCGGAGATCGAGGTCCGCCCCGGCCCGGGCGGGCGCGCGCACGTGGTCTGGCGCGAGGAACTGCGCGTACGCCTGCTGCCGGCCGCCTTCGACGGCACCCTGGAGCGGGCGTCCCGCCTGGTGTTCGGGCGGGCGGCGAACCGCTTGCTGCGGGGGCGGTGACCCGAGCCCCGGGGGCCCGCGGAGGGGCATGGACTGCGTGGGGGGACGCGACAGGACGCCCGGCTCAGGCCACCGACCCGATCCGCCCCGCCGGTGCCGCGGGGGCGTCGTGGTGGATCGGGGTGTGCGCGCCGGTCAGCGGGACCCCGCTGCCGCCGCGCCGGTCCGCGACGATCTCGGCGGCGATGGACAGTGCCGTCTCCTCGGGCGTGCGGGCGCCGAGGTCCAGACCGATGGGCGAGCGCAGGCGGGCCAGCTCCAGGTCGGTGACGCCGACCTCGCGCAGCCGCCTGTTGCGGTCGAGGTGCGTGCGGCGCGAGCCCATGGCGCCGACGTAGGCCACCGGCAGGCGCAGCGCGAGCTGGAGCAGGGGCACGTCGAACTTGGCGTCGTGGGTCAGCACGCACAGGACCGTGCGGCCGTCGACGCCGGTGCTCTGCAGGTACTTGTGGGGCCACTCGACGACGATGTCGTCGGCCTCGGGGAAGCGGGTGCGCGTCGCGAAGACGGGGCGGGCGTCGCAGACCGTGACGTGGTAGCCGAGGAACTTGCCGACGCGGACGAGTGCCGAGGCGAAGTCGATCGCACCGAAGACGATCATGCGCGGGGCCGGGGCCGACGACTCGACCAGCACCGTGAGCGGTGCTCCGCACCGGGAGCCCTGCTCACCGATCTCCAGGGTGCCCGTGCGGCCCGCGTCCAGGAAGGCGCCGGCCTCGGCCGCGACAGTGCGGTCCAGCTCGGGATGGGCACCGAGGCCGCCGTCGTACGACCCGTCGGGGCGTACCAGCAGCGCGCGGCCGCCGGTCAGCCCGGCCGGGCCGGAAACGATCCGGGCCACGGCGGCGGGCTCGCGGCGGGCCGCGGCGGCCACCGCGGCCGCCACCACCGGCCGGACGGGATCGTCCGCCCGGACCGGGGTGACCAGGATGTCGATGACGCCGCCACAGGTCAGGCCGACCGCGAAGGCGTCCTCGTCGCTGAAGCCGAAGCGCTCCAGGACCGGCTCCCCGTCCCGCAGCGCCTGTTGGCACAGCTCGTACACCGCGCCCTCCACACATCCGCCGGAGACCGAGCCGATCGCCGTCCCGTCGGCGTCCACCGCGAGGGCGGCGCCGGGCTGGCGCGGGGCGCTGCCGCCCACGGCCACCACGGTGGCCACGGCGAAGTCGCGTCCCTGCTCGACCCACCGGTGCAACTCGTCGGCGATGTCCAGCATCTGTCGGTCTCCTCAGCGGTTGTGTGCGGGGCGTGGGCCGGGCGCCTAGTGGACGCCCATCCAGCTCTCGATGGGATTGAGGGCGAAGAACACCACGAAGATCACCGTCAGCACCCACATGAAGGCGCCGATCTCCCGGGCCTTGCCCTGGGCTGCCTTGATGGCGGCGTAGGAGACGACGCCGGCGGCGACACCCGCGGTGATCGAGTAGGTGAAGGGCATGATCACGACGGTCAGGAAGACCGGGATCGCGGTGGCGCGGTCGGACCAGTCCACGTGCCGGGCGTTCATCATCATCATCGCGCCGATCACCACCAGGGCGGCGGCCGCGACCTCGCCCGGCACGATCGCCGTCAGCGGCGTGAAGAACAGGCAGGCGGCGAAGAACAGACCGGCGACCACGGACGACAGGCCGGTCCTGGCACCCTCGCCGACGCCGGTCGCCGACTCCACGAAGACGGTCTGGCCGGAGGCGCCGGAGACGCCGCCGATCGCGCCGCCCGCGCCGTCGATGAACAGCGCCTTGGACAGGCCCGGCATCCGGCCCTTGTCGTCCGCCAGCTTCGCCTCGGTGCCGACACCGATGATGGTGGCCATCGCGTCGAAGAAGCCGGCGAGCACCAGGGTGAAGACGATCATGCCGACGGTCATCGCGCCGACCTCGTCCCAGCCGCCGAACTCGACGTGGCCGAAGATCGAGAAGTCGGGCATGGAGACCGCGCCGCCGCTCAGTTCGGGAGCGCCGCCGGCCCACTGGCCGGGGTTGATGACGCCGGCCGCGTTGAGGGCCAGGGCGACGAGGGTGCCGCCGGCGATGCCGATCAGGATGGCGCCGGGGACGCCGCGCGCCTGGAGCATGAAGATGGCCAGGAGGGTCACGGCGAAGAGCAGCACCGGCCAGCCGGCCAGCTCGCCCTCCGGGCCGAGGATCACCGGGGTGGTCTCGCCGTTGTGCACGAAACCGGCCTTGTAGAAGCCGATGAGGGCCACGAACAGGCCGATGCCCATGGTGATCGCGTGTTTCAGGGGCAGCGGAATCGCGTTCATGATCATCTCACGCAGGCCGGTGACGACCAGCAGCATGATGACCACGCCGTACATCACGCACATGCCCATCGCCTGGGCCCAGGTCATCTGGGGAGCGACCTGGGAGGCGAGGACTCCGGAGACGGACAGGCCCGCGGCGAGCGCGAGGGGAACCTTGCCGACGAAACCCATCAACAGCGTGGTGAGTGCCGCCGCGAACGCGGTCGCGGTGATCAGGGCCTTCTGGCCGAGCGTGTCCCCCGCCGCGTCCTCGCCGGACAGGATCAGGGGGTTGAGGAGGAGGATGTACGCCATCGCCATGAAGGTGGTGATGCCGCCGCGCACCTCACGCGCGACCGTGGATCCCCGCTGGGATATGTGAAAGTACCGGTCGAGCCAAGAGCGTCCGGCCGGGACGCGGCTACCCGCGCCCGCGTCCTCCGAGACGGTCTTCGGCTCCAGTGACTGCTGGGTCATGTGGGCCTACTCCCAAGGTTCAAAGGGGCACCCGCGGGGAGACCGCCGTGGCGGCTGCGGGATTTGGGAAGGTGCTTCGGCCGCACGACCCGGGGGACGGCCGGGACGAACGATTCGGTTGGTTCCGAGGACCGCGAGCGGTGCGGTACTCGGGCTCCGGGCGGCGCGGAGTGTGTGACGTTCCGTTGCGCCGCCCGGAGAGCTCTTACGCGGTGCCGGTCAGGTGCTCGGGGCGGACCGGCGTCCTGTTCAGCTCCAGGCCGGTCGCGTTGCGGATCGCCGCGAGGACCGCCGGGGTCGAGGACAGGGTGGGGGCCTCGCCGATGCCGCGCAGCCCGTACGGGGCGTGCTCGTCGGCGAGTTCGAGGACGTCGACCGGGATGGTCGGCGTGTCGAGGATGGTCGGGATCAGGTAGTCCGTGAAGGAGGGGTTGCGCACCTTCGCGGTCTTCGGGTCGACCACGATCTCCTCCATGACCGCCACGCCCAGGCCCTGGGTCGTACCGCCCTGGATCTGGCCGATGACGGACAGCGGGTTCAGCGCCTTGCCGACGTCCTGGGCGCAGGCCAGCTCGATCACCTTGACCAGGCCGAGCTCGGTGTCGACCTCGACGACGGCGCGGTGCGCGGCGAAGGAGTACTGGACGTGGCCGTTGCCCTGGCCGGTGCGCAGGTCGAAGGCCTCGGTCGGCCGGTGCCGCCACTCCTCCTCGACCTCGACGGTCTCGCCCTCCAGGACGTCCGTCAGGTCGGCCAGCACCTCACCGCCGTCGGTGACGACCTTGCCGCCCTCCAGCAGGAGTTCGGCGGTGGCCCAGGCGGGGTGGTAGGAGCCGAACTTGCGCCGGCCGATCTCCAGCACCTGCTCGCGGACCAGCTCACAGGCGTTCTTCACGGCACCGCCGGTGACGTACGTCTGCCGCGAGGCCGACGTCGAACCGGCGCTGCCCACCTGGGTGTCGGCGGGGTGGATGGTCACCTGCGCGACACCGAGCTCGGTGCGGGCGATCTGCGCGTGGACGGTGACACCGCCCTGGCCGACCTCCGCCATGGCCGTGTGGACCGTGGCGACGGGCTCGCCGCCGACGACCTCCATGCGGACCCTGGCGGTGGAGTAGTCGTCGAAGCCCTCGGAGAAGCCGACGTTCTTGATGCCGACCGCGTAGCCGACACCGCGTACGACGCCCTCGCCGTGCGTGGTGTTGGACAGACCGCCGGGCAGCTGGCGCACGTCGGCGCCCTCGCTGGACTCCCACTGGCGCTCCGGCGGCATCGGCATCGCCTTGACACGGCGCAGCAGTTCGGCGACCGGGGCAGGAGAGTCGACCGGCTGGCCGGTCGGCATGATGGTGCCCTGCTCCATGGCGTTGAGCTGCCGGAACTCCACCGGGTCCATGCCGAGCTTCTTCGCCAGCTTGTCCATCTGCGCCTCGTAGGCGAAGCACGCCTGGACCGCGCCGAAGCCGCGCATGGCGCCGCAGGGCGGGTTGTTGGTGTAGAGGGCGACGGCCTCGATGTCGACGTCGTCGATGACGTACGGGCCGACGGACAGCGAGGAGGCGTTGCCGACGACCGCCGGGGAGGCGGAGGCGTAGGCGCCGCCGTCCAGGACGATCCGGCACTTCATGTGCGTGAGCTTGCCGTCCTTCGTGGCGCCGTGCTCGTAGTGGAGCTTCGCCGGGTGGCGGTGGACGTGCCCGAAGAAGGACTCGAACCGGTTGTAGACGATCTTCACCGGCTTGCCGGTGCGCAGCGCCAGCAGGCAGGCGTGGATCTGCATCGACAGGTCCTCGCGGCCGCCGAACGCGCCGCCTACGCCGGCCAGGGTCATCCGCACCTTGTCCTCGGGCAGACCGAGGACCGGCGCGATCTGGCGCAGGTCGGAGTGGAGCCACTGGGTGGCGATGTAGAGGTGGACGCCGCCGTCCTCCTCCGGCACGGCGAGGCCCGACTCGGGGCCGAGGAAGGCCTGGTCCTGCATACCGAAGGTGTACTCGCCCCTGACGATCACGTCCGCCCTCTTGGCGGCCTCGTCCGCGTCGCCGCGGACGATCGGCTGGCGGTGCACGATGTTGGGGTGCGGGACATGGCCGGCGTGGTGGTCGTCGCGGCCCTCGTGGATCAGGATCGCGTCCGGCGCGGTCGCCGAGGCCTCGTCGGTGATGACGGGCAGCTCCCGGTACTCGACCTTGATCTTCGCGGCGGCGCGGCGGGCCGTCTCCGGGTGGTCGGCGGCGACGATCGCGACCGGCTCACCGTGGTGCCGTACCTTGCCGTGCGCGAGAACCGGGGTGTCCTGGATCTCCAGGCCGTAGTTCTTCACCTCGGTGGGCAGGTCGTCGTACGTCAGCACGGCGTACACACCGGCCGTCGCGAGCGCCTCGGACGTGTCGATCGAGACGATCTCGGCGTGCGCGACCGTGGACCGCAGGATCTGCCCCCACAGCATGTCCTCGTGCCACATGTCGGACGAGTACGCGAACTCGCCGGTGACCTTGAGGGTGCCGTCCGGGCGGAGCGTGGACTCCCCGATGCCGCCCTTGGTCTGCGAGCCCTGTGTGATCTTCGTAGGAGCGCCGTTGGCCGGCATGTCAGACCCCCTCGGACTGGCGGGCGGCCGCCAGGCGGACCGCGTCCATGATCTTCTCGTAGCCGGTGCAGCGGCACAGGTTGCCCGACAGCGCCTCGCGGATGTCCGCGTCGGACGGGTTCGGGTTGTTCTCCAGCATCTCGTCGGCGGCGACCAGCAGACCAGGCGTGCAGAAGCCGCACTGCACGGCGCCGGCGTCGATGAACGCCTGCTGGACCGGGGAGAGTTCGGTGCCCTCGCCGGTCTGCGAGTCGGTGCTCCTGGCCTGCCTCCCCCAGGCTTCGCCCGGGGGGACCCCCGGCTGGGCGTCCTGAAGGGAGGTCCCGCAGGCGCCGGTCGCGCAGCCGCTCTCGGAGCGCTGCTTGGCATAGTCGGCGAGGCCCTCGACGGTGACGACCTCGCGGCCCTCGACCTGCCCGGCGGCGACCAGGCACGAACACACCGGCACACCGTCCAGCCGGACGGTGCAGGAGCCGCACTCACCCTGCTCGCAGGCGTTCTTGGACCCCGGCAGGCCGAGCCGCTCGCGCAGCACGTACAGCAGGGACTCGCCCTCCCAGACGTCGTCGGCTTCCTGCGGACGGCCGTTGACCGTGAAATTGACGCGCATTACGCGACTCCCTCCGTGCGTGCGGCGGTGCCGCGGTACGACTCCCAGGTCCAGGTCAGCGTCCGGCGGGCCATGACGCCCACCGCGTGCCGGCGGTAGCTCGCCGTGCCCCGGACGTCGTCGATCGGGTTGCAGGCGGCGGAGCACAGGTCCGCGAACTGCTTGGCGACGGACGGGGTGATGATCTTTCCGTTGTCCCAGAAGCCGCCCTCTTCGAGCGCCGCGTTCAGAAACTCCTCGGCGGCCTTGGCGCGGACGGGGGTCGGGGCGGCCGAACCGATTCCGGTACGGACCGTCCTCGCCCGGGGGTGCAGCGCGAGTCCGAAGGCGCACACGGCGATGACCATGGCGTTGCGCGTGCCCACCTTGGAGTACTGCTGGGGCCCGTCCGCCTTCTTGACGTGCACTGCGCGGATCAGCTCGTCGGGGGCGAGGGCGTTGCGCTTCACGCCGGTGTAGAACTCGTCGATGGGGATGCGCCGCGAGCCCCGTACGGACTCCGCCTCGACCTCGGCGCCGGCGGCGAGGAGGGCTGGGTGGGCGTCGCCGGCCGGGGAGGCGGTGCCGAGGTTGCCGCCGACGCCGCCGCGGTTGCGGATCTGCGGGGACGCCACGGTGTGTGAGGCGAGGGCCAGACCCGGCAGCTCGGCACGCAGGTGCTCCATGATCCGGGAGTACGGTACGGAGGCACCCAGTCGCACGGAGTCCTCGCCGACCTCCCACTCGGAGAGATCGCCGATGCGGTTGAGGTCCATGAGGTACTCGGGCCGGCGGTGGTCGAAGTTGATCTCGACCATCACATCGGTGCCACCCGCAATCGGCACAGCGGTGGGGTGCTCGGCCTTCGCGGCGAGCGCCTCCTCCCAGCTGGCGGGGCGAAGGAAGTCCATGACCGGCTCTCTTCTTCTTCGTCTTCGTGGGGCGTACAGATTGAGCCAATCCGTGTGCGGCGGGCCCGGCTCGTTCATGTGCTGTTAACGCGGATTGACGTCAGTACACAGCCCCTTGCTCCAACGGGGTCAGTCACCGAAACCATGAAGGAGTTGGCTGGCCAGGCCGGGCATCTTGTAGATTCGTATGAACGGAGGTCATCGGTAACCTCCTGGTTTTCCTGGGGAAACGTCCGGCACAGCCCGCGTGACCTGGGGCACAGCACGGGAGACGGCGAGCACCGCTCAACCGCCCACCGCTCGGGCCATCCACCCCCCGGCCCGTCAAGATCCATCGTAGTTTTCGAGACAAGGAACGGCGGCGACGAGAATGCGGCTGCGCGCACTGCTGGACACCGACGCGCTGGGCCTCAGGCTGCTCGGCGGCGAGGACGAGCTGGACCGCACCGTGCGGGGCGTGATGACCACCGACCTGCGGGACCCCAGCCGCTACCTCGCGGGCGGCGAACTGGTGCTGACGGGTCTGGCCTGGCGCCGGAACGCCGCCGACTCCGAGCCCTTCGTACGGATCCTGGTGCAGGCCGGCGTGGCGGCCCTCGCCGCCGGTGAGGCCGAGCTGGGCGATGTGCCCGAGGACCTGGTCCAGGCGTGCGCCCGGCACCGGCTCCCGCTGTTCGCCGTGCACGAGTCGGTGGCCTTCGCGACGATCACCGAACACGTCGTACGGCAGGTATCGGGCGAGCGGGCCGGGGACCTCGCGGCCGTGGTCGACCGGCATCGCCGGATGATGACCTCGGGCCCGGCGGGCGGCGGCCCGGACGTCGTGCTCGACCTCCTCGGCTCCGACCTGGACCTGCGCGCCTGGGTCCTCTCGCCCACCGGCCGCCTCATCGCCGGCTCCAAGGTCGGCGGCCCCGTGCTGCCTCCCGAGGCCTGCGCGAAGCTGGCGGCCGAACACCTGGCGGCCGCCCGTACCGGCCGCCGCGGCCCGCACCGCCTGATCCTCGGCTCCACGACGTACTCGGTCTTCCCCATCCGCAGCAGCGGCCGCTCCCCCCAGGCCTCCCGGGACGTCCGCGAGACGGTCCTGTCGGACTGGCTGCTCGCCGTGGAGGCGGACGCCGGTGACTGGGCGGAGGAGCGCCTGGACCTGCTGCACGGGGTCACCCAGCTGATCGCGGTCGAACGCGACCGCCGCGACGCCGCCCGCACGGTCCGCCGCCGGCTGGCCCAGGAGGTCCTGGAACTCGTCCAGACGGGCGCCGCGCCCGCCGAGATCGCGGCCCGGCTGCGCGTCGCGGCGCCGGTCCTGCTGCCCGGCCTCGGCGCGGCACCGCACTGGCAGGTGGTCGTGGCCCGCGTCGAGTGGGAGGACTCCGCGATCGAGGCCGGCCCGGTGGCCCAGTCCCTGCTGGAGGAGATCCTGGTCGACCCGGCGGCCGCCGGCCCCGAGCCCTCCGACCGCATCGCCGTGGCCCACACGGGCGACGAGGCGATCGCCCTGGTCCCCCTCCCGGCGGTCACGGCGGAGCACGACGGCCCGGAGACCGGCGTACTCGCGGACGCCCTCCTCACCTCCGTACGGGACCCCCTCTCGGCCGGTTTGGACGGCGACGGGCGGGTCACCCTCGGTGTCAGCGCGGCCGTCCATTCCGCGGAGGGCCTGCGCGGCGCCCTGGAGGAGGCCCGGCACGCCCGCCGGGTGGCCGCCGCCCGCACCGGCCGGGTCTGCGCGGCCGGCCACCAGGAGCTGGCCTCCCACGTCCTGCTGCTGCCCTTCGTCCCCGACGACGTACGCCGCGCCTTCACCGCCCGGCTCCTGGACCCGTTGCGCGACTACGACCACCGTCACCGCGCCGAGCTGATCCCGACGCTGGAGGCGTTCCTCGAAAGCGACGGCTCCTGGACCCGCTGCGCCTCCCGCCTCCACCTGCACGTCAACACACTGCGCTACCGGGTGGGCCGCATCGAGCAGTTGACGAGCCGCGACCTCTCCCGCCTGGAGGACAAGCTGGATTTCTTCCTCGCGCTGCGCATGAGCTGAAACCTGAAGGGCCGAGGTCTCCCCCGACTTTGTGAAATCCTTCACCCACCCTCTTGGCCGGGCAGCCGGATCGGTGTTGGAATGCGGCCACCACTCAACAGCTCGATGGCGTGCTCGGGGAGGGCAACGTGGCGCATACCGCCATGTCTGGTACTGGAACGACCTCGGACGACGATCCCCTCCAGACCGCGGTGTGGAGGCTGCGCTCCCGGGCCTGCTGGGCCGACGCGGCCGCCCTGCTGACCCCCGCCACGCCGGCGGCCGCGCTGCAACGCGCCGCGCTGCTGGTCGAGCGATGTCTCTACACCGAGCAGGGCTGGCAGGAGGCGGAGGACGCCCTGCGCACGGCCGAGGCGCTGGCCCTCACCGACGAGGAACGGGGCGCGGCCGCCTGTGAACGCGGCCAGCTCGCCTACGCCGCCACCCTGCACACGGTCCGGGACCGCGCCGACGAGGCCCGGGCGGCACTCGGCCGCGCGGCGGCCCTGATCCCCCCCGGCACCCCCGGCCGCCCCCTGCTGGACTTCCGCCGCGGCCTGCTCGCCGAGAACCTCGCCCACTCCCCCCAGTCCGCCCAGGCCGCCTACCGCCGCGCCCACGCGGGCGCCACGGCCCACGCCAACACCCTCCTGCTGTCGTTCACCTGGCGCCACCTCGCCGGACTGGCCCTCAGGGAAGGCGACTTGGCCGAGGCCCGCCACGGCTTCGCCGAGTCCCTGCGCATCCGCGAGGAACTGGGCTACCTGGTCGGCACGGCGCCCGCCCTGGCCTCCCTGGCCGACACGGAGCCCGAACCCGAGGCCTCCCGCCTACGCGAGGAGGCCCGCCGCCTCTACCGCCTCCTGGGCGGCGTCCCCACCTGGCTGGCAGCCCACTTGAACCCACCGGCCCCGGACGCGGCAACGGCGTGAGGCCAGGGCGCACGAAGCCGCACCCGCGTACGGCGGGAAGGGGCCGTGCCGGGGTGTCCGCCCGCAGCGGTCGGCGCGCCGACACGGGCGAGTCGGCAAGAGACCGGTTCCGCGCCGTTCCGGGGACGGACCCCCCGGCGCGGCCCCGCCCCACCAGCCACCCGCCGGCGCCACAGGACAGCCGTGGCCCGCCGCACGCGCCGGCGCCTAACACCCCCAGGCGTAGTGCTCCTCCACAACCACCCGCACGGTCGTGAGGTCCCGCAACACGAGCGCATCCACCAGCGCGGCATGCTCGGCGGCATCGGCCATCAACTCCGTGCGCCCTCCCGGGCCCGAGGAGGGCCACTGCGCCCGCCGCCGGTGCACGTCGTCCGCGATCCGCACCAGCTGCTCGTTCCCGGCAAGTCCCAGCACACCCCGGTGAAACGCCCGGTCGGCCTCCGCATACGTAACCCCGCACCCGGAGGAAGCCGCCCGCACCGTGGCCTCCGCCAGCGGCCGCAACTGCGCCCATCGCTCACCGGGCACCGCACGGGCCAGCCGCAGAATCACCGGCACCTCGATCAGCCGCCGAACCTCGGCGAGTTCGGCCAGCTCACGCGAATCCCGCTGGATCACCCGGAAGCCCCGGTTCGGCACCACCTCGACCGCGCCCTCCAGCGCCAGCTGCTGCATGGCCTCGCGCACAGGCGTCGCGGACACCCCGAACCGCTCCCCCAGCGCCGGCGCCGAGTACACCTCCCCCGGCCGCAGCTCCCCGGTCGCCAGGGCCGAACGCAGCGCGCCCAGCACCTGCCCCCGCACCGACGACCGCCGCACCACAGGCCGGACCGGCTGCTCGGCATGCGTGTGCTCACCGCGCGCGGAGGCACTCGGCTCCGCGTCCGCGGCGCCGGGCTGCACGGGCACCCGCACCTCGGGCAGCGCCAGGCCCGCGAACCACGCCCCGGCAGAGGGCTGCGCACCTCGCTCCACGGGCCTCTCCTCCGGACGTGTCGGCACTTGAGGTCACTCGACCGAGAAGCACCCTAGGCGCAGAAGCCCCCCGTTCAAATCCCCACCACTTCCGGCTAAGGTAAGCCTTACCTTCAAACGGCCCCTGACGTCTCCGAATGGGTGGTCCCCGTATGCCCGCGCCCGCCTCGGCCACAGCAGACGCGTACGCCCGCCTCAGGGAGGCCGTCCCCGGCCTCGGCATCACCGAGCTGGGCCCGGCCCAGCCCTTCCCCGCCGGCCCCGGATGGATCACCAGCGACGCCCTCGCCGCAGGCAGCGCCGCCCTCGACGACTTCCTCGCGCACGACGACGCCCAGGTCGTCCGCGACTACGGCGTGCGGGCCCGCCCCGACGTCGTCGCCAGCTTCGGACTGCACCGCTACGCCTGGCCGGCCTGCCTGCTGATCACCGTGCCGTGGTTCCTCGGCCGCCGCGTCCCCCGCTACCCCGTGACGCATGTCTCGTACGACCGGACCGCCCCCGGCCTGGACATGGGCCACCTCCTGGTCCGCCCGCACGGCTTCGCCTGCCTCCCCGGCGACCCGGCGGCGGCCCTCCCCGGCGCCACGGTGGTGCCGGACGAGGAAGCGCTGCGGGCCGAGGTGCGCGCGGCGGTCGCCGAGCACCTCGAACCGGTCCTCGCCGCCTTCGGCCCCCGGATGCGCCGCCGCGGCCGCGCGCTGTGGGGCATGGCTACGGACGAGATCGTCGAAGGCCTGTGGTACGTGGCGCACCTCCTCGGCGAGCAGGACCGCGCGCGCCACGAACTGGAGCTGCTGCTGCCGGGCGCGACAAAGCCGTACGCCGGCTCGGCGGCCTTCCGCGAGCTGAAGGGCCCGAACGGCGAGACGCTGCCCACCCGGGACCGGGCGAGCTGCTGCATGTTCTACACCCTCCGCCCCGAGGACACCTGCGCCACCTGCCCGCGCACCTGCGACGCGGACCGCGTCACCAAACTGCTCGCCGCGACCGCCGCTTGAGGCGCCGAACATCCCGTAAGATCATCCAGCCCGCACCCGCACCGAAACCCACCCGGCACCACCAGTCCCGGGTGACCACATGCGGTCAGGGGTTTCACAACTCCCTCACGAGTCACCGCAACTTTCCGCCGCACCACTCGTACGGGTAGTCTTATTCGAACTCAACTCCCGCCCCTCAAGCGGCAGTTCGAGCAGAACGCCGCCCCGGGCATCCCCTTGCACTTCGATGGCGGCCTCTTGCCCCGAAACCCCCTGAGGGCCGGTGGGTTTGGGCCACCATGGCGGGCGTTACGCCCTATCCCAATGCAAGGGACCCCAGATGAGACTGACCGACATATCGCTGAACTGGCTACTACCGTGCGCCGTACTGCTCGCGGGCATGCTGACGGCGGTTGCGGTACTCCAGCGCGGCAAGCGTTCCGCGGGGAAGGACACGAGCGCGGACGACTCGTGGGAGCGTATGGAGGAGCGCCGCAGGCGCAAGGAAGCCATATACGGCACCGCTTCCTATGTACTCCTCTTCTGCTGTGCCGCCGTCGCCGCGGCACTCTCCTTCAAGGGCCTGGTCGGCTTCGGCCAGCAGAACCTCGGCCTCTCCGGCGGCTGGGAGTACCTGGTGCCGTTCGGCCTCGACGGCGCGGCGATGTTCTGCTCGGTGCTCGCGGTGCGGGAGGCCAGCCACGGTGACGCGGCACTCGGCTCCCGGATACTCGTGTGGACCTTCGCGGGCGCGGCGGCCTGGTTCAACTGGGTGCACGCCCCTCGCGGCCTCGGCCACGACGGCGCCCCCCACTTCTTCGCGGGCATGTCCCTCTCGGCGGCGGTCCTGTTCGACCGTGCCCTGAAGCAGACCCGCCGGGCGGCGCTGCGCGAGCAGGGCCTGATCCCGCGACCGCTGCCGCAGATCCGCATCGTCCGCTGGATGCGGGCCCCGCGTGAGACGTACAAGGCGTGGTCGCTGATGCTTCTGGAAGGTGTCCGCACCCTCGACGAGGCCGTCGACGAGGTGCGCGAGGACAAGCGGCAGAAGGAGCAGGCGCGGCTGCGCAGGCGTGAGCAGGAGCGGCTGGAGCGGGCGCAGCTCAAGGCGATCAGCCGGGGTCACGGGCGCGGCTTCCCCGGGCGCGGCTTCCCCGGGCGCGGCGGCGGCCGGCCGGTGGAGCTGCCGGCCGTGGAGCAGGGCAGCGCCGAGCGCCTCACCACGGAGCCTGCCATAGCCGCCCCGGAACTGCCCGTCCGTACCCGGCCCTCGCTCCAGCCCGTCCGCAAGGGCACCGAACCGGTCACGGTCGACCTCACCGCGGAGGACGACACCATGGCCCTCCCCCGCCTCGACTCCCTCGAGCGCAAGCTGAAGGACCTGGAGCAGCAGTTCGGCTAGGACCGGACGGCACGGGACGGGGGTGCGGTCCGACGCGGGCCGCACCCCGTGCCGTTCAGGCGGCGTCCGCGTCCGCCTCGAGTTCGAACCACACCGACTTCCCCACCTCGTGCGGCCGTACGCCCCACGCGTCCGCGAGGGACTCCACCAGCACCAGCCCCCTGCCGTGCGTGTTCTCGTCGGGGTCCGCCACCCGCGGCCGGGGCCTGCGGGAGACGTAGTCCCGTACCTCCACCCGCAGCCCGTGCGGCCCGACGGAGGCCGTCAGGACCGCTTCCTGGTCCGTGTGGACGATCGCGTTGGTGACGAGTTCGCTGGTGAGCAGTTCCGCTGTCTCCGCCCTGCCGGGCCGTCCCCAGTCCCGTAGCAGCCGGCGCAGCTCTCTGCGGGCCTCCGGGACGGCCCTCAGGTCCGCCCGCCCGAGTCTGCGTCTCAGGTGCTGCGCCTGTGCCTGCTCCGTGGCGCCGCCGGCCTCGTCCTCCACCGTTCCCGCCGAGAAGGCCCCGTACGCCGTGGGACCGCCCCCTCGTGCCTGCCTGTTCATGTCCCCCGCCCGCGTGCCGATGTCGGTTCCCCTCCTGCTCGAACACGTTCACGGGGATCCTTGCCCGATGGGCACCGGGGCAGTCATGTGGAATTGTCAACGACCGGGTGTTCGGCCACGGTCGTGACCGCCACGGGCGCCCCACCCGGCCGCCGCCCGCGCGCCCGGCGCGGTACGGGCCGCACCGGATCGCCCCAACCGCCGACCCGGCGCTGCCGATCCGGCCGTAGCAGGGGAGCGCGTGGGACCGCCGGTTCTCGGCTTCCGCTCCCCGGCCGCCGTACGGGAGCCGTGCCGCGTCCCGCGAGACTGGCCGGATCGGTGCGGTCGGCGCACAGCACGGCGGCCGCCCTCCCCACCCCCGTGGGAGAGGGGGCCGCTCCTCGCCGGGCGCGTCCGGTCAGTACAGCTTGCCGACGGCGGTGCCGGTCGTCTTCCTGAAGTCGCGGACCGGGGCGTCGGTGAAGTCGCCGAGCTGCGACCAGTCCACGACGGTGACGGTCCGGCCGTCGCGGCCCACCGACAGCAGGCGGACATCGGTGGCACCCCAGGACGTCCAGGTGTGCAGACCGTGCACGCGGGCACCCTCCTCGACCGGCACGGTGCCGTAGTCACGGTGCGCGGCACCGGTCTCCGGGTCCTCCTCGATGCGCTCCGGGCAGCTGCGGATCTCCCGGTTCATCCGGTCGGCCAGCGCCTTCGCCTTCACGGCGCTGCCCGTGACGATGGTGAGCTGGCGGGCACCGGTGTCGAGGTCGGTGCGGAACTCGCGGTAGCGGGAGTCGTACCCGGGGAAGACGTCGGCGAGGCAGAGGCCCAGCTCCTGCGGCACCCCGTCGGTGACCTTGCCGGCGGTCCAGGAGGACGAGGGGTGCGGCGGCAGTTCGGACGCCGAGAGGAACGCGGGCTGCCGGGTGGCCGGCGCGGTGGCCCCCGCCGGTGCGGCGAGGGCCGTGAGCGCGGTGAGCCCGGCGACGGCGAGTGCGGTGAGCGCGCCGGCTCGGATGCGGTTGGGCATGGAACTCCCCCGTGAAGGTGTCGTGTGAACGGAAGGTGTCGCCAGGCGCCGGGAGGCCGGTCCGGCAAGGCCTGGAGCGACACCACGAGCATCGGCGGTCACTGCCGGCAGCCGCAACAGCCGACGCGGCATCCAGCACGGTGGAACCATCCCAGCACGGCTGACGTGCAGGTATGTAGGTGCCTGGGATGCCGTCCCAGGCCGGGAGGGGGTCCGGTGCCGGCACATGACGACGTCGAGGAGTTCGCGGCGCTGCTGCGGGGGTTCAAGGCGCGTACCGACCGCAGCTACGGTTCGCTGGCCCGTCGCCTCGGCATGAACACCTCGACGCTGCACCGCTATTGCGCCGGTGACACCGTCCCGCTCGACTTCGCCCCGGTCGAACGCTTCGCCGCCCTGTGCGGCGCCACCCCGCAGGAGCGCCTGGACCTCCACCGGCGCTGGCTCCTCGCGAGCGCGGCACGTCAGCGGCACACCGCACGGCAGGCGGCCCCCGTGCGGGAGGCGGACCGGAGCCGAGGGGGAGAGTCCGGGGCGTGCGCGACCGCGGCGCGGGAGCGCCCGGCGGCGGACGTCGGACCGGGATCGGCCCCTGGACAGAAGCCCCTGGCGGACAAGCGCCACGTCCCCTCACCCCCGCCGCCCGAGCCCTCCGCGACGGCGGCGCGGACGAAGCACGCCCCCGTACCGGGGCTCCCCCTGGACGGCGCACGGCACCGCCGCTGGTACCACCCTCGCCGCCTGGCCCTCGCCGCCGGTCTCGCCTCCGTCGTCCTCGCCGCTCTCGTGGCCCTGCGTCCAAATCACGAGGGCGGCGAGGGCGGCGAGGGCGGCGAGGAGGCGAGGTCCGCCCGTCCGACGGACGTTCCCGCCCCGCTGGCCTGGGCCGCCGACTCCCATGCGTGGGCGCTCGGCTGCGGGCACGACTACGTCATCCGCAGGCCGCCCGACCGGGTCCCGCCGCCCCCGGCTCCGCAGGACGCCGGTGCGTGGGCGGCGGCGCAGGACGCCGTGCACGGGCGGGAGACGAACATCCGCGTCTCCGTGCAGGGCAGGACGTCCACGGCCGTGGTCCTGGAGGCACTGCGCGTCCGTGTGGTGGGCCGCAGCGATCCGGCGCCCGGCACGGCGTACGCCATGGACCAGGGCTGCGGCGGCGCGCTGACGCCTCGCCACTTCGCGGTCAACCTGGACGCCGGCCGGCCGCTCGCCCGCCCGATGCCCGGCAACGACGCGGGCGACCCGCTGCCGGCGGTGGGCATGCCCTACCGCGTCTCCGCCGAGGACCCGGAGGTCCTCCTGGTCAACGCCCGCACCGGGAAGTGCGACTGCTCGTGGTACCTGGAGCTGGACTGGTCCTCCCGGGGCCGTACCGGCACGGTCCGCATCGACGACGGCGGCCGTCCGTTCCGCACGACCGCCGTCGAGGACCTGCCCCGGTACGCGTACGACACCTCGGCACGCCGCTGGACTCCGTACGCCGAGTAGGCGGACGCGTGCTGGACCCCGCGACGCCGGGGTGATCCGCGAGCACCTCCTGGGCCGGGGCGCCTTGCCGGGGTCGGAGCGGGCGGCCGGAGCACGCGGCCTGCGCCGCCGTCCGGCGCGATCCTCGAGGCGGACAGGGCGGACCTTCCTTCAGCCGGTCGATCCACAGGGTTCGCCCTCACACCTCCCACACGGCCGCCGCAGTACGGTCGTCGGCGTAGCCCTTCACCCGGACCTGGGTGTCGGCGAGAAAGGCGGCGAGGCCCGGCGGCTGCTGGGACGACCACCGCTCGCGCAGATGCGCGGGCAGTTCCGGTTCGCCGCGCAGCGGCTCCGCGAGGCCGCCGGTGCACATCAGGAGCGTGTCGCCCGGCCGTGCGACGGAGGCGCGGAAGCGGAAGGGTTCGCGGGGTGGTTCGGGGGCCGGTTCGTAGGGGCTCGGCGGGGTCGGTAGGCCGAGGTCCATGGTGAGCCGGTCGCCGGCGCGGGTCTCGGCGGGCGGTGACCCGAAGCTGAGGACCGGTTCGCCGGTGACCTCGCCCGCCTGCGGTTCGATGTCCTGCCACGCGCCGTCACGCAGCCGGAACAGGCCACCGGCCCCGACGCCGAAGAACACGCGGGTACGGCAACCGGGGTCGGCGGGCAGGAGCAGACAGCGCAGGGTGGCGGCGTACTCGTCGGGCCGCAGGCCCTGTTCGGCGGCGCTGGCGCGGAGTCTGCCGAGGCTGCGGTCGGTGAGCCGGTGCAGGCCGGACTTCAGGTCGCCGCGCCGGCCGGCCCGTATGTCCTCGGCGAGCCGTGCCTGGCTGCGTCCCACCGCCCGCCCGATCCACTGGCACACCTCGGCCGCGGCGCGGTGCGCCCCGGCGGTGGCCCGGGCGCCGGTGGCCATGGCGACCAGCACGAGCGCGGTGTCGCCGCTGCCGAACCGCGCGGTGAGCAGGGCGTCGCGGCGCGGTTCGCCCCGGTACCGCGCGGAGTCCCCGCGCACCGAGGCCGCGCGCAGGGTGCAGGCGCCGTGGTGGGCGCCGTCCAGGACGGTGTCGGCGACGAGGCCGCCGAGGTCGTCGGGGTCGGCGGGCGGAAGGGCGGTGGGTTCGGGTTCGTAGGTGGGCGGGCCGGAGCCCACGTGGTGGAGGGGGGTGAGGGTGACGGGGTTCAGGCGGGGCGGGGCGGGTGGGGGCGGCGGGGGCGGCTCCGTGAAGGTGGGGGCGGGGGCGCCGGTGGCCGAGGTGGTGGGGCCCGTGGGAGGCGGTGGCGTGGGTACGGAGGGGACCGTCCCGGCGTCGCGGGACGCGGGGTCGGTGCCGTCGGCGCGGGGCGTGGCCTCCGGGCCGGCGGCGCGTGCGCCGCGCGGCGCCGGCAGGCCGCCGGGAGCGCCCGGCGGTCCGGTCACCGCCCCGGACGCCGAGGCGAAGCGGTCGTCGAGCGACTCGGGCGTGCGCGTGGGGCCCGTGTCCTCGGTGGTGTCGTCGTACAGCTGCCCCCACCAGTCGTCGGAGTGACCGGCGGGCCTTCCCCCCTGCTGGCTCATGCCCCCGATTGTCCACCGCGGGGGCCGGATGAGAACGGGGCGTCGGGAAAATGCGGTGCGACTCGCCGCGTCACGCGGCGCTTCCGGGTGAGGAGTCGTACGGGTGTCGGGTGCGGGATACGCAGGCCGCAGCAGGAAATGCCGTACGGATGTCCGAGGAAGCCGCCGGACGGCTCCACCCCCCACGGGAGAACCGCCCGGCGACGTGAAAGTCCCGGTGCCCGCCGGCACCGGGAGCCCCACCTTGGCAGAGTTGCGCGCGGTACGGCGATGATGTGCCCTGGCGGTTTTGCGCCGTGGCCTGTTTGCGCCACCGACAGTCCGGGGCCCGCATTCCGGGAGGGGGCGACGGCTGGTGCCGGCGGCGACCGGGCTGGACGGGACGCAGGAGTCGGCGTACCGCGCGCCGGTGGCGGTGGGTGCCGCCGACCTGCCCGAGCCGGCCCGGCGGCCGGCCCTCGGCGAGCACGACACCGAGCGCGCGCTGCGCAGCCTGGAACGGCACGGCCTCGCCGCCCGGTCGCCCGCGGGGCTGGGCGGCGCGGGAGCGCCGACGTCCCGCTCCCGGCGTCCCGGCCGCGCACGCGGCAGGTGCGACCTGCGAGCTTCCGCGGGCTCCGGCACGCTGGGCAGATGGGAGTGTGGCAGCCCCTGCTGGCCGGCCTGCTGATGGCGGCCGGCCTGTGCGGAGTGCTGGTGCCCGGCGTTCCGGGGTCGTGGCTGGTGTGGGCGGCGGTGATGTGGTGGGCGCTGCAGGACCCGCGGCCGGCCGCCTGGTTCCTGCTGGTCGGCGCCACTGTCGCGCTGTTACTGGCGCAGGTGGTGCGCTGGGCCCTGCCGCCCCGCAGACTCCGGGAGAGCGGCGCGTCGCCCCGCATGGCGGTGTACGCCGGACTCGGCTCGGTCGCCGGCTTCGTCCTCGTCCCGGTCGTCGGCGCCGTCCCCGGCTTCATGGCCGGCATCTACCTCTGCGAACGCCTCCGGCTCGGCCGCCACGGCGAGGCCTGGGCAGCGCTGCGCACGGCGATGCGCTCGGGCGGCTCCAGCGTGCTGGCGGAGCTGTTCACCTGCCAGCTGATCATGGGCGCCTGGCTGGGCGTCGTGATCTGGGGCTGACCGGCCCGCCGGGGCCTTGGGGCGTTCAGTCCTTGCGGCCGGTCACCGCGACCGTCACGCCCAGGCCGATCATGGTGAGGCCGCCGGCGCCGCCGACGGCCGCGAGCCGTCCCGGGGAGCGGGCGAACCAGTCGCGCGCACCGGCCGCGGCCAGCCCCCAGACGCTGTCGCAGGCCACGGCGATGAGGTTGAAGACCAGGCCGAGCAGCAGCATCTGCGCGACGACGTGCCCTTGCTCGCGGTCGACGAACTGGGGCAGCACGGCGGCGAAGAACACGATCGTCTTCGGGTTGGTCACCCCGACCGCGAACCCCTCCCACAGCGTGCGCAGGCCGCCGTGGCCGGGGTCCGGCCGGCGATACGCCGCCCGCAGCGCGTGCCGGCGGCGTATCGCGCGGACGCCCAGGTGGATCAGGTAGGCGGCGCCCGCGAGCTTCAGCGCCATGAAGACCAGGGCCGACCGCTCCACCACGGCGCCCACGCCGAACGCCACGGCGCCCACGGCGGCGTATGCCCCCACGGTGTTGCCCACGACGGTGGTCAGCGCGGCCCGGCGCCCCAGCGCCAGTGCCCGCCCCACCACGAAGAGCACACTCGGACCCGGGACCACGATCAGCAGGAACGACATGGCGGCGAAGGCCGCGAGTCGATCGGTCGGCACCATGCCGCCCACGCAACCACGTGGGCGGCAGGCGGTTCAAACGGTTAACCGGCGGCACCCGCGGGCGGCAGCGCGCCCTCCAGCGTGAGCAGCCGCACCTTGCGGTCCAGGCCGCCCGCGTAGCCGGTCAGCGAGCCGCCCGCGCCGATGATCCGGTGACAGGGGCGCAGGACGAGCAGCGGGTTGGCGCCGATCGCCCCACCGACGGCCCGTACGGCGGCGCGTGGCGCGCCGATCCGTGCGGCGATCTCACCGTAGGTGGTGGTCGCGCCGTACGGCAGGGACTCGATCGCGTCCCACACCCGCTGCCGGAACGGCGTCCCCTCGCTGCGCCACGGCAGCCGGAACCGCGTCAGCTCCCCGGCGAAGTAGGCGGCGAGCTGCTCCTGCGCCTCGCGGAACAGCGCGGGATCGTGCCGCCAGCAGTCCTGGACGGTCCGCCCGCCCCTCTGTCCGGGCACGGAGAGGGAGGTGAGGGTGCCGCCGGGGTCGGCGGTGAGCAGGAGCTCACCGAGCGGGCTGCCGACGGTGGTCCAGTGGGTCTCGGTCACGGGACCGCGTGCGGTGGTGCTCATGGGAACTCCAACTCCCCTGCGGTGCGCAGGTGCTGTACGGCGTACGAGCGCCAGGGGCGCCAGCTGACGGGAACGTCCACGCCGGGCGGGGCGACGTCGGGGTCGCCCAGGGCGCGGGTGCGGATGACGGCGACGGTGGTGGCGTGGAGGCCGGGCAGGGCGAGCAGGGCGGCCTGCGCGTCGTCCCGGTCGGCACCCGGATCGAGGCGTACGGCGCCGTCGGCGAGGGCCGTGCTGAGCGTGCCCAGGGCGCCCTCGGGTTCGGCGCCGGCGAGGACGGCCGGTTCGGGGAAGAGGTGGGTGAGGGTGCCGCAGGGCGCGTCGAGTGCCTTGCCGTACCGCCGTACCAGCCGCTCCGCCGCCGGGCGCCCCACCAGTGCCCGCATCGCGAGCTCCTCCGGGTCCGCGGCGCCGGGTGACCGCAGCCCGGGCCGCGCGGCGACCAGGGGCGCGAGCCTCGGATCGGCGCCGAGCCGCCCGTCGACGGCGTACGGATCGGCGTCGAGGTCGAGCAGCCGCCGCAGCCGCTGCACGGCGGTGGTGAGGTCCCGCTGGTCGGTGAGGTGCATCCGGGCGTCGAGCCAGCCGCCGGGGTGGGTGGCGGAGCCGGAGCCGCCGGTGCGCTCGTCGACGGCGACGATGCCGGTGCCGTACGGCAGCCGGAGGGTGCGCCGGTAGGTGCGCCGGCCGTGCGTGCCGCTCACCTCCTCGACGCGGGGAACCGCCTCGCGCGCCAGCAGGTCGAAGACGGCGCCCGCGTGATACGGCCCGCGGTGCGCGAGCCGCAGCGGGATCCCGGCGGCCGGTGTGTCCGCCCGCCGGGCGGTACGTCCCCTGGGCGCGGCGGCCCGCAGTTCGCTCGGGGTGGAGGCGTACACCTCGCGCATGGTGTCGTTGAACTGCCGCACGCTGGCGAACCCGGCCGCGAACGCGATCTGCGTGATGGGCAGACCGGTGGTCTGGATCAGCACGCGCGCGGTGTGTGCCCGCTGGGCCCGGGCGAGGGCGACGGGCCCGGCGCCCAGCTCCGTGGTGAGCTGCCGCTGCACCTGCCGGGCGCTGTACCCGAGCCGCGTGGCGAGCCCTGCGACGCCCTCCCGGTCCACGACGCCGTCGCCGATCAGCCGCATGGCTCGGCCCACGACATCGGCCCGTACGTTCCACTCGGCAGACCCCGGCACGGCGTCCGGACGGCACCGCCGGCAGGCCCGGAAGCCCGCTGTCTGCGCGGCGGCGGCCGTCGCGAAGAACCGCACGTTGGACCGCTTGGGGGTGACGGCGGGGCAGCTGGGACGGCAGTAGATGCCGGTGGTCCGGACCGCGAAGAAGAACTCGCCGTCGAACCGGGCGTCCCTGCCGCGCACGGCCTCGTACCTGGTGTCCTCGTCCATCACGCTGTCCAGTCTGCGCCCTGGAGAGGGGTGCGGCTGGCGGAAAACGGACACCCTGCTGTGTGACGTGGGACGAGTTCCGCGTGGACGGGCGGTGCGGGCACGGGTGGGCGCGGCGGCACGGGTGGGGCACCGGCCGGTGCCCCACCCGTGCCCGCCCCGGGCACGTCCTACCGCCGGTGCCCCCGCTTGGCCTCCATCGCGGCCCGCCCCTCGGCACCCTTGCGCTTCCAGTCCTTGCGGATCTCCGCCCGGAGCCGGGCGTCGGTCTTGGCCACGATCCACTGGTTCTCGCGGAGCAGCTTGCGATAGCTCTCCAGCCGCCGCACCGGCAGTTCACCCGAGTCGATCGCGGCCAGCACCGCGCAGCCCGGCTCGGACTCATGGGCGCAGTCGTGGAACCGGCAGTCCGCCGCCAGTTCCTCGATCTCCGCGAACACCTGCCCGACCCCGGTACCGGCGTCCCAGAGCCCCACGCCGCGCAGCCCCGGCGTGTCGATCAGGACACCGCCGCCGGGCAGCGGCAGCAGGTTGCGCGTGGTGGTCGTGTGCCGCCCCTTGCCGTCGACGTCCCGGGTGGCCCGCACCTCCAGCACGTCCTGTCCGAGCAGCGCGTTGGCGAGCGTCGACTTGCCCGCGCCGGACTGCCCGAGCAGGACGGACGTCCCCCCGGCGACGACGGCGGCGAGGACGTCCAGCCCGTCCCCGCCGACGGCGCTGACCGCCAGCACCGGCACGCCAGGCGCCGTCGTCTCCACGTCCTGGACGAGATGCGACAGCGTCACCGCGTCCGGCACCAGGTCGGCCTTGGTCAGCACGACCACCGGCTGCGCGCCCGACTCCCAGGCGAGGGCGAGGAAGCGTTCGACGCGGCCTAGGTCGAGTTCGACGGCCAGCGACACGGCGACGATCGCGTGGTCGACGTTCGCGGCGAGGATCTGCCCCTCGGACCGCTTGGAGGAGGTGGAGCGCACGAAGGCGGTACGGCGCGGCAGATACGTCCGTACGTAGCGGGGGCTGCCCGCGGGTTCGACGGCGACCCAGTCGCCGGTGCACACGACCCGCAGCGGGTCGTGCGGTGTGACGAAGGCGGTGTCGGCCCGCAGCGTGCCGGCGGCGGTGACCACGTCGCACTGGCCGCGGTCGACCCGGACCACGCGCCCGGGCAGCAGCCCCTCGGAGTCGTACGGGGCGAACTCGTCCGCCCACGCGTCGTCCCAGCCGTAGGGAGCGAGCGCGGCGAAAACAGAGGTGGAGGACAACAGGGAGACCCTTCACAAGGGTGGCCCCGGCGGGCGCGCGTCGGACGACGGGCGCGAAGTGTGGAGTGTGTGTCAGCCGGTGGCCACGGAGGTGGACTTGATGAGCTTCTGAAGGCGGGCAGCGCCCGGCACGGCGACAGTCATCGGGTCGGCACCTCCTCTCCACATACGCGGCGGGACGGCGGCGGCACGGGGGCCACGGCCGGTTGCGCCCTCACTCTAACCGGGCCCCTCGGTAGTCCGTCAACGCGTTTTCCGCACCGCCGTCCGGTCAGGCCCGTGTGCACTCCCGGCCGTTCAGCGTGAAGTCGTACGCCGGTGAGTTGGTGCCGCGCCAGGAGGCGAGGAAGCCGAAGGCGAGGCTGCCGCCGGCCGCGACGGTCCTGTTGTAGGCGGCGGCGGTGGCGGTGACGCGCGAGCCGTCCTGGCCGGCGCTCGCGTCCCACATCTGGCCGACCCGCTGGCCGTCCCGGAAGGTCCAGGCGACCCGCCAGTCGTCCAGGGGGCGCTCGGTGGTGACGGTGACGTGTGCCTGGAAGCCGTCGGGCCACTGGCCGGCCAGGTCGTAGGTGACATGGCAGGAGGGCCGTGCGCTCGCGCCGGGCACCGGCCGGGTCCGGGCCGCGGTGGTGGCCGAGCCCTGGGGTTCCGGGTCGGCGCCGGCGCGCCCGGACGGCGAGGCGGAGGTCTCCTCGCCCCTCGGCTGGGGAGCCGGTGACGCCGGCGCGGAGGGGGCGAGGGTGACGTCCGGCAGGGACGGGCGGGGTGCGGCCACCGGCCGGCGGTCGGCGGGGCCTGCCGGGGGCATGGAGCCGTCGCCGGTGCCGCCCTGCGGCATCAGGGTGACGGCGAGAGCGAGCAGGGAGACGAGGACGGCGGCGACGAGCAGGCCGCCGCGCAGCAGCCGCGCCCCGCCGGCGCCGGCGGGGGCCACGTCGTCGGGGTCGAGGGTGTCGGGGCGGCCCGCGCCGAGGCGTACCTCGGCGGCCCTGCGGCGGCGCTCCAGGTAGGCGAGGCCTCCCCAGCCGATGACGCCGCCGGCGAGGGCGCCGGGAAGACCGCCGCCGTGCAGGCGCAGACAGGCCGCTGCCTCCGCGCAGAGCACGCAGTGGGCGAGGTGCCGGGAGAGGTCGTCGGGGGTGTCGGCGACCGGCGAGCGGGTGACGGCGTCGAGGAGCCGGGCGTAGCTGCGGCACTGCGGGTCCATCGGCGTGTCGAGGTGGTTGCGCAGGCAGCGGTCCCGGAACAGGCCCCGCATCTCCGTGAGTTCGCCGCCGACGCCGCTCGGGTCGAGGCCGAGGCGGCGGGCGACCAGGGGCAGCGGCAAAGCCTCCACCTCGGCCAGCCACAGCAGTTCGGCGTCGGGGCCCTGCATGTCGCGCAGGGCGCGCAGCGCCAGCGGGCGGCGCAGCGGGGGGCCGGTGTGGCGGGCGGCCTGGTCGGAGTGGAGCCACAGGCGCAGGTCGGGGTCGAGCCGGTGGCCGTGGCCCCGCGTCTCCCAGTCGGCCGCCGTACCGCGCACGGCGGTCAGCAGCAGGGCTGTCCGGGGCAGCACGGGCTGCCGGGGCGGGCGCCGGCCGGTGTTGCGGTGCGGTCCGGACTCGGCGGTGCGGGCCTCGCGTATCCCGCGGGCGAACGCCTCCCGGGCGAGTGCCGTCGCGGCCGCGGATCCGGCCGTGCACAGGTCGGCGTAGGACAGCACCGTGTCCCAGTACTCGGAGAACAGCGCCGCCTCGGTGGCGTCCTGAGGGGTCGGCAGGTCGGGCATGGGTCTCCTGCGTCGGGCGAGGTCAACTCCCTTTGAGAACCTGGGGAGTTGTGGGGAAACCTCGGGCAGGGCAAGAGCCTTTCACGGTTTCGACACAACTGACAAGCGGGGTATTCAGAACGCCGCGAGGGCCCGGTCGCGGACGATGCGCGACCGGGCCCTCGGGGGTTCTGCGGGCCGTGTGCCTTCCTACTGCGCCGCCGTCGGGGACGCCTCCGGCGCCGTCCGCCGCTCCTGTGGTTCGTCCGTGGCCGGGAGGCTGTCCATGAAGGAGCTGACGGAGAAGACCGCGTGGCCGGGGCCGGGCGGGCCGTAGCCGGGCGGGGAGGTGAGACCGAACTCGTCCATGGTGGCGCGGTAGGCCTGAAGCAGCCGGATGTGGTACTCCAGCGGCGCGCCCTGCGGGTTGGCCTTGCCGAGCGGGGTGGTGGGCTCGGGGCACCAGGTGGTGAACCGGGGCGTGATGCCGTGCGACATGAAGAACCGCAGGCCCTCGGTGGTCGAGGCGATGGCCTCGTCGACCGTCGTGAAGCCGAAGGGCTCCGCCATCTCCACGCCCGCCACGAAGTTGGGGATGACGTTGCGGGCGCCGAAGATCTCCGCCGAGTCCAGGATCCGCCTGTGCCACTCGTCGCGGCCGACGTAGCGCTCCTTGCCCGGGCAGTACATCTTGAAGAGGTACTCGTCCCACACCTCGTAGTTCGGGTGGTAGATCTGCACGCCGTGGTCCTTGAAGCGCTGGACGTCGTCGCGCGGCAGGGCCTGGGCCACCACCTTGCCGATCCAGCGGCCCGGGAAGCGCTCCTCGATGGCCTTGGCGTACCGGCCGTAGAAGTCGGCCTCGTCCCGTCCGGCGACGGTCTTGGTGATGGCGCCGCCGGTGAGCGTGTAGGCGGTGGACGCCTTGGCGGTGTCGTACCGGTCGATGATCTCCAGGGCCTCCAGGACCTCCTCGACGTCCTTCACCCCGGTGTACGGCCGGCCGGCCGCCTTGTGCTGGCGCCAGTTGTGATTGATGTCGCAGTACTGGCACTCCTCCTTGGCGCCGAAGTACTGGCAGACCCGGAAGACGGTGAGGTAGATCAGGTAGCCCCACTGGATGGTGGGGGCCACCTCCATGACGGACTTCCCGTTGGACAGTGTGTGCCGGTAGTACTCCGGCATCGGCGGCACACCGACGTCGGCGATGCGCCGGCCGTCGAGGTAGAGGCCGAGCAGCCCGTCCTCGCCGGCGGCGACGCGGTAGGGCGAGGCCGGGTTCACGCGCACCGACACCACGGTGCGCCGCAGGTCGTACGGGCCGCCGGTGAGGATGATCTCCTCCGGCGGCCGGCGCAGCGCCGCCTCGCCGAGCTCGGGCAGGGTGCCGTGGTCGAAGGAGAAGATGAAGTACGACTTCGGCTTCACCTCGCCGCCCTCGTTGTCGCTGAGCGCGGAGGGATCGAAGGCGACACCGCCCCGGAGCAGGTCCTCCTTGAAGACGGCTTCCCGCGGCACGTGCGGGAAGCGCTCCATCAGATCCTCGACGAGCGCGGTGCGGCTGCTCATCCGTGACTCCTCCCTGCGGCGGCCTGCTGCGGTGTTCGACTCCTCACGGTATGCCCCCCGCCTCCGGGACCGTGCAGCCGGGTCCGGCGGGAAGCCTGGATGAAGGACGAAACGGACACCGCCCGGCGGCCGCCTCCCGGTGGCACAGCTGTCGCCCCTGGTGAGGTTTGCCGTCGCCGTCGCGCGTGGTCCGGCCCACGGCCCGGGTGCCGGGAGCGGGTGATGTGCTGGTCCCCGGCGTTGACACGTGGTCGAACGTGCCGGCAGCCCCTGGCCGTGCGCCGCCGGTGCCGAGGCCCTCCCGGCCGGCCGAGGGCCGGGCCACCGCGGCGTCGGCAACAGCGCCCGGGAACGGCGCCACACCACCCTCGTCCGGGACGGCCGGCTGTGCCACCGAGGCGCCCCGCGGTCGGTGCGCGCCCCGAGGGGGCCGGCGCAGGCGGCGCGAGGCGGGACGGCGCCCGCGCGCAGCCGGGCCTCTCCACCCTCCTGACGACGGAGCGGATGCGGCCGTCGGCAGTCTCCCGGCGTGCTGTCGCGTCATCCGGTCGGGTGGACGGCCACGGGGACGCGATCGTGCCGGGGAAGGAACTGGAGGTGCCCCACTCGAAGTCCGGCATCAAGGGCTGACCTAGGAGACCGATGTCCCTGCGCACCACCACACCTGCCGTCGGCTACGTCGAGGACGTCGCACCGGGTCGCGGAAGCCTCCCGCCCCGTGCCCGGTTCTCCTCCGACGCGCCCCGCGTGTCCCTGAACGGCGAATGGCGCTTCCGTCTGTCGCCCACCGCCGACGCCGAGGACGACTCCTTCGCCGAACCCGGGTACGACGCCACGGGCTGGGCCGGGATCACCGTCCCCGGCCACTGGGTCCTCCAAGGGCACGGGAGGCCCGTCTACACCAACCACCGCTACCCCTTCCCGGTGGACCCCCCGCGCGTCCCCACCGACAATCCGACCGGCGACCATCTCCGCCACTTCGACCTCCCGGCCGGCTGGCCGGACACCGGTGCCGCCGTCCTCCGCTTCGACGGCGTCGAGTCCTGTGCGCGGATCTGGCTGAACGGCACGGAGCTGGGCGAGTTCAAGGGCTCCCGGCTGCCGCACGAGTTCGAGGTCGGGAGACTGCTGAAACCGGCCGGCAACGTGCTCGCCGTCCGGGTGCACCAGTGGTCGGCGGGTTCCTATCTGGAGGACCAGGACCAGTGGTGGCTGCCGGGCATCTTCCGTGACGTCACCCTGCTGCACCGCCCCCTGAACGGCGTCCGGGACTTCTTCGTCCACGCCTCCTACGACCACGTCACCGGCGAGGGCACCCTGCGTGTCGACTCCGACGTGCCCGGCCGGGTCACCGTCCCGGAGCTGTCCGTCGACATCGCCACCGGCGAGCCGGTCACGGTCGCCGTGGAGCCCTGGACCGCGGAGATCCCGCGCCTCTACGACGGCGAGCTTGCCACCGAGGGCGAGCGGGTCGCCCTGCGCATCGGGTTCCGCACCGTGACCGTCGAGGACGGCCTGATCAAGGTCAACGGAAGGCCGGTCCTGTTCAAGGGCGTCAACCGGCACGACTGGCACCCCGAGCGCGGCCGCGCCCTCGACGCCGGGACCGTGCGGGCGGACGTGCTGCTGATGAAGCGGCACAACGTCAACGCGGTCCGCACCGCCCACTATCCGCCCCACCCCGCCCTGCTGGACCTGTGCGACGAGTACGGCCTGTGGGTGATGGACGAGTGCGACCTGGAGACGCACGGTTTCACCGCGCAGTCCTGGCGGGACAACCCCGTCGACGACGACCGCTGGACCCCGGCCCTGCTGGACCGCGCCGCCCGTATGGTCGAGCGGGACAAGAACCACCCGTCGGTCGTCGTCTGGTCGCTCGGCAACGAGGCCGGCACGGGGCGCGGGCTGACCGCGATGGCGCAGTGGATCCGCCGCCGTGACGACTCCCGCCTCGTTCACTACGAGGGCGACACCGGCTGCCGTGACACCGACGTATACTCGCGGATGTACACCCATCACGCCGAGGTCGAGCGGATCGGCCGCCGCCTGGACGGCGGCACGCACAAGCGCCGCGGGCTGCCCTTCATCCTGTGCGAGTACGGCCACGCCATGGGCAACGGCCCCGGCGGTCTCGCCGACTACCAGCGGATCTTCGAGTCGCACGAGCGGCTCCAGGGCGGCTTCGTCTGGGAGTGGATCGACCACGGCATCACCCACCCGGAGCTGGGGTTCGCCTACGGCGGGGACTTCGGCGAGGAACTGCACGACGGGAACTTCGTGTGCGACGGGCTGGTCTTCCCGGACCGGACGCCCTCGCCGGGCCTGGCCGATTTCAAGAAGGTGATCGAGCCGGTCCGGATCGAGGGGGACGGCCCGTCCGGCGCGGTGCGGGTCACCAACGCCTACGACTTCGCCGATCTGTCCGCACTGGTCTTCGAGTGGTCGTTCCAGGTGGACGGCGAGACGGCCGAGTCCGGCCCGCTGTCCGTCCCGCCGCTCACCCCGGGCGAGTCGGCCGACGTGAAGCTCCCGGCGCCGCCCGAGGCTCCCCCCGGCGCGGAGACGCAGTGGACGGTGCGGGCGCTGCTGGCCGAGGACACGGCGTGGGGCGACCGGGGGCATGTGGTCGCCTGGTCGCAACTCCCGGTGGCCAGACGGGAGTTCAGGGCACCGGCCGCCACGGCGCCGCCGACCGCCGACGGACCGCTCCTCCGGCTCGGCCCGGCCGCCTTCGACGCCCGCACGGGCGCGCTGCGCACCATCGGCGACATCGAGGTGACGTCGCTGCGCCTCGACGTCTGGCGCGCCCCCACCGACAACGACAACGGCGCCCCCTGGCAGCCCGACGCCCGCCACGCCCCGCGCTGGCGCAAGCTCGGCCTGCACCGGATGCAGCACCGGCTGGACGGCGTGGAGCCGGGCGAGGACACCCTGACGGTACGCACCCGGGTGGCGCCAGCGGCAGCCGAGATCGCCCTGCGGACGGTGTACCGCTGGACGAGCGACGGAACCCGGTTGCGGCTCTCCGTCTCCGTGACGCCCGAGGGCGACTGGCCGATGCCCCTGCCCAGGCTCGGCATCCGCTTCGGCCTCAAGTCGGCCGACGGGGTGAGCTGGTTCGGCGGCGGCCCGGGTGAGGCGTACCCCGACACCGGGTCGGCCGCCATGCTGGGCCGCTGGCACTCCACGGTCGACGAGATGCAGACCCCCTACGTCCACCCGCAGGAGAACGGCGCCCGCGCCGACGTCCGCCGGGCGGAACTCGGCGGGCTGCGCATCGACGGCGACCCGGAGTTCTGGTTCACCGCCCGGCGCTGGACGACCGAGCAGCTGGACGCCGCGACGCATCTGACCGACCTCACGCCCGGCGGGACGGTGTGGGTCAACCTGGACCACGGACTGACGGGCATCGGCTCCCAGTCGTGCGGCCCCGGCCCCCTCCCCGAATACCAGCTGCACGCACGGCCCAGCACGTTCGGCTTCGTCTTCACGGAGATCGGCTAGGGAGCGTACGAGGTCCGGGGCCCTCCCGGGCCTCGTACACTTCACGGCCATGACCGAACCGCCCTCCCCCACGACCGACTGGCGCGCGGACCGGATCGGCAGCGCCCTGCGCGGCGAGAACCCGACCGTGCTGCGACGCCTGGACGCCGGCTTCGCGGTGATCGGCGATGTGCAGTTCCTGCCGGGCTACTCGGTGCTGCTCGGCGACGACCCGGCGATCGGCCGGCTCTCGCAGCTGCCGAGGCGGCGGCGGCTCGCGTTCCTCTGCGACATGGACCGGCTGGGCGAGGCGGTGGAACGCGCCTGCAAGCGGTTCGATCCGGCGTTCCGCAGGGTCAATCTGGAGATCCTCGGCAACACCGACGCGTTCCTGCACGCCCACGTCTGGCCCCGCTTCGACTGGGAACCCGCCGATCGTGTGCGGCTGCCGGTGTGGCTCTACCCGCGCGGCCACTGGGCGGACGAGCGGCACGCGCTCGGTCCGCGGCACCTCGCCCTGCGCGAGGCGATCGGTGAGGAGCTGGACGCGCTGCCTGCCTGAAGGCCGGCCCTCAGTGGTCCGCGCAGCAGGGGGTCGGGTCCGGTACCTCGAAGGGCGTCAGGGTTCCCCCGGCCGCGGGCTGGACGGTGAGCACCAGCGCGCCGTCCTGCCACTGGGGCCGTACGTGGTCGCGGGTGACGACGGGGGTTTCCGCAGCGGGTGGCCCCGTGGTGCCCAGGACGGTCACGCCGTCGATCGCGGAGCGGGACAGCAGCTCCGCGATCGGCAGCGTGCCGGTGAGGTGGGCCATGCCGGGGTAGAGCACGGCGCGGCCCGCCGCGTCGGGAGCCCCGTCCGTCACCACGTGGCCCCTTGCCGTCAGCCCCTCCCGGGCTCTCAGCAGGACCTCCTCCGACTCCACCGCGAAGGACAGCGCGACGCGCGGCCGCTCGTCGCGCACGAGGTGCGTGCAGCCGAACGTGCTCTCGGGGAGGGCGAGTTCGGCCGCCAGCGCGTGCAGCAGGTGGTCGGTCCCGCGCAGGTCCTTCAGGCCCGCGTCGACGGTGAGGACGTAGGGCGTCACGAGGGCAGGACCCACACCGGGTTGGAGTAGAACCACAGGTCCAGCCACGGGTCGGCGTCACCGACGACGTCGAGGGCCGGGCCCGCCGGGTCGACGGCCGCGCCCATGGCGCCGACGGCGCCGCGGTTGCCGTCGGTGCCGCGCAGCCGGACGTAGACGGGGCGGTCGACCTTGCCGAGGTCGTAGGTGAGGCGGACGGTGCCGCTGGACTTGTCCACATCGTAGGACTTGACGACCCTGGCGGTGGGCGCGGTGAAGGTGTCCTTGTCGGAGACCTCGCCGGTCACGTCGCCCTGGATGACGTCGACGCGGGCCAGGGCCGGCAGGAAGCCCGCCCAGTTGGGGCCGCCGGCCAGGGCCACGTCCACGGTGAGCGTGACCTTCGTGCCCCTGCGCACGTGCAGGGCGCCGCCGAGGGTGGCCCAGCGGCTGCCGCCGGAGACCCGGACATCGAGGCCGCTGATCAGCTGGCCGTGGTCGACCCAGATACGGCCCGCTCGGATGCCGTCCATGACGGCGGCGTAGGAGAAGCCGTCGGCGCCGACGTGGGTGCGGCTGTAGTGGCCCGGCCAGTAGTCGCCCTGGGTGACGTCGATCTTCCCGGCGTAGACCGGGTCGTCATAGCGGCCGTTGGCGTGGAAGTCGCCGCCGCCGCGCGCCGCGGTGTCGGCGTAGACCTGGTGGGAGTCGGAGTTGGCGGTGATCCACCAGGGCTTGCCCTCGGCGAGCAGGCTGTCCCACAGGCCGCCGACGGTGGCGGTCATCCAGTCGAAGCCGCCCCAGGTGCGGTAGCTCTCCAGCGGGTATCCGGCGAAGGAGTCCGCGCTCGGGTTGTTGTCGTAGATGCCGCGGGCCCGGCCCATACCGAGCGGTGCCGGGAGGCCGGCGGCCTGGTGGCCGGGCGCGCCCTCGAAGCCGACGGCGATCTGGTGGCTCGCGGGCGTCGCGTCCCGCCAGGCGCGGATCTCGTGCGGGGAGTCGACGCCGCGCCGCGCCGGGTGGTTGGCGAGCATCAGCGCGTCCTTGACCTTGCGCCGCCGCACCTGGTCGGAGAGGAAGGCGAGGCCGGCGACGGCCAGGGCCTCGTTGGCTGGCGAGTTGCCACTGGCGCCCTTGACGCTGCCGTCGTAGTCGGTCTCGAACTGCTTGAGGACCGAGACCTCGTTGCGGCCGGGGTGCACGAACACCGTGCCGTGCTCGGCGGCCGGGATGTTCCACTCCAGGCCCTGGAAGACGAGGGTGTCCTCGTAGGCGGCTCGGGCCTGCTGGATGTCCGGGTTGACCTTCTCCACACCGATCCTGGCGTGCGTGGTGCTGCCGTGGTCGGTGATGACCAGCCAGTCCATGCCGTGCTTGGCGCCCTGGCGGACCTGGTCGACGACGCGGTACTTGCCGTCGCTGCTGTACTGCGTGTGGATGTGGTGGTCACCGGCGAGCCACAGGAATCCCTTGCCGGGGCGTCTGCGGGAGGCGGCGGCAGCGGGCGCGGCCCCCGTGGCGGCGGCGCCCGACAGCACGCCGCCGGCGGCCAGGCCCGCGCCCAGCAGGCCTGCGCGGCGCAGCAGCGAGCGGCGGGATTGCTGCTCGGGGGTCAGGGCGTCGTCGGGTACGGAGGTGTCGAACGCGGCGGGCAGAGCCGGGTGCTCGTGGCCGTGGCCGTGGTCGTGTCCGTGGTGGTGATGCCCGGGTGCGTGGCTGTGCCCCATGATGCGCCTCCGATCAGCGGCGCCCCTGCGCCGTGTTGAGGAGAATCGAGGCAGCGGATGAACTCTCCACGACCCCCGCGTGTTCCCCGGGCGTCATGCGAACGGCCGCTCGGCCCCACCCGCACCCTTCCCCTCACCTGGCCTGTCCCACAACGGCATTTACAGCCGATTCCGGGTGCCTCCTGCTTCGCCGCCGGCCGTCCCGTCGCGGCCGCCGCCGATCTCGCCGCCCTCGCCGACCTCGCCGACGAGGGAGCGGGCCGTCGACGCCCCGCACATCGCGTTGGAGCACTGGCCCGCACGCTCCGCAGCACAGCCGTGGGCGCGCGGCGGATCGACCGTCCTGAGCGCATCCGCGCACGGTCCGTGAGCGCCTGTCGCGGCACAGGGGGGCGGCGACGGCGCCCGGTCTCACCCGGCCCTGACCGTCCAGGACGGCACTGCCGACGCCTCGTCCGGCACCGTGAACCGGAAGCGCGCCGTCGGTCCGGAGCGCCACCGTACGTACAGCTCGTAGGTGTCACGCACGTCCACCGAGACCAGTCGCGCGAGCGGCTCCGGGTCCGTCTCCCCGGTCAGGCGCACGAGGGCGACGAACAGCCCGGGGGGCGCCGGTGACCGTGCCGGCGACGCCCGCGGCGAGCCCGTCCGCGTACCGTTCGAGGACCGTGCCGTCCCGCCGGAAGGCGGCGAGCAGCAGCGTACGGGCGTAGCCCTCCAGGCCGTCCGAGAGCCTGCCGGAGGAGCTGGTGTGGTCGCCCGGCAGATGGCAGAGGGCGTGGTCCTCCGTGGCGTAGGGCGCCACAGCGGCGAGCAGGCCGTCGGCGGCGGCCTCCCAGTGGGCGCGGGTGTAACCGGTGCGGGGGCTCGGGGTGCGGTCGTCCGGGGCAGGTCCATCGGCAGGCTCCCTTGCGGCTGGGCCGGGCGTCCCGGTGCCGGTCGGAACGCCTCAGGAGTTCATCCCACCCGCACCGTGCCCGGCGGCACCAGACGCCGGGCGGTGGTGTTCGCCCCCGGCCGGCGAGGGAGGAGGCGGAGGCTTCGGTTAGCGTCGTGACATGAGCAGCGACCCGCCGCAAGACCCTCCCGGCCTCGCCCAAGCCCTGGCCGCCGGGACGGTCGTGCTCGACGGCGGCATGTCCAACCAGCTGGAGTCGGCCGGTTACGGCCTCGGCGACGAGCTGTGGTCGGCGCGCCTGCTCGCCGAGCGCCCCGAGGCGGTCACCGAGGCGCATCTCGCCTACTTCCTGGCGGGCGCGAGCGTGGCGATCACCGCCAGCTACCAGGCCACCTTCGAGGGCTTCGCGAAGCGCGGCATCGGCCACGACCGGGCGGCCGGACTCCTCGCGCTCAGCGTGCGGTCGGCGCGGGAGGCGGCCGCGCGGGCGAAGGCGCGCGGAGTCGGCCGCCCGCTGTGGGTGGCGGCCTCCGTCGGGCCCTACGGGGCGATGCGCGCGGACGGCTCGGAGTACCGGGGCCGGTACGGCCTGACGGTGCGCGAGCTGGAGCGCTTTCACCGCCCCCGGCTGGAGGCCCTCGCCGCCGCCGGTCCCGACGTACTGGCTCTCGAAACGCTTCCGGACACCGACGAGGCGACGGCCCTGCTGCGGGCGGTGCGCGGACTCGGTGTACCGGCCTGGCTGTCGTACACCGTGGCAGGCGGCCGGACCCGTGCCGGCCAGCCGCTCGCGGATGCCTTCGCCCTGGCCGCCGGTGTGGACGAGGTGATCGCGGTGGGCGTCAACTGCTGCGCGCCGGAGGATGTCGGCGCCGCCGTCGCGCTCGCGGCCCAGGTGACGGGCAGGCCGGTGGTGGCCTACCCGAACAGCGGGGAGGTCTGGGACGCGCGGGCGCGTGCCTGGAGCGGCGGCTCCACGTTCACGCCGGAGCGGGTCGAGGACTGGCGCGACCGTGGCGCCCGTCTGATCGGCGGATGCTGCCGGGTCGGCCCGGAGGCGATCAGGTCCGTCGCGCGGACGCTGGCGCGGTGATCGAGGGAGGCGCGCGCGGTCAGGGCCTGCGGACGCCGCCGGTGCGGCGCAGGAGCCGCACGACCGACCGCAGTTCCGGGGTGCGGGGAGGCGTACCGTCCGTCGCCGCGACGGACGCGTCTTCGCGCCTGCCGGGATCGGCGTTCCACAGGGCGAGCTCCCGGTCGCGCGGACCGTACGCGGTGTACGGCTCCCGGGCCGGCCCCCGCTGCCCCCGCGCGCCCCGCGCTCCCGGCTCCCCCTGTCCGCACTCGCCGAAGATCCGCACCGGATGCGAGTCGTCCCACGGCTGCCAGCCCGGGTCGCCGTCCGCCGCGAACCGCACCCATGCCGAGTGCATCGCGCCGGCCAGCTCCGCCGGCGCGCCCCAGCCGGCCAGCCGGGCCGATTCGGGGACCTCACCGGTGCCGAAGACGAAGCCCAGCTCCAGGGCGTGGCAGGCGCCGAGCCCGGGAAGCAGCGACGGCCAGGCGAACTCGTAGACGTACGCCGAGCCGGGGCGGGCGCCGGCCAGCCGGTGCAGCGGCCGGCGCAACAGGTGGTCGGTGACGAGCTGGCCGACGATCTCGGCGGTGCCGGCATCGGGGTTCAGTGCGCGGTAGCCACGCGGCACCTCGTGGCCGCAGCGGCAGCGGGCCATCGCGCCGGCCAGGGCGAGGGCGCCGAGCCGGTCGACGCGGTCCACCAGACCGCCGGGCACGAGCCAGAGGCGGTACTCGTCGCGGGTCCAGCCCATGAGCAGTTCCACACCGGGCGCGACCGCCCCCTCGACCAGCGCCTCCAAGGGGTCGCGGGGTACGAGGTCGCCGTCGACGACGATCCCGAAGGCGGGTCCGCCCGTCACCGGGCTGCTGCGGCGGCCTGCCTCGGCCTGGCTGCGCAGGAGCAGTTCGCGGTCGGCGGCGGCGAAGGCCTCGGCGGTCGCGGGCACCTTCAGCCGGGCCGCCATCCGGCGCACCATCCGCCGCACCTTGGCCCGCTCGGACACCTCGGGTGGCCCGCTCTGCAGGATCGCCCGCCGGAACAGGCCCTGCGCCTGCGGTGCGGCGATCAGGGCACCGGCGCTGATCGCTCCCGCCGACTGGCCCGCGAGGGTCACGCGGCTCGGGTCGCCGCCGAACGCCCGGATCGACTCGTGCACCCATCGCAGGGCGGCGAGCTGGTCCCGCAGACCGGCGTTGGGTGGTGCGTCCGGGAACAGCCCGTACCCCTCGACGCCGAGCCGGTAGTTGACGGAGACGAGCACGACACCGTCGCGTGCGAAGGTGCGCCCGTCGTACACGGGAACGCAGGACGAACCTCTGGTCAGGGCGCCGCCGTGCAGCCACACGAGCACCGGCAGGCGCGCTCCCGGGGCGGGTTCGGGGGTCCACACGTTGAGGTTGAGGCAGTCGTCACCGGGGACGACCGGATCGCAGAGGTAGTGGGCGAACGCCTCGGAGTACGGCGGCTTGGGCGGCGTGGGGCCGAAGGCGCCCGCGTCGCGCACCCCGTCCCAGGGCTCCGGCGGCACGGGCGGCCGGAAACGGTTCGGGCCGAAGGGCGGCGCCGCGTACGGGATGCCGCGGAAGACGGCGACGCCGTTCTCGTGACGGCCACGCACGGCCCCGTACGGCGTCCTGACCACGGGGGCCGCCCGTTCTGCCGCCGTCATCCGCCCACCAGCCCTTCCACCGCGCCCGTGCACCGCTCAGATCAGAGCATCACATCATCGGGACGTGTTCCGCCGTACGAGCGGGGAGCAGGGGCCGCCGGCTGGGCTGATCGGCGTACATCCGCGTCCGCGGGGAGACTTGGGTCCATGGCATGGCGGGCGTACTGGGATCTACGGTGGAAGAGCCTGTCGGAGAACGCTCTTCCGCGGCCTCGCCTCCTCTCCCGCACACCCCAGGAGGGTCATGTCCGGCGCCCCGCTTCCCAGGGCCGTGTTCGCCATGGACCCGGTGCACCTCCCGCTGCTCTTCCCCGCTCCGCTCCTCGCGCGGCTGCGGCGGACGGCCGAGATCGATCCCGCGCCCGTCGCGGGGGACTTCGCCGACCCCGGTGTGGCGGCGGCGCTGTCCGGCGCCCAGGTGCTGATCACCGGCTGGGGCTGTCCGCGCCTGGACGACGACGTCCTTGCGGCGGCCCCCGGTCTGCGCGCCGTGCTGCATGCCGCCGGCTCCGTCCGCCCGCTCGTCGGCGAGGCCCTGTGGAAGCGCGGTGTCACCGTGTCCAGCGCCGCCGCCGCCAACGCGGTGCCGGTGGCGGAGTTCACGCTCGCGATGATCCTGCTCTCCGGCAAGGACGCCTTCGCCCACCGCGAGCGTTACCGCAGGACCCACGCGCGACCGTCGGCGGCGCAGACAGCGGGCACCGGGAACCTCGGCCGCCGCGTCGGCGTCGTCGGCGCCTCCCGCGTGGGCCGCAGACTGCTCGAACTGCTGCGGCCGCACGACTTCGAGGTCCTGCTCCACGACCCCTGCGTGGACGCCGCGGAAGGCGCGGCGCTCGGCGCCCGCCCGGTGCCGCTGGAAGTCCTGCTGCGCGGCAGCGACATCGTCACCCTGCACGCCCCCGAGGTCCCCGGGACGCGCCACCTGCTGAACCGGGAGCGCCTCGCCATGATCCGGGACGGCGGCGTGCTCATCAACACCTCACGGGGCGCCCTCGTGGACCACGGCGCCCTCACCGGCGAACTGGTGGCGGGCCGGCTCAGCGCGATCCTGGACGTGACCGAACCCGAGCCGCTCCCCGCGGACTCCCCCCTGCACACCCTTCCCAACGTCTTCCTCACGCCGCACATCGCGGGTTCCCTCGGCAACGAACTGGAACGCCTCGGCCGCGTGGTCGTCGAGGAACTGGAACGCCTCACGGCGGGCCTCCCGCTCGCCCACGAGGTGCGGCACGAGGATTTCTCACGGATCGCCTGACGCGCCGGGCCCGGCGGGCACCACGGCCGCTCTGCTCCAGATCGGCCGCCCAGCCGATGCCGCCCTGCTCGACGTACGCGGCGAGCCGCTCGCGGCCGGGCGGGTGAGGACCCCGCCGCTGATGGAGAGGAAGAGCGCGGCGGCGTACTCGTCCAGCGGGGCCTTTAGGACCGCCGGGTCCCCGGTGTGCTCGACGTCGAAGGCCCCGAGCGCGTCCACCGCGGCGCCGGCGTCCGTCAGGGAGTCGTGGCGGTAGCCGGCGGTGCGGGTGAGGACGAGGAGTCGCGCGGCCATGGGACAAGAGCGTAGGGGCGAGCGGCCGGCGGTGGGCGGCGACGCTGTGCGCCGCCCACGCCGTCGTCGTCATGACTCAGCGGAGCAGCAGCACGGCTGCCGAGCAGCATGCGACCAGAAGGCACGCGCCCGCGGTGTGGACTCTCAGCAAGGCCTGGCGCAACTCGGCGTAGCGTGCCTCGTATTCGCCCCGGAGGAGCTTGGCCCGGTCGGCGGTGGCCTGCAGGGCCTGTCGTGTGAGCCCCATGCGCTGCTCCATGTAGTGCCGGCTGAGGTCCTCCGCCTGCCCGGTCGTGAGCCAGGGCAGGCGGCCGCAGAGGGCCGCCGCCTCGGACCGTGCCTGCCCCAGCTCCGCCTGCGCGAGGAGATAGCCCTCGGCCTCGTTGGCGAGTACGGCGCCCTGCGCCTCCTCGGGGGTTCCGGAGCGGCCGGCTCTCATGACCGCCCGCTCCCGGGCCGGGTGGCCACCCTGCCGTGGTCCTCCAGCTCGTACTGCCGGCTGATGTCGGGGTGGTGCAGGTCGAACGCCGGGGATTCGCTGCGGATCCGCGGCAGGGTGAGGAAGTTGTGCCGCGGCGGCGGGCAGGACGTCGCCCACTCCAGGGAGCGGCCGAAGCCCCAGGGGTCGTCGACGCCGACCGGCTTGCCGTACTTCGCCGTCTTCCACACGTTGTAGAGGAACGGGAGCATCGACAGGCCCAGCACGAAGGAGCTGATCGTCGAGACCATGTTCAGGCCGGTGAAGCCGTCGACCGCCAGGTAGTCGGCGTACCGGCGCGGCATGCCCTCGGCGCCCAGCCAGTGCTGGACCAGGAAGGTGCCGTGGAAGCCGATGAACAGCGTCCAGAAGGTGATCTTGCCGAGCCGCTCGTCGAGCATCTTGCCGGTCCACTTCGGCCACCAGAAGTGGAAGCCGGTGAACATCGCGAAGACGACCGTGCCGAAGACGACGTAGTGGAAGTGCGCCACCACGAAGTACGAGTCGGAGACGTGGAAGTCCATCGGCGGAGAGGCCAGGACGACGCCGGTCAGACCACCGAAGAGGAACGTGACGAGAAACCCGGTCGCCCAGAGCATCGGTGTCTCGAAGGACAGCGAGCCCTTCCACATCGTGCCGATCCAGTTGAAGAACTTCACCCCGGTCGGCACGGCGATGAGGAAGGTCATGAAGGCGAAGAACGGCAGCAGCACACCGCCGGTGACGTACATGTGGTGGGCCCACACCGTGATGGACAGGCCCGCGATGGCGATGGTCGCCGCGATCAGGCCCGAGTAGCCGAACATCGGCTTGCGGGAGAAGACCGGGACGACCTCGCTGATGATGCCGAAGAACGGCAGCGCGATGATGTACACCTCCGGGTGCCCGAAGAACCAGAAGAGGTGCTGCCACAGCAGTGCTCCGCCGTTGGACGCGTCGAAGATGTGCGCGCCGAACTTGCGGTCCGCCTCCAGCGCGAACAGGGCCGCCGCCAGGACCGGGAAGGCGAGCAGGACCAGGACGCCGGTCAGCAGCACGGTCCAGGTGAAGATCGACATCCGGAACATCGTCAGGCCGGGCGCGCGCATGCAGATGATCGTGGTGATGAAGTTGACCGAGCCGAGGATGGTGCCGAAGCCGGAGAAGGCCAGGCCCATGATCCACATGTCGGAGCCGAGGCCGGGCGAGCGGACCGCGTCCGACAGCGGGGAGTAGGCGAACCAGCCGAAGCTCGCCGCGCCGTTGGGGGTGAGGAAGCCGGCCACCGCGACCAGGGAGCCGAACAGGTAGAGCCAGTAGGCGAACATGTTGAGCCGCGGGAACGCCACGTCCGGGGCGCCGATCTGCAGCGGCATGATCCAGTTCGTGAATCCGGCGAACAGCGGGGTCGCGAACATCAGCAGCATGATCGTGCCGTGCATCGTGAACGCCTGGTTGTACTGCTCGTTCGACACGATCTGCGTACCGGGCCGGCCGAGCTCGGCGCGCATGACCAGGGCCAGCACGCCACCGATGAGGAAGAACACGAACGACGTGACCAGGTACAGCGTGCCGATCGTCTTGTGATCGGTGGTCGTCAGCCACTTCACCACGACGTTGCCGGGCCGCCTGGCCCGGACCGGTAGCTCATTCGCGTAGTAGCTCTCCGCCGCCGAGTCGTGCGGTTCGTCGAGAATGCTCACGGGCTGTGTCTCCCGGTGTTCATGGCCTGGACCTGGTGATAACCGCAATCCTGGCCGCGCGGAGCGAAGGATCGGCTCCGGAGCGAGCGACACACGGCAGACCTGCGGGCGATCCCACCCGCATGGAGTACACGACCCACACCGACGGCTCTCACCGAGGCCGCTCAGCGGTACGGCGGCGGACCCGGACGGCGCACGCCGGTCGACAGGTGCTCAGCCCGAGGTGCCGACCTCGTTGCGGGGCGCTCCGTCGCCCACCGGCGGCAGGTCACCGCGTACCAGGGGCGCGGTGGGCGCGGGCGCGGCGGACGGCAGCAGGGCGTCGAGTTCGCCGGCGGACGGACGGTGGGCGCCGAGAGCGGCCTGGCGCAGGACGTCGCGGGAGACACCCGCGCTGCCGCCGACGTGGACGACATGGCCGTCCTTGGGGACGGCGTACTCGCGGTGCCCGCCGGTGACGCGGTACCAGGCGTCGCCGTCGCGGACGCATTCCGTGGTGCCGCCGGACGTGCCGGCGACGGGCCGCCCGGGACAGCCGGCGGCGGTCATGGTGCCCCTGTCGACCGTGAGCCGTATCCGGGCTCCGGTCTCCTCGGAGACGTACACGGCGGAGAAGCCGTCGCCGCCGTACACCCCCACGGACTGCCGGGCGAGGGTGAAACCCGCCGCCCCGGTGGCGTAGACGTGCTCCGGTGCGATGCCCGACGCCCGGGCCCGCAGGGCCACTTCGGCCTCGGCGGCCGGCTGCGCCGCGGTGCCGCAGCCGGTGACCAGTACGGGGATCAGCAGGGCCGCCCGGGGCAGGGCACGCGGAGGACGCATCATGCGCCCATCGTGCCGCACAGGTGTTCCACACAGGCGAACGGGTTGCGTAGCCTCGGCGGCGATGAACACGATTCCCGCACATCTCGACCATCTCGTCCTCGCGACCCCCGATCTGGCGGCGACGGTCGCGGAGTTCACGCGGCGCACCGGTGTGACACCGGTTGCCGGCGGTTCGCACGTGGATCTCGGCACCCGCAACTACCTGGTCGGTCTGGGCGGAACCGGTTATCTGGAGATCATCGGCCCCGATCCCGGGCAGTCCACGCCCGGCGGACCCGGACCTTTCGGTGTCGACGAGCTGCCCGCGCCCCGCACGCTGACCTGGGCGATCAGCCCGCCCGACCTGGACGCGGCGGTGGCGGCGGCGCGGGCGCGGGGCTACGACCCCGGCGCGCCGCAGGCGATGAGCCGCCGCGCGCCCGACGGCACCGTGCTGCGCTGGCGGCTGACCGACGGCGCGGCCGCCCACCCCTCCGGTCTGGTCCCCTTCCTCATCGACTGGGGTGCCACACGCCACCCCACCGCGACCGGACTTCCCGTCACGCCCCTGCTGTCCCTCACGGCCACCGCCCCGGACCCCGCCGAGATCCGGCCGCTGCTGGCCGCCCTGGACACCGAACTGCCGCTCGGCAAGGGGCCGGTGGGGCTGTCGTTCACGGTGGACACGCCGAGGGGGCCGGTGCGGTTCGACTGAGCCGGCGGCCCGCCGCACCGGGCCTGTCCGTTTTCTTCAAGACCGCTGCCGCCGCCGCTGCCTACCGTGGCCCCATGACTCCACGATTCGATGCCGTCGGCCTGGTCGTCTCGGACATGGCCGCCTCCGTCGCCTTCTACCGCCGCCTGGGATTCGCGTTCCCCGAGGGGGTGGAGCAGCAGCCGCACGCGGAGGCCGGGTTGCCGGGCGGATCGCGGTTGTTGCTGGACACGGAGGAGAGCGTGCGGTCCTTCCACGCCGGATGGCAGCCGTCCACCGGGAGCGGCCGGTCCTCGCTGGCGATGCTGTGCGACGGGCCGGGCGAGGTCGACGCGGTGTACGAGGAACTGGTGGGCGCCGGGTACCACGGCGAGCTCAAGCCGTGGGACGCCGTCTGGGGCCAGCGGTACGCCGTCGTGCACGACCCCGACGGCAACGGTGTCGACCTGTTCGCCCCGCTGCCGTCAGCCGCCGCCGAGTAGCCCGGCCGGGGTGGCACCCGTCAGGTCCCTGACCTCCCGCGCCAGATGCGGCTGGTCCGCGTAGCCGGCCGCCACGGCGGTCTCGGCGAGTGGCATGCCGCCCCGGGCGAGGGCGAGGGCCCGTTGCAGGCGCAGCACGCGGGCGAGCGTCTTCGGGCCGTATCCGAAGGCGGTCAGCGCACGGCGGTGCAACTGGCGTGCGCCGAGGCCGAGTTCGTCGGCCGTCGCCGCGACCGGGCGGCCCGCGTCCAGCGCCGTGACGATCCGGCGCAGCAGCGGGTCGGGCGGATCGGCGTCGGCCGCGAGGGCCAGCGCCAGCTCCTCCAGGCCCCGTGCGGGATCGGAGGCAGCGTCCACGCGCCCGGTGAGCCGGCGTACCCGCGCGGCCGGCCAGAGATCGGCGAGTCCGACGCGCCGGTCGCGGACCTCGTACGCGGGCAGGCCCAGGAAGGTGGGCGCGGTGCCCGGGAAGAAGCGGACGCCCGCCCAGCTGCCGCCGCCGTCCGTGCGGTGCGCGTGGGTGTCCGGGCCCGCGACGAGCAGACGGCCTTCGTGCCAGAGCAGGTCCATGCACCCGTCGGGCAGCACCCGCCCCGGGCCGGCGCCGGCCGACGGGGTGTTCGTCCACACCACCGCCCCGGCCAACCGCGACGCCCGCTCCAGGTACACGACGGCCAGGCTACGCCGCCGGGCCCGGATCGTGCTCCGTGCGCGTCGCGGGGCTCCCCGCGGCTTGCCCCGTCCCACGCACCACGCCCCGCTGCACGCCTACTCCCACTCCCACCCCGGCCGCGCGTCCCCGCGTGCGATGCTCCTGAGGACTCACCCCGTACACCCGCTTGAAGGCGTTGGAGAGGGCGAAGGCGCTGCCGTACCCGATCCGGCGGGCTATCGACTCCAGGGTGTCGTCGCTGTCGCGCAGCCGGTCGGCGGCGAGGGCCAGGCGCCGGCCGGTGAGGTACGCCATCGGAGGTTCCCCCACCAGCCCGGTGAACCGGCGGGCGAGCGCGGCCCGGGACACCCCGGCCTTGGCGGCCAGCGCCGCCACCGTCCACGGATGCGCCGGATCGTCCTGGAGCAGGCGCAGCACGCGGCCGACGACCGGGTCGGCCTGCGCCCGGTACCAGGCGGGGGCCTCGGCACCGGGCCGCGCGAACCAGGCCCGCAGCGCGGCGATGACCAGCAGGTCCAGGAGCCGGTCCAGGACGACCTCCTGTCCCGGTTCGTCCCGCACGACCTCCTCCATGAGAATCGGGGTGAGCGGGCAGTCCCAGACGTCCGAGGTCAGCGACAGCAGCGGGGGCAGCGCGTCGAGCAGCCGCCCGCTGATCTCGCCCTGCCAGAGGTAGGTGCCGATCAGCAGCACCGCGGAGCCGTCGAGCCGGTCGCCCCACGTACGCACACCCAGGTCCATCCGGCCGCCCAGGGCCCTGCCGTCGGGGTGGTGGCACTCGCCGCCCGGCAGGATCAGCGCCTGCGGCACCGTGCCGGGGGCGTCGCCGCAGGTGTACGGGGCCGGACCGCGCGCGACGGCGAGGTCGCCGGCCCGCAGCCGCACCGGCTCGCCCGTGTCCGGGACGATCCAGGCGCCGCCGCGCACCATCAGCATCACGGTGAGCGGTGCCCGGTCCTCGACCCGCACGGCCCAGGGCGGGTCGGAACACGCCCGGATCATGAAGGCGCCACGCGCCCGTGGGCCCTCCAGCAGGCCTGCGAGTGGGTCCATGGCGTCAGCGTAGACGCGCACGCAGCGGAATGAGCCGTTCAGTGATGGGCCCCGGGGCGCCGCGGGCAGTTCACTGGAGGCATGACGCGGAAAACGGACATGACAGTGCTGGTGACCGGGGCCTCCGGCCGTACGGGCAGCCGGGTGGCGCGGTCCGCGCAGGCGGCGGGGCTTACGGTGCGCCCGGCCTCCCGCGCCGAGGGCTTCGACTGGACCGACCGGTCCACGTGGGCGCCGACGCTGCGGGGCGCCGACGCCGCGTACCTCGTCCACCCCGGTGACGTCGGTTCCCCGCAGGCCACTCGGGCGGTCGGGCTGCTCGCGCACGAGGCGGTCGCGCTCGGCGTACGGCGGCTGGTGCTGCTGTCGGCGCGCGGCGAGGTGCAGGCGCGGCCCACCGAGGAGGCGCTGCGGGAGTCGGGGGCGGACTGGACGGTCGTACGGTCCGCCTGGTTCATGCAGAACTTCAGCGAGGGGCCGCTGGTGGAAGGGCTGCGGCTGGGCGGGGAGCTGGTGTTCCCCGGTGGAGCGGTGCGGGAGCCGTTCGTCGACCTGCGGGACGTCGCGGACGTGGTGGTGGCCGCGCTGACGGCGGGGGACCGCTACCTGGGGCAGGGCATCGACGTGTCGGGGCCCCGGCTGCTGACCTTCGGGGAAGCGGTGGCGGAGGTCGCGAAGGCGGCGGGGCGCGAGCTGACGTACCGGCCGGTGCCCGCGCAGGAGTACGGCGCGCAGCTGGCCGCCTTCGGGGAGCCGCCCGAGGTGGTGGAGCTGCTGGTGGACGTCTTCGAGACCCTGCTGGACGGCCGCAACGCACACCTCTCGGACGGGGTCCGGCGGGTGCTGGGCCGCGAACCGAGGGACTTCATGGCGTTCGCGACCGAGGCCGCGGCGGCGGGCACCTGGACGGCGTGAGCGGCGGCCTCCGCGAGGCCGGCCTCACCTCTCCCCCGGCGGTTCCTTCCCGCGCTCCGCGGTCCCGTTGCGCGCGGAGTTCCGCGGGGCGTTCTGCGAGGCGTCCTGCGAGGGATGCTGCGGCGCGGTGTTCGTGGCGCCGTCGGCCGCCTGGTTCGCCGCGTCGCCGGCCGCCTTGTCCGTCCCGCTGTTCGTCGTATTGTTCGCCGCGCTGTTCGCTGCGCTGTTGGTCGCGTTGTTCCCCGCGTTGTTCGTCGCGCTGTTGGTCGCGTTGTTCGCCGCGCTGTTGGTCGCGCCGTGCGAGCTCCTCACCTGCGTCCGCAGCCGGGCCGTCACGTCCTCCGGCGGCAGGAAGCGGGACCAGCGCTCGGGGAACTCCGACGGCATGTCGGGGTCGTCCGGGTCGGGATCGGCGTCGCGTGCCGCGGCGGCGCGGGCGACGTACTCGGCGACCTGGGCCTCGCGCAGCCGCTCGTTGGCGGCGCGGGCGGCGGCCGTCGCGGCGGCCGGCCAGACCCGGTCGATCGCGGCGTTGACGGCGGCGCCGACCAGCACGGCGAACGCGGACACGCCGATCCACAGCATCACGGCGACGGCGGCGGCCAACGAGCCGTAGATCGTCGCGCCCTCGATGGTGTTGGTGAGGTAGATACGCAGCAGGAAGCTGCCGAGCACCCACATGCCGAGGGCCACCAGCGCGCCCGGCACGTCCTCGACCCACGGGGAACGGACCGGGACGGAGACGTGGTACAGCGTCGTCAGGAAGACGATCGACAGGACGATCACCACGGGCCAGTACAGGACCTGCACCACGGTCGTCGACCACGGCACGATCCGCACCACCGCGTCCGGGCCGGCCACCATCAGCGGCAGCGCCACCGAGCCGATCAGCAGGGCCGCGATGAACAGCAGGAACGCCACCAGCCGGGTCTTGACGATGCCGCGGACCCCGTCGAGGCCGTACATGACGGTGATCGTGTCGATGAAGACGTTCACCGCCCGGGAGCCCGACCACAGCGCGAACAGGAAGCCGATGGAGATGACGTCCGGCCGCCCGCCCTGCATCACGTCGTCCAGGATCGGCCGTGCGATCTGGTTGACGCCCTGGTCGGACAGGACCGTGCGGGAGGCCTCCAGGATGTTGGTCTCCACGCTGGAGATGGTGTCGGTGCCGGTCCAGTCGTCGACGTAGCCGAGCAGGCCGATCAGGCTGAGCAGCAGCGGGGGCACCGACAGCAGCGTGAAGAAGGCGGCTTCGGCGGCCAGGCCGAGGATGCGGTACTCGATTCCGGAGTTGACGGTGTCCTTCAGCAGCAGCCAGGCGGTCCTGCGCTTGGAGACGTTCCGGTAGAGGGCGCGCGCCCGGTGGAGGCGACCGGAGAGCTCGGGGATGTCACTTGCTGGCTGCACGACCCAAAGGTATCCGCCGCACCGGCCGCGGTTCACCCTGGTGGGACGGTGGCCGACGGCGCCCCGTCCCCGGGGTGACCACCCCGGTGGCTCGGGGTAGGTTCCGAGACATGGCAGGCAGCACCCACACCGTGACCAACCAGGCCCCGCCGCTCGTCGGACACGACGTCTTCGGCACCGACCGCGCCCTCGTCGCCGCCGTCGAACGGCACGTCGCCCCGGACCTGCTCGACGACGTCCTGGACGAGCTGTCGGCGCTCGGCCGCACCTGCGGGTCGGCGCAGGCGCAGGAGTGGGGGGTGCTCGCCAACGAGAATCCGCCGAGACTGCGCACCCACGACCGCTACGGCCACCGAGTCGACGAGGTCGAGTTCCATCCGTCCTGGCACCGGCTGCTCGGCAAGGGCGTCGCCGCGGGCCTGACCGCGGCCTGGACGCGGCCGGCCGGGCATGTGCGGCGGGCGGCCGGATTCCTGATGTGGTCGCAGGTCGAGGCCGGCAACGGCTGCCCGCTGTCCATGACCCACGCCGCCGTGCCCGCCCTGCGCACGGAAGCGGACCTCGCCGCCGAGTGGGAACCCCGGCTCACGTCCATGATCTACGACCGTGATCTGCGGCCCGCCGGGCAGAAGGCCGGAGTGCTGTTCGGGATGGGCATGACGGAGAAGCAGGGCGGCAGCGACGTCCGTGCCAACACCACCGTCGCCCGGCCGCTCGCGCAGGACGGGACGTACGAGCTGACGGGGCACAAGTGGTTCTGCTCGGCTCCGATGTCGGACGGTTTCCTGGTGCTGGCCCAGGCCCCGGGCGGGCTGACCTGCTTCCTGGTGCCGCGGGTCCTCGCGGACGGCAGCCGGAACGTGTTCCTGCTCCAGCGGCTGAAGGAGAAGCTGGGCAATCGTTCCAACGCCTCCAGCGAGGTCGAGTTCGACGGGACCTGGGCACGCCGGGTCGGCGAGGAGGGGCGCGGGGTGCGGACCATCATCGAGATGGTCGCCGCGACCCGGCTCGACTGCGTGCTCGGCTCGGCGGGACTGATGCGGCAGGCCGTCTCGCAGGCGATCCATCACTGCACGTACCGGGAGGCGTTCGGCGGGAGGCTGATCGACAAGGCGCTGATGCGCAACGTCCTGGCCGATCTGGCCCTGGAGTCGGAGGCCGCGACCACGCTCGGGCTGCGGCTCGCCGCCGCGTACGACGACGGGAGCGAGCAGGAGCGGGCGTTTCTGCGGCTGGCCGTGCCGGCCGCCAAGTACTGGGTGACCAAGCGCTGCACGCCGGTGACGGTGGAGGCGGCCGAGTGCCTGGGCGGGAACGGCTATGTCGAGGAATCGGGGCTGCCCCGGCTGGTGCGCGAGTCGCCGCTGAACTCGATCTGGGAGGGCGCGGGCAACGTGCAGGCGCTGGACGTGCTGCGCGCGCTGCAACGCGAACCGGAGGCCCTCAACGCCTTCCTCCAGGAGGTCGGACGGGCGCGCGGCGCCGACCACCGCCTGGACGCCGCGATCAAGAACCTGCTGACCGAACTGGCCGATCTGGAGGGCGTCGAGGCCCGAGCGCGGCGTGTGGTCGAGCGCATGGCGCTGGTGCTCCAGGGCGCGCTGCTCGTCCGGTCCGCGCCGCCGGAGGTCGCCGACGCCTTCTGCGGGTCGCGACTGGGCGGCGACTGGGGGCACGCCTTCGGAACTCTCCCGCACACGCTGGATCTGGCGTCGGTGGTGGAGCGGGCGCGGCCGGTTTCCTGACCGGGCCGGGGTACGACGGCCGCGGGGGGACGGAAAGCGCGTACGCCGTCCTGTGTCCGTGGCGCGCAGAACCTCGCGCCCCCCTCACGGCACCGCACGCCGACAGGGGTGGTGCTGCGCCGACACGGCACCACCCCTGCCCCTGCCGGCCCGTTGAGGCCATGCGCGCCACACGGGCGACGTCGCTCAAGTTTCAAACAACGGGGGGCGGTTCACCAGGGTTGCAAGGGGTTGCAACTTTCTGGTGTCTCTGACCCGGACTGCATCCCTCCGTCATCGGCGGGCGGCAGTATGGAGCACACCAGCAGGACGCGACCGGAAACCGACGCCACCAGGCCTTGACAGCCGGTCGCACATCAGTGTGAACCCGGGGGAGGATTTCAGTGCCGCGGTCGCCTATGAATGTCACGCGCCTGGCCGCCGTCGACGCGCCACGGGCCGCTCGGATGCTCAGCGCCCTGCGCGACGCCGCCCTCTCCGGCCGGAGCCCGCACCTCGCCCCCCGCCCGGTGATCGGGGAGTCCTGGGGACGCATGCTGCGCAGCGGAGTGGACCCGGAGCACGACTTCAGATCCGGTCTGCTGCCGCCGGAGGAGGTCCTGCGGCGGCGGGAGGACTCGCCGCTGCGGCATGTGCTTCCGGTGCTGAGAGAAGGCCTGGTCTCGGTCGCGGACACCGCCCAGCACATCATGGTGATCGCCGACCCGGAGGGCAGGGTGCTGTGGCGCGAGGGCAGTTCCGCGGTGCTGCGCAAGGCGGACGAGCTGGGTTTCCTGCTCGGCGCCGACTGGCGGGAGAACACCGTCGGCACCAACGGCGTCGGGACACCGGCGGTGGTACGGCGGCCCGTTCAGGTCTCCGGCGCCGAGCACTTCGCCCGCTCCCAGGCCTCGTGGACGTGTGCGGGCGCTCCCCTCACCGATCCGCGCGACGGCCGGCTGATCGGGGTGGTGGACGTCAGCGGGCCGCTGGAGACGATGCATCCGGCCACCCTCGCCTGGGTCGACTCGGTGGCCAAACTCGCCGAGGCGCGGCTGCGGGAGCTGCATCTGGGCGCGCTGGAGCGGCTGCGCGCGGTGGCCGCCCCGGTGCTGGCCCGGCTGGCCGGACGCGCGCTGGTGGTCGACCGGGAGGGCTGGACGGCGGCGGTGACGGGGATGCCGTACCCGGGCCGGGTGGCGCTGCCCAGGGGGCTGTCGCCGGGACACCACGCCCTGCCCGCCCTCGGGCCCTGCGTCGTGGAACCGCTTGCCGAGGGCTGGCTGGTGCGCCCCGCCGACGAGCCGCTGCCGTGCGGTGCCACGCGGATCGTGCTGGACCTCGGGCAGCCGCGCCGCTGGACGGTGACGGTGTCGGGCAGCGCCGGCTCCTGGACCCATGAACCGAGTCCCCGGCACGCCGAGTTGCTGTTCCTGCTGGCCGAGCACCGGGGCGGCCGCACCGCCGCGCAGCTCGCCGCGGACGTCTTCGGCGACCCGCGCCGCACGGTGACGGTGCGCGCCGAGATGTCGCGGGTACGGCGGTACCTCGGCGGGATCCTGGAACACCGTCCGTACCGTTTCCGCGACGGCGCCGAGGTCCAGATGATCCTCCCACCCGAACCGTCCGACCTCCTGCCGCACTCCAACGCCCCGGCGGTGGTCCGGACGCGGGCCGCGCCGGCCGTGCCCTGAGCCAAGGTGAGGTTACACACCGTGACAGCAGGGTATGCCGTCGCCGTACATCCGTTGGCGACTTCCCCGTATCCGAGGGCTTCTTCCGCATATTTACGGGGTCTTCGTCCCCGGTCCGCCCTACCTGACGTAGCATCCCCTACCGGGCCACCCCACCTGCTCCCAGGCCAACACACGGATCAACAGGCGCAGTTGGCCCACCTCGGGAGGACAGATGAAGCAACGCGGCAGACACCGCCGACGCAAGCGGGGCCAGGCGCTGCGGGCGTTCCTGGCCGGGACCGCTCTCGCGCTCACCGGCGCCGCCACCCTGATCAGCGCCTCCCAGGCCACCTCCGGCACCGATCCGGGTGCCCTGAAGCCCCTGAGTTCCCCTGCGTCCCTGAGCGATCTGCGTCTGAGCGAGGAGCCGCTCGCGGGGGCCGCGGCCGACGGCCCGGCCCGGCCGGTCGGCGTCGCCGCCGTCCTCGCGGACGCCGACCGCAGCCTGAGTCCCGCGGCGGACTGCCCCGGCGCCGACCGCTCCGCGCTGCCCGTGGCGCCCGCGGCCACCCGGGCGCACTGCTGGGACGAGACCGGCACCGCGAGCTGGCGGACCGGCGCGGTGACCACCTCGGGTGACGCCGACGACGACGGCCGGTGGGGCGCGAACCGCGTGATCCTCTCCGGCTGGAGCGACCAGCGGGGCCACTCCCGGGTCGCCTTCGTCGACGCCGACGATCCGGACCACCTCACCTACACCTGGGTGACGCTCACCGTCCCCGCGCGCGGGGAGCCCGCCGGCCGGCCGCTCGTCTCCGCGCTGACCGGCATGGTCTGGTATCAGGACAAGCTGCTCGTCACCGCGGCCGACGGGCGCGGCCTGTACGTCTACGACCTGGACCGCATCCGGCGCGTCTCCGCCGGCGCCGCGACCGCGCCGCCTGCGCGGGGCGACCGCTACACCCTGCCCGCCGTCCGCTCCTACCGGCTGACCGGTGCCCGGATCGGCGCGCTCTCCCTCGACCGCAGCACCACACCCGACAGCCTGGTGGCGAGCGAGTCGGTCCCGGCGGACGCCGACCGGCCCACCCGCCTGTGGCGCTACGCGCTCGACGACGACCCCTCCGGCGCCGGCCTGCTCGGCACGGGAGCGCAGGAGGCGTACGAGACGAAGGCGGCCGGTGTCCGGGGCGTGCTCGCCCACCACTCCCGCTGGTACCTGGCCCGCGCGGCCGGCGAGCACGGGACGCTGTGGCGCCAGGACGGCGACGGTGCGCGGGCGGCACGGTGCGGCACGGACGAGACGTATCTGTGCTGGAGCGGCCCCGCGCAGTCCCTCTCCTACTGGGAGGAGAGCGGCGAGGTCTGGTCGCAGTCGGGGCGGATGCTGTTCTCCCTGCCGCTGGCCACGATCGACAGGGCGCTGGGCTAGATGATTCCCTGACCGGCATGACGAACATCCCCGTGACCACCTGGTCCCTGGAGCAGACCGCCCCGTCCGACCTGCTCCCGGCCGCGGCGCCGCAGGGCGACGTGCGGATCGCCCGCGCCGAGGTGCCCTCACCCGAGTTCAGCCGCTTCCTGTACGCCTCCGTGGGCGGGGACATCCGCTGGACCGACCGGCTGGCCTGGCCGTACGCGCGCTGGCAGGAGCACCTGGAGCGGCCCGGGGTGGAGACCTGGGTGGCCTACGACCGGGGCACCCCCGCCGGGTATGTGGAGCTTGAGCCGCAGGACGACGGTGTCGTGGAGATCGTCTACTTCGGGCTGATCCCCGCCTTCCGCGGCCGGGGCGTCGGCGGGCATCTGCTGTCGTACGGCGCCGCCCGCGCGTGGGATCTGGCGGACCGGTGGCCGGGGCTGGCCGCGACGAAGCGGGTGTGGCTGCACACCTGCAGCAAGGACGGTGCGCACGCGATGGACAACTACCTGCGGCGCGGCTTCACGTTGTTCGACACCAAGGTCGAGGAGGAGCCGGAGATCGCGACGCCCGGCCCGTGGCCCGGTGCATACCCTGGCTGACCTGCCTGGACAAGACGGCGTTCGCGCCATGTGACCGATGACACCCTTGTTCCAGATTCTGGGACAAGGGTGTCCACATTTTGGATAAAGCTGGACTGTGTCCAGAACGCCGTGACACGCTTCCGTCATGCCTGGAACTGGAATTGCCTTGGTGAGTCGGCGGCACGTCGACCTCGGCCGCATGTCCAGCGCCATCTGTCCGGCGAGCTGAGTCCGCTCCGGCAACGCCGATCCCCCCGCTTCGTCTGCCCCGCGCGACGCTGCGCCCGCATGCGCGCATGCGCCCGTACGCGCAGCTCAGAGCCGCTTTCCGCCTGTCCCGAAGGACGTAGAACCATGGCCGCCAACCCGCAGAACCCCGCTGCCGCGACTCCCCGCCGCAAGGTGAGCCGTCACCGCGGTGAGGGTCAGTGGGCCGTGGGTCACTTCACCCCGCTCAACGGCAACGAACAGTTCAAGAAGGACGACGACGGTCTCAATGTGCGGACACGCATTGAGACGATCTACTCCAAGCGCGGCTTCGCCTCGATCGACCCGAACGACCTGCGCGGCCGTATGCGCTGGTGGGGCCTGTACACGCAGCGCAAGCCCGGGATCGACGGCGGCAAGACCGCGATCCTGGAGCCGGAGGAGCTCGACGACGAGTACTTCATGCTCCGCGTCCGCATCGACGGCGGCCGGCTCACCACCGAGCAGCTGCGGGTGATCGGTGAGATCTCGCAGGAGTACGCGCGCGGCACGGCCGACATCACCGACCGGCAGAACGTCCAGTACCACTGGATCCGGATCGAGGACGTGCCCGAGATCTGGAACCGGCTGGAGGCGGTCGGCCTGTCCACCACCGAGGCCTGCGGCGACACGCCCCGCGTGATCCTCGGCTCGCCCGTCGCCGGTATCGCCGCCGACGAGATCATCGACGGCACCCCGGCGATCGAGGAGATCCACCGCCGGATCATCGGCAACAAGGACTTCTCCAACCTGCCCCGCAAGTTCAAGTCCGCGGTCTCGGGCTCGCCGCTGCTGGACGTGGCGCACGAGATCAACGACGTCGCCTTCGTCGGCGTGACCCACCCCGAGCACGGCCCCGGCTTCGACCTGTGGGTCGGCGGCGGCCTGTCCACCAACCCTAAGATCGGCGTCCGGCTGGGCGCCTGGGTCCCGCTGGACGAGGTGCCGGACGTCTACGAGGGCGTCATCTCGATCTTCCGTGACTACGGCTACCGGCGGCTGCGCACCCGCGCCCGCCTGAAGTTCCTGGTCGCCGACTGGGGCGCGGAGAAGTTCCGCCAGGTGCTGGAGGACGAGTACCTGGGGCGCAGGCTGACCGACGGCCCCGCGCCCGCGCAGCCCGTGGAGCGCTGGCGCGACCACGTCGGGGTGCACCGGCAGAAGGACGGCCGCTTCTACGTCGGTTTCGCACCGCGGGTCGGCCGCGTCGACGGCGCCACGCTGACGAAGATCGCCGAGGTCGCGGAGGCGCACGGCTCGGGCCGGGTCCGCACCACGGTCGAGCAGAAGATGATCGTGCTGGACGTCGACGAGTCGCAGGTCGGCTCCCTCGTCGAGGGGCTTCAGGCGCTGGACCTCACGGTCAGCCCGTCCCCCTTCCGGCGCGGCACGATGGCCTGCACCGGCATCGAGTTCTGCAAGCTCGCCATCGTCGAGACCAAGGCGCGCGGCGCCTTGCTGATCGACGAACTGGAGCGCCGGATCCCGGACTTCGACGAGCCGATCACCATCAACATCAACGGCTGCCCGAACGCCTGCGCCCGTATCCAGGTCGCGGACATCGGTCTCAAGGGCCAGCTGGTCACGAACGAGCAGGGCGAGCAGGTCGAGGGCTTCCAGGTGCACCTCGGCGGCGCGCTCGGCCTGGAGGCCGGCTTCGGCCGCAAGGTGCGCGGCCTGAAGGTCACCTCCCAGGAGCTGCCCGACTACGTCGAGCGCGTCCTGCGGCGCTTCCAGGCGGAGCGCGAGGACGGCGAGCGGTTCGCGGCCTGGGCGGCCCGCGCCTCCGAGGAGGCCCTTTCGTGAGCGCGGTGAGCGAGACGAAGGACGCCCCATGAGTGAGCGTGCGGCACCTTTCTACTGCCCCTACTGCGGCGACGAGGACCTGCGTCCGAGCGAGCAGGGCCACGGCGCCTGGGAGTGCGCGGCGTGCAACCGCGCGTTCCGGCTGAAGTTCCTCGGGCTGCTGTCCCGTGGGCTCCAGCAGGACACGAAGGGAGGGGACGGCATATGACGACGGCTCAGCAGACCCAGGAGACCGAGGAGCTGAAGGCGCTCGCCGAACGGGCGGGCCGCCATCTGGAGGACGCGTCCGCGCTGGAGATCCTCCGGTGGGCGGCGGACACCTTCGGCAAGCGGTTCTGCGTGACCTCCTCCATGGAGGACGCGGTGGTCGCCCACCTCGCGTCCCGCGTGATGCCCGGCGTCGACGTCGTCTTCCTCGACACCGGCTACCACTTCGAGGAGACCATCGGCACCCGGGACGCCGTCGAGGCCGTGATGGACGTCAACGTCATCACCCTCACCCCGGCGCAGACGGTCGCCGGGCAGGACGCCGAGTACGGCCCGCGGCTGCACGACCGCGACCCCGACCTGTGCTGCTTCCTGCGCAAGGTCAGGCCGCTGGAGGAGGGTCTCGCCGACTACGCGGCCTGGGCGACCGGACTGCGCCGTGACGAGTCCCCCACGCGCGCGGGCACCCCCGTCGTCGGCTGGGACGACAAGCGCCGGAAGGTGAAGATCTCGCCGATCGCCCGCTGGACCCAGGACGACGTGGACTCCTACGTCGCCGAGCACGGCGTCCTGACCAACCCGCTGCTGATGGACGGCTACGCCTCCGTCGGCTGCGCCCCCTGCACCCGCCGGGTGCTCGCGGGCGAGGACGCGCGCGCCGGCCGCTGGGCCGGGCGGGCCAAGACCGAGTGCGGGCTGCACGGATGACGACCACCACACCGACCCCTGGGGAGAAGCACGTGACGAGCGGAGCCACCGTCTGGCTCACGGGCCTGCCGAGCGCCGGCAAGACCACGATCGCGTACGAGCTGGCCGGCCGGCTGCGCGCCGAGGGCCATCCGGTCGAGGTACTCGACGGCGACGAGATCCGCGAGTTCATCTCGGCGGGCCTCGGCTTCTCCCGAGAGGACCGGCACACCAACGTGCAGCGCATCGGCTACGTCGCCGAGCTGCTCGCCCGCAACGGCGTCAAGGCGCTCGTCCCGGTGATCGCGCCGTACACCGACAGCCGCGACGCGGTGCGCAAGCGGCACGAGACGAACGGCACCGCCTACGTCGAGGTGCACGTGGCGACCCCGGTCGAGGTCTGCTCCGTGCGCGATGTGAAGGGGCTGTACGCCAAGCAGGCCGCCGGCGAACTGAAGGGGCTGACCGGCGTGGACGACCCGTACGAGGAGCCCGTCTCGCCCGACCTGCGCATCGAGTCGCAGCACCAGAGCGTGCAGGAGTCCGCGGCGTCGGTGTACGCCCTGCTCACCGAAAGGGGACTGGCATGACGACCGCCGCACCCGTGACCGAGGAGACGAAGACCCCGTACGCCCTGTCGCACCTGGACGCCCTGGAGTCCGAGGCGGTGCACATCTTCCGCGAGGTGGCGGGCGAGTTCGAGCGGCCGGTGATCCTGTTCTCGGGCGGCAAGGACTCCATCGTCATGCTGCATCTGGCGCTGAAGGCGTTCGCGCCGGCCACGATCCCCTTCTCGCTGCTGCACGTCGACACCGGGCACAACTTCCCGGAGGTCATCGACTACCGGGACCGTACGGTGGCCAGGCACGGCCTGCGGCTGCATGTCGCGTCCGTGCAGGAGTACATCGACCGCGGTGTGCTCAAGGAGCGCCCGGACGGGACGCGCAACCCCCTGCAGACGCTGCCGCTGACGGAGAGGATCCAGGCGGAGCGTTTCGACGCGGTGTTCGGCGGCGGGCGGCGCGACGAGGAGAAGGCACGCGCCAAGGAGCGGGTGTTCTCACTGCGCGACGAGTTCTCCCAGTGGGACCCGCGCCGGCAGCGGCCCGAGCTGTGGAACCTGTACAACGGCCGCCACGCCCCCGGCGAGCACGTCCGCGTCTTCCCGCTGTCCAACTGGACCGAGCTGGACGTCTGGCAGTACATCGCCCGCGAGGGGATCGAGCTGCCGGAGATCTACTTCGCCCACGAGCGCGAGGTCTTCGCCCGCAACGGCATGTGGCTGACCGCCGGTGACTGGGGCGGCCCCAGGGACGGCGAGACCGTCGAGAAGCGGCAGGTGCGCTACCGCACGGTCGGCGACATGTCCTGCACCGGCGCCGTGGACTCCGACGCCGGGACCCTGGAGCAGGTCATCACCGAGATCGCCGCCTCCCGGCTCACCGAGCGGGGCGCGACCCGGGCCGACGACAAGCTCTCCGAGGCCGCGATGGAAGACCGCAAGCGCGAGGGGTACTTCTAGCCATGACGAGCACCACCGAACCCACCGAGACGCTGTCGGTCGAGCAGCTGTCGGCGACCACCCTGCTGCGGTTCGCCACCGCCGGCTCGGTCGACGACGGCAAGTCCACGCTGGTCGGCCGGCTGCTGCACGACTCCAAGTCGGTGCTCACCGACCAGCTGGAGGCCGTGGAGCGCGCCTCGGCGAGCCGTGGCCAGGAGGGCCCGGACCTCGCGCTGCTGACGGACGGTCTGCGCGCCGAGCGCGAGCAGGGCATCACCATCGACGTCGCGTACCGCTACTTCGCCACGCCACGGCGCCGGTTCATCCTCGCGGACACGCCGGGGCACGTGCAGTACACGCGCAACATGGTCACCGGCGCCTCCACAGCCGAGCTGACGATCGTCCTCGTCGACGCCCGCAACGGCGTCGTCGAGCAGACCCACCGGCATGCCGCGATCGCCGCCCTCCTGCGTGTCCCGCACGTGGTCCTCGCGGTCAACAAGATGGACCTCGTCGGCTACGAGGAGAGCGTCTTCGGCCGGATCGCCGAGGAGTTCACGGCGTACGCCACCGAGCTCGGCGTCCCCGAGGTCACCGCCATCCCGATCTCGGCGCTGAACGGCGACAACGTCGTGGAGCCGTCCGCGAACATGGACTGGTACGGCGGCCCCACCGTCCTGGAGCACCTGGAGACCGTTCCGGTGAGCCACGACCTGGCGCACTGCCACGCGCGCCTTCCCGTGCAGTTCGTGATCCGGCCGCAGACCGCCGAGCACCCGGACTACCGGGGCTACGCGGGCCAGATCGCGGCGGGCACCTTCCGCGTGGGCGAGCAGATCACCGTGCTGCCGTCCGGCCGCTCCACCAGGATCTCCGCCATCGACCTGCTGGGCACGCCGGTCGACGCCGCCTGGACCACGCAGTCGGTCACCCTCCTGCTGGAGGACGACATCGACATCTCGCGCGGCGACCTGATCGTACCCAGCAAGGACGCGCCGCCGACCACGCAGGACATCGAGGCGACCGTCTGCCATGTGGCCGACCAGCCGCTGACCGTCGGCCACCGGGTGCTGCTCAAGCACGGCACCCGCACGGTCAAGGCGATCGTCAAGGACATCCCGTCCCGGCTCACCCTGGACGACCTGTCCCTGCACCCGCACCCGGGGCAGCTCGCCGCCAACGACATCGGCCGGGTGAAGGTCCGCACCGCCGAGCCGCTGCCGGTCGACTCCTACGCCGACTCGCGTCGTACCGGCTCGTTCATCCTGATCGACCCCAGCGACGGCACCACGCTCACCGCGGGCATGGTCGGCGAGTCGTTCGCCTCCCCGGAGCCGGTCCGGGACGAGGCCGAGGACGACGGGTGGGACTTCTGACCATGCACACGACCGACTTCTACTCGTCCTTCGCGAAGGAGGGCGGTCGCGTCGGCAGCGGCGCCCTCGGCAGCGGGCAGGGCGGGGTGGCGCGATGTGCGTGACGCGCGCGATGTGTGCGCTGACGTACGCGCCCCGCGTGCGCCGCCGAAAACCCGCCGACCCCCCGGCCACGACCTGAGGTGTCGTGACCGGGACACCGAGAGGAACCCCTCCCGTGCCTGCCACCACCGCCCTGCGCCGCTGTCTCGTGGCGATGGCCGCGCTGCCGCTGCTCGCGCTCGCCGCCTGCGGCTACGGCTCCCAGGCCAAGGACGACGACACCGTCCAGGTCGCCGCCGGGGCGAAGAGGATCGACGGTCTGGACTCGGTCCGGATCGGCTACTTCGGCAACCTCACGCACGCCACCGCGCTGGTCGGCCGGCAGCAGGGCTTCTTCCAGAAGGAGCTCGGCGCCACCAAGGCCGAGTACGCCACCTTCAACGCCGGGCCCTCCGAGATCGAGGCCCTGAACTCGGGCTCCGTCGACATCGGCTGGATCGGCCCGTCCCCGGCGATCAACGGGTACATCAAGTCGGGCGGCAAGAACCTGCGGATCATCGGCGGTTCGGCGTCGGGCGGGGTGAAGCTGGTGGTCGACCCCGAGAAGATCAGGTCCCTGAAGGACGTCAAGGGCAAGCGGATCGGCACCCCGCAGCTCGGCAACACGCAGGACGTGGCGTTTCTGAACTGGATCGCCGAGCAGGGCTGGAAGGTCGACGCCCAGAGCGGCGAGGGCGACGTCTCCGTGGTCCGCACGGACAACAAGGTGGTCCCGGACGCCTACAGGTCGGGGTCCGTCGACGGCGCCTGGGTGCCCGAGCCGACCGCGTCGAAGCTGGTCGCCGACGGCGGGAAGGTGCTCCTCGACGAGGCCGACCTGTGGCCGGACAAGAAGTTCGTGATCACGAACATCATCGTGTCGCAGAGCTTCCTGAAGGATCACCCGAGGGCCGTCGAGGCGGTGCTGCGGGCGTCCGTCGAGACCAACAGGTGGATCAGCGCCAACCCCGGCAGGGCGAAGGCCGCGGCGAACGAGCAGCTCGGGGCGGACACCGGCAAACCCCTGCCGGCCGAGGTGCTCGACCCGGCGTGGCGGTCGATCCGGATCACCGACGACCCCCTCGCGGCCACCCTCGACGCCCAGGCACGGCACGCGGTGAAGGTGGGGCTGCTGGAGCGGCCCGTCCTGAAAGGCATCTACGACCTCACCCCGCTGAACAAGATCCTCGCCGCCCGGGGCGAGGCCACCGTCGCAGACGCCGGTCTCGGCGCCGCTTCATAAGTCCCTGACCAGTTCCCAGGAGGTGACGACCATGGCCACGACCTTCGCCAAGGCCGCCGACGCCGGTACGTCGGTGGAGCACGCCGCGCGCATCGAGCACGTCTCGAAGTCCTTCGCCGGCCCCGCCGGGCAGCAGCTCGTCCTCGACGACGTCACGCTCGACGTCGCGCCGGGCGAGTTCGTCACCCTCCTGGGGGCCTCGGGCTGCGGCAAGTCCACTCTGCTGAACCTGGTGGCGGGGCTCGACAGGCCGTCGTCCGGAACGATCGCGACGGACGGCCGCCCGGCGCTGATGTTCCAGGAGCACGCCCTCTTCCCGTGGCTGACCGCCGGCAAGAACATCGAGCTCGCCCTGAAGCTGCGCGGCGTGCCGAAGGCCGGCCGGCGCGGCCGTGCGGAGGAACTGCTGGAGCTGGTCCGGCTCCAGGGTGCGTACGGCAAGCGGGTGCACGAGCTGTCCGGCGGTATGCGGCAGCGGGTGGCGATGGCCCGCGCGCTCGCGCAGGACAGCAGCCTGCTGCTGATGGACGAGCCGTTCGCGGCGCTCGACGCGATCACCCGGGACGTGCTGCACGACGAGCTGACCCGGATCTGGAACGAGACACGGCTGTCCGTGCTGTTCGTGACGCACAACGTGCGTGAGGCGGTGCGGCTCGCGCAGCGCGTCGTGCTGCTGTCGTCGCGCCCGGGACGGATCGCGCGCCAGTGGGCGGTCGACATCCCGCAGCCGCGCCGCATCGAGGACGCCGCGGTGGCGGAGCTGTCCCGTGAGATCACCGAAGAACTGCGTGGGGAGATCCGCCGACATGGCCAGCACTGACACGCCCGCCGTCAAGGACGGTCACGATCTGGCCGGCCTCGAGGCGGGCCTGGACGCCCTGGACACGGTGCAGACCGGCCGTACGCCGCTGCGCACGACCTTCACGCAGAAGATCGTGCCGCCCCTCACCGCCATCCTGCTGGTGCTGGCCGTATGGCAGGCGCTGATCGCGTTCCACGTCGTGGACGACCCCAGCAAGCTGCCCTCCCCCTCCGACGTGTGGGGCGAGGTGCGCACGGCCTGGCTGCAGGGCACGCTGCTCGACTACATCTGGACCAGCGTCTCCCGCGGTCTGCTGGGCTTCCTGATGGCGCTGGCCATCGGCACCCCGCTGGGCCTTGTGGTGGCACGGGTGCGGTTCGTGCGGGCCGCGATCGGGCCGGTCCTGTCCGGCCTGCAGTCGCTGCCGTCGGTGGCCTGGGTGCCGCCCGCCGTGATCTGGCTCGGCCTGAACAACCAGATGATGTACGCCGTGATCCTGCTGGGCGCGGTCCCCTCCATCGCCAACGGCCTCGTGTCCGGTGTGGACCAGGTGCCGCCGCTCTTCCTGCGGGCGGGCCGCACGCTCGGGGCGACCGGGCTGAAGGGCACCTGGCACATCGTGATGCCGGCCGCGCTGCCCGGCTACCTGGCCGGCCTGAAGCAGGGCTGGGCGTTCTCGTGGCGGTCGCTGATGGCCGCCGAGATCATCGCCTCCTCCCCCGAGCTGGGCGTGGGGCTCGGCCAGTTGCTGGAGAACGGCCGCAACACCAGTTCCATGTCCATGGTCTTCCTCGCCATCCTGCTCATCCTGATCGTCGGTATCGCCATCGACCTGCTGATCTTCAGTCCGCTGGAGCGGCGGGTGCTGCGCAGCCGCGGCCTGCTGGTGAAGAGCTGATCCCCGTGCGCCACGAACCGGTCCTCGTCGTCATCGCCCACGGCAGCCGCGACCCGCGGCACGCCGCGACCGTGCACGCCCTGGTGCGGCGGGTGCGCTCGCTGCGGCCGGGTGTGCGTGTCGAACTCGGTTTCCTGGACTTCAACATCCCGTCGGTGCGGGGCGTGCTGGAGTCCCTGGCGGCGGAAGGCGTCCGCGACGTCGTGGCGCTGCCGCTGCTGCTGACGCGCGCCTTCCACGCGAAGGCGGACATTCCGGCGGTGCTGCGGGAGGCGCCGCGTCGGCTGCGGATCCGCCAGGCGGAGGTGCTCGGCCCCTCGCCGCTGCTGCTGGACGCGCTGGAGCGGCGGCTTTACGAGGCGGGGCTGACGCCCGCCGACAAGTCCTCGACCGGGGTGGTGCTGGCCTCGGCGGGGTCCACCGACCCGGAGGCGATCGCAGTGATCGCAGAAATCGCGCGGGAGTGGCGGCACACCGGTTGGTGCGCCGTGCGGCCTGCGTTCGCCTCCGCATCCCTTCCCCGCACCGAGGACGCGGTACGCGAACTGCGCGGCCTCGGCTGCGAACGCGTCGCCGTCGCCCCGTACGTCCTGGCTCCCGGCTTCCTGCCGGACCGCATCGCCCGGGGAGCGGCCGAGGCGGACGTCCTGGCCGGTGTGCTGGGTCCGGCGCCGGAGGTGGCCCGGGTGCTGCTGGAGCGGTACGACGGGGCGCGGCCGGCGATGCAGGCGGCTGTCGGGGCCTGAGCCGGCGCTGCTCGCGCCACGCCCGGTCAGTCGGACCGGAGCCCTCCGGCGCGCGTCCGCCCGAGCTCGAAGAAGTCCGGGTGGCGGGCCGGGACACGGAACCTGTCGAAGAGCTCGGCGGCCCGCGAGCCGCGCGGAACGGCCCGCGGCACGGGGCCGAACCACACCGTGCCGTCGACATGCGCGGCCGGCGTTCCGTCGGGCAGTTCCCGGCGCCGGTCGGGATGCCGGTCGCGCGACGGCACGCGCCTTCGGTCCCGTTGCATGATCGTCTCCTGGGCCACTTCGGCCCCTGGGGACCTGGGTCAGGGAGGGGACCCGAGGTGTGCGGCGTCCTGGGGCGGGGGCGTCCGGACCAGTGACGGCGTGCCGTGCGGCTGCGCCCTGACGAGCTGTCCGGTCACCGTGCCGCAGGTCCCGTGAGTTCCACCAGCTTGGCCACCGTGTTCCAGTTCCTGGTCGTGGCGATCACGCCTTTGGTGAGGCGGGGTCTGGCCAGGTGCTCGGCGAGCTTGGAGCGGCCCAGGCCGTTCGGTGCGTACAGGTACAGGACGCGGTCGCCGAGCCGGAACTCCTCGGGGAGGAAGGCCGCCTGGTCGATCCCGGCGAAACGCTCCGCGCCGACCGGCTCCGAGAGGTAGGTGGCGTGGAGCTGCCTGGCCTGAAGTTCGGCGGCGGGGAAGGGGCAGTCGGCGGCGACCGCCTCCAAGTAGGCGTGGTCGCGCACGATGACGTCCACGCCGAAGCCGAACCGGTCCTCGATCGCCCGCGTCAGCTCCGCCGCCAGGGAGTCCTCGTCGCCGTGGGCGGCGGTGAACACGGCCTGACCGCTCTGGAGATACGTCCGCACGCCCTCGTGGCCGAGGTTCTCCAGCAGGGCGCGCAGATCGGCCATCGGCACCTTCCTGCTGCCGCCCACGTTGATCCCGCGCAACAGCGCCGCATACGTCGTCACCCGTCCACCCTAAGCGGCCGTCGTGCCCCGTGGGGGCGGGCACGACGGCCGGACCCGGGGTGCGGGTTCCGCGAAACTCTGCCGTCTTCCAGCACGGCTGGGGCGCGTCGCTGGTGGGCGCGGAGGGCGTCGGCGCCATCGTCAGCCGGCTGCCGCTGTTCCTGTTCGTGATCCTGTTCGGGCTGTCGATGGACTACCACGTGTTCGTGGTCTCGCGGATTCGCGAGGCGCGGCTGCGCGGCCGGACGACGCGGGACGCCATCACGCACGGCGTGGTCACCACGGCGGGGGTCGTGACCAGCGCGGCAGTCATCATGGTCGCCGTCTTCGCGATCTTCGGCACCCTGTCCATGCAGTCCATGAAGCAGATGGGCGTCGGCCTCGCGGCGGCGGTGCTCATCGACGCGACGATCATCCGGGGTGTGCTGCTTCCGGCGGTGATGGCGCTGCTCGGTGAGCGCAACTGGTACCCGCCGAAGTGGCTGAACCGCCTGCCGGACCTTGCGCACGACGAGGCCGCCGACGCGGTGACGGGGCCCCGCGGACGCCAATGGTGGCGGAAGGGGAGCGGGTGCGGGCCTGATCTCCGCCTCGGCTCAGGCAGAGGGCCCGTCGGTTCCGCCGGAACCGACGGGCCCTCGGTCACGTCCCGGCGCGCTCACGCGCGGGTCGCGGCCAGTTCGGCCTCGATCAGGTCGGCGGCGCGCCGCGTACCGCCCTCCTTCGCCATCTCCGCCTGGAGCTCAGCCAGCCGGCGGGCGACCTCCGGGTCGTCGACGAGCGCGAGAGCCGCCTCGCGGAGCGTCCCGGCGGTGGCCTCCTCCGCCGGGACATGGCGGGCCACGCCGAGGCCCTGGAGCATCTCCGCGTTGCCGAACTGGTCCACCGCCTGCGGTACGGCGATCATCGGGGTGGCCGTGGCCATGCCCTCCTGGCTGCCGCCCGCGCCCGCGTGCGTGACGAACAGGTCGGCCTGCTTGAGGATGGCGAGCTGCGGGACCCAGGACCGCACCTCCACGTTCGCCGGCACCTCCCCCACCTCCGCGGGATCGACGTGCTTGCCGATCTGGAGCACCAGGTGCCAGCCCGGCAGCCCGGCGAACGCCTGCACGCACTCCCGGTAGAACGCCGGCTGCTTGGTGAAGGCCGACCCGAGCGAGACCAGCACGACCTTCGCCGCGCCGGCGGGCCGCTGCCACTCCCCCTCCGCGCCGCGGTCGCCCTGGCAGGCGCCGACGAAGCTGTGCACGGTCTCGTCGACCCGGTCGGCGTTCGGCTGCAGGGCCTTGGGAATCAGCACGATGGAACGGGCCGGCCGCCCCGCGAACGGGTCGGGGTGCTGGGTGATGCCGTTGTCCTCCAGCCAGGCCTGGAACCGCGCGTAGTAGGCCTGGCCACGCTCGGTCTTCTTCGGCTCCTCCCACATCGGCTCGGCGACCTCCTTCTCGTAGCCGTCCCAGGCCACGAGGGTCGGCGAGAGGGAGACGGCCGGGACCCCCCAGCGGTGGGCCAGGACCCGCGCCGGATAGGAGCTGATGTCGTGCGGCACGAGGTCCGGCTCATCGCCCTCGTACGCCTCGATCAGCTGCGGCAGGGCCTGGATGGCGTCGTTCAGGAAGGGCTCGACGTTGTCCAGCAAGGTGCTGCCCCATGCCCGGGGGTCGTCGTCGGGTGACGGCAGCGTCGAGTTCCAGAGCTTCACCTCGGCGCCGGTCCCGGCCACCTTCTCCGCGAACGCCGGAGGGATCGCGTACGTCACCCGGTGCCCACGGGCGACCAGCTCACGGATCACCTCCAGGCTCGGGTTCACATGACCGTGGGCGGCGATGGAGAACATGGCGATGTGCGTCATGACCCCGACCCTAAGCGAGACGATACGTCTCGTGCAACTGATGTCGCCGCCCCGCTGTTCCCCGGGATTCCGTGCCCCGTGACGGTGGTCGGGGTCGACAAGGGGCCGCGCACGCCGTCCGACCTGTGCGAATGCGACACTGGCCGACGGACGGCCACGCACGCGGCACCCCGCGGTTCGGGCCACGGACCCGGCGACGGCGGATCACGGAGGCGGACGATGGACGAGGCACGGGCGCGACACGTACTGGACGCGGCAGGGGTGCTGCCCGGTCCGGCACGGGACGCGCGGCTCCTCGCCCTGGGCGAGAACGCCGTGTTCGCCGCCGGTGACCTGGTCGTCAAGGTGGGCCGCGACGCCGAACTCCTCGACCGGGCGCGCCGGGAGCTGGCTGTCGCGCTGTGGCTGGCACGGGCCGGTGTCCCCGCGGTCCGGGCTGCCGGGGAGACGGCACTGCTCGTCGACGGGCACCCGGTGACCGTGTGGCACCGGCTGCCCGAACCCGTACGGCCGGCCGAGCCCCGGGATCTGGCCGAACTGCTCCGGGTGGTGCACGCGACTCCCTCCCCCTCCTTCGCACTGCCGTCCCGCCGGCTCCTGGGCGGGGTGGAACGCTGGCTGCGGCTCGCCGGCGAGGCGATCGACCCGGCGGACGCGGCGTATCTGCGCGAGCGGCGTGACGGGTTCGCGTCGGCCGCGGCCGCGCTCACCCCGCGGATGCCGCCCGGCCCGATCCACGGCGACGCGCTGCCCCGCAATGTGCACATCGGCCCCGACGGTCCGGTCCTGGTCGATCTGGAGACCTTCTCCGCCGACCTGCGTGAGCACGACCTGGTGGTGATGGCCCTCTCCCGTGACCGCTACGGCCTTTCGGAGGCGGCCTACGACTCCTTCACCGAGGCCTACGGCTGGGACGTGCGCGAATGGGAGGGGTGTGCGGTGCTGCGCGGTGCGCGGGAGACGGCCAGCTGCGCCTGGGTGGCCCAGCACGCGCCGAGCAACCCCAAGGCGCTGGCCGAGTTCGAGCGCCGGGTGGCCTCCCTGCGGGACGGGGACGCCACGGTGCGCTGGTATCCGTTCTGAGCAGACGGCCGCCGTCGGGCGGTGTGCCGGTCTCCGTTCCCCGCCGCCTGACCGGGCCTGGCGTGGCTCAGACCCGCTCGCCCGCCGGCTCCCGCAGCGGCCACAGCCCGTCCACCACGGCGGTGGCGTCCCCCTTGCGGCGCAGGAAGTTCTGGAAGTCCGCCGCCCACTCGGCGTACCACTCGACCTGGCGGCGGTGCAGTTCCGCCGGGCCGAGGGCCGCGACCTTGGGGTGGCGGGCGGCTATCGCGCAGGCCAGCCGGGCGGCGGCGAGTGCGTCGGCGGAGGCGTCGTGGGCGCCGTCGAGGACGATGCCGTACTCCGTGCAGACGGCTTCGAGATTGCGCTTGCCCCGCCGGTATCGGTCGACCTGGCGGTCGATGGTGTACGGGTCGATGACCGGCGCCGGGTGCGTACCGCCGAGGCGGTCGCGCAGGGACGGCAGGCCGTACCGCCGCAGTTCGGCGGAGAGCAGGGTGAGGTCGAAGGCGGCGTTGTAGGCGACGACGGGGACGCCCGTCCTCCAGTAGCCCACGAGCACGCCCGCGATCGCGTCGGCGACCTGGTCGGCCGGGCGGCCCTCGGCCGTCGCGCGCTCGTTGCTGATCCCGTGCACCGCCACCGCGTCCGCCGGGATCTCCACTCCCGGGTCCGCCAGCCACTCCCGGCGTCCCAAGGGCTGACCTGCCCTCACCTCGATCACGGCCCCCGTGACAATGCGCGCCTCGCGCGGATCGGTCCCGGTCGTCTCCAGGTCGAAGCCGATCAGCAGCTCCCGGTGCCAGCCCATGGGCGGCCCCCCTTCTTGGTGGTGCTTTCCCCCAGTGATCTCCACGATCGCATGCGGCACTGACAATCAGAGGTCATCGTTCCGCTTGGGCCCCGGGCGTGACGCCGGAGCAGATGACGCCGATTCAGGACACAGGGCGTGAATCCACCCATGCCGCTTCGAACTCCTCCCGGTACGTTCCGAAGAGTCCGCCCTCGTCCGCCTCGCCCGGCTTCACCACCCGGCCGCCGTTCCGCAGCACCAGTACCGGCGCCTCCATACCGCGGGTGCGGCGCAGATAGGACTGCACGACCGCGACGCCGTCGGATCCGTCGCCGTCGACGAGGTAGGCGGTGAAGCGCGGGGTCTCGTCGTAGACCTGGATCTCGAAGGCGCCCGGGTCCCGCAGCCGGGCGCGCACCCGTCGTATGTGCAGGATGTTCATCTCCACGGCCCGGCTCAGCTCGCCCCGCTTGATGCCGAGTTCGCGCTCGCGCCGCTTCACCGCGCTGGAGGCCGGGTTGAGGAACAGCAGCCGCACCCGGCAGCCGCCCTCGGCAAGGCGCACCAGCCGGCGCCCGGAGAAGTTCTGCACGAGCAGGTTGAGACCGATGCCGACGGCGTCGAGACGGCGGGCGCCGCCGAAGATGTCCTCGGCGGGGAACCGGCGCATCAGCCGCACCCGGTCGGAGTGCACGGCGACCACGTCGGAATAGCGGTCGCCCACCAGGTCCTCGACCGCGTCGACCGGCAGCCGGCGCGCCGAGGGCACGTCCCCGCCCGCCCCGAGGACCTCCAGCAGGCGCGCCGAGGCCCGCTCGGCCTGGTTCAGCACGGCCTCGGACAGGGCACGGTTGCGGGAGACGACGTTCCGGGTGACCTCCAGCTCGTCGAGCGCGAGTTCGACGTCCCGGCGTTCGTCGACGTAGGGCTCGAAGCACGGCCAGTGCTGGACCATCAGCTCGCGCAGCTGGGGCAGGGTGAGGAAGCTCAGCACGTTGTCGTCGGCGGGGTCGAGCAGATACCCCTTGCGGCGGCTGACCTCGCGCACGGCGACCGCGCGCTGGGCCCACTCCTGGCCGGCCGGACCGGCCGCGGCGACCACCCAGTCGTCGCCGTGGACCGGTTCGTAGATGGGCCGCAGGACGGCGGCCACGACCGCGCGCAGGCGCTGCTCGACGAGGTTGAGCCAGATGTAGGCACGCCCGGCTCGCTGGGCGCGGGTGCGCACCTCGCGCCAGGCGTCGGCGTCCCAGTCCAGTTCCGGGCCGATCGAGTGCGTCTCCATCGGTCTGGCCAGGGACACCCTGCCGGGCGGGACCTCTGCGGAGCTCCCCTCGTGACCCTCGTCACCAGGGGGCAGCTCCAGCCCTCCCGAGCCCACCCGCGCACCGCCTTCCGCTCCCCCGAGCACTCCCCGTCCCAACGATCAAGGAAGGGTACTCCGGGAGCGGTCGGCGGTGCAGCCCGATGGGCAGGCTCGTCTCCCAACTGCCTTACGCGGGACGTCCATTCTGACCGGCCGGCTCGGCGGGCGTGAGCGGATTCATAGCGGTGACGTCACGCGGGACGACGGACAGGCCCTGCCAGTGGACCGGCAGGGGCTGCTGGTCCTCGTCGCGCGCCACGTGGTGGAAGCCGACGTTGACCCGGACCACGGGGTTCTTCAGGGCCTGGCCGTTCACCCATTTGTCGACGGACCTGCCGTGCCCCGCACCGCAGTTCGGCAGGTTGTCGCTGGCGTACTGCTCGCACTTGTCGTACTCGGTGAAGTACACGTCGTGCCTGGTGTAGCCGCGGCCCGGGTACTTGGCGCTGGCGCCGGGCACGAGCTCGTAGGAACGCCGGTGACCGTCCTTGTTCTTGCCGGTCGCGCTGACCACGCGCCACCAGCGCATGTTCCTGGCGTCGCCGGCGAGCTCCTTGGTGACGGCGGTGCGGGTGGTCTTGTTGGTGGGTGCCGGGCGCCCGTTCGCGGGGGCGCCGACCTTGGAGTCGTACTGCTCGATCCGGCCCTTGGCGGAGCCGTCCAGGTTGAAGTGCAGCCGCCAGAAGACGTTGTGGCTGTGGCTGGTGGCGTAGGCCTTGGCGCCCTTGCCGATCGGCCAGCCGCGGCCGTCGCCGGCGTCGTAGTCCATGGGCGACAGGGGGCCGGTGGCGCCGACGTTCATGTTGATCGTGCCGTCGTCCTGGAAGCGCCACTCGGTGATGTACTCGTACCAGCCGACCTGGTTGACGGTGTAGACGAGCAGGTCCTTGCCCTGCTCCTGGAAGACCTTGCCCGCGGTGTCGCCCTGCATGCGGTAGGCGTGACCACGCGAACGAGTGGTGGTGCACAGGCCCTTGACGTTCTGGTGGGACGGGTCCCAGGCCTCGGGTACCCGGACGGTCCTGATGGTGCCCCCGGGGCACTCACCGGGCGCCAGGTCCTTCAGGCCCTGGCCGAAACCGGCCTGGGTGAGGTCGTGGTACTCGTTCCTGCCGTCGTCGTAGGGCACATGGATCTGACCGAGTTTGGCGGAGGCCAGCACCTTGATCGGGCGGGGCTCGCCCGGCGGCTGGTAGGTGATGTGCTCCAGGACGAGACCGGCCTCCTTGTGGTAGCGCCAGCACATCCGCCAGGTGGTACCGGTGGAGAGCTTCCGCTCGATGCGGTAGGCGGCGCTGCACTCGGCCGCCGGTGCGGGCGCGGCCTTGGGCCGGGCGGTCGCCGGGGAAGCCCCGGTGGTGGGGGCGCCGGAGGCCAGCCCGGCCAGGGCGAGGGCCAGGGCCGTCCGCCTGCGGGCACGGCTGTTGCTGATCACGGGCATGACGAATGCGACTCCCTTGCGGAAGGCTCACCCGGAGCCTTCTGGAGGATCGGGCGGGAAAGGTGGACCGGTACGACGGCGGCGGGCTGCTCGCGCGCGCGGGTGGCTCAGCCGGCGAGCTGGCCGACCTTGCGGGCGCTCAGGTCGACCACCAGGTGACGGGTGTCGATCCACGGGCCGTTCTTCACCTTGGGGAACAGCCGTACGCAGCGGTGCTCCCCGCACCGGTCGAGCACGGCGGGCCGGGCGCCCGGCGTGGCCCGGTACACCATGCTGTTGAGCAGCAGCTGGTCCGGCGCGGTGAGCTCCTCCCCGGCGGCGTCCTCGTAGTCGGCCCGCAGACCCGCGCCCAGCGGGTCGGCGATCAGCAGCCGGGCCGCCTCGGTGGCCTCGTCGCGGCTGAGCGGCGGCTGGACGCCCTGCCGGCTGGCGGTCCGCTCGACCTTCCCCGTGGCGAGGTCGACCGTCCGGGTGACGAGGGTGTCGTCCCGGTAGTCGTAGAACGAGACCTCGGCCCGCCGGGGCGCCTTCGCGTCTCCCAGCTCCGCGGCCTCCGGTTCGGCGAGGTCGGCGCCGAGCCGCTGCGGTCCCCGGCCGCCGTCGACGCCCTCGCCGGAGGTGATCAGCTGCCGGCTGAGCGCGATCCGCTCGACCCGCTTCATCTCGTCCTCGGTGAGCGGGTCACGGCCGGTGCCCTCCTCACCCTCGTCCGGGGCCTGCTCGACGACGCCCGGGGGCACGGCTGCCTGGCCGTCTCCCGCGCTCGGGGCCGCCTGCCGGGCCCCGCGGGTCCGCCGGCCGTTCCCCCGGCCGTGTCGTCCGCGCCTGCCGCGCCCGGCAGGGTGATGCCCACCATGACGGCCGTCCCGGCGACCGCGATGGCGGCACCGGCCACCACCTTGCCCAGGTGGCGGTGCACTGTGTTGCCACAATCTCCCCTACTCCCCCTGATCTCCCTGGGAGTACGTGTCTGCCCCACTGATTCGGCATACCTCCGTATGCACTGGTCGACCGGTAAGAGGGCAGTAAGTCATAGGTGGTTCCCTCACTTTCGTGGAGACTCGGGGTCAAGGCGGTCCCACCGGCACGACACACCTGGAAGAGTCGTATCCATGCAGGTCTGGCCTGGAGAGGCATATCCGCTCGGCGCCACGTACGACGGTGCCGGCACCAACTTCGCGGTCTTCACGGAGGCCGCGGACCGAGTAGAGCTGTGTCTGCTGCACGACGACGGCTCGGAGACGGCGGTGGAACTGCGGGAGAGCGACGCGTTCGTCCGGCACGCGTACCTGCCGGGCGTGATGCCCGGGCAGCGGTACGGCTTCCGCGTGCACGGCCCGTACGCCCCGGAGCGGGGGGTGCGCTGCAACTCCGCGAAGCTGCTGCTCGACCCGTACGCGCGCGCGATCAGCGGCTCCATCTCATGGGGCGAGGAGGTGTACGGCTACCCGTTCGGCTCACCGGACAGGCGCAACGACCTGGACTCCGCACCGCACACCATGACGTCCGTCGTGGTGAACCCGTACTTCGACTGGGGCGACGACCGGCCGCCGCGCACGGAGTACCACGAGACGGTCATCTACGAGGCCCATGTGAAGGGCCTGACCATGCGCCACCCGGGGCTGCCGGAGGAGCTGCGCGGCACCTACGCGGCGCTCGCCCATCCGGCGGTGATAGAGCACCTCACCGGGCTCGGCGTCACGGCCCTGGAACTGATGCCCGTACACCAGTTTGTCAACGACCACCGGCTGGTGGACATGGGCCTGAACAACTACTGGGGCTACAACACCATCGGCTTCTTCGCCCCGCACAACGCGTACGCCTCCTGGGGCGACCGGGGCCAGCAGGTCCTGGAGTTCAAGTCGGCGGTACGCGCGCTCCACGAGGCCGGGATCGAGGTGATCCTGGACGTCGTCTACAACCACACCGCCGAGGGCAACCACCTGGGCCCGACACTGTCCTTCCGGGGTCTGGACAATCCGTCGTACTACCGCCTGGCGGAGGACCCCCGGTACTACATGGACACCACCGGGACCGGCAACTCCCTGCTCATGAGGTCCCCGCACGTGCTCCAGCTGATCATGGACTCGCTGCGGTACTGGGTCACCGAGATGCACGTCGACGGCTTCCGCTTCGACCTCGCGGCCACGCTGGCGCGGCAGTTCCACGAGGTGGACCGGCTGTCGTCGTTCTTCGACCTGGTACAGCAGGACCCGGTGGTGTCCCAGGTGAAGCTGATCGCCGAACCCTGGGACGTGGGCGAGGGCGGCTACCAGGTGGGCAACTTCCCGCCGCTGTGGACGGAGTGGAACGGCAAGTACCGGGACACGGTACGGGACCTGTGGCGGGGTGAGCCGCGCACCATGGCGGAGTTCGCCTCCCGGCTGACCGGCTCGTCCGATCTGTACCAGGACGACGGGCGCCGGCCACTCGCCTCCATCAACTTCGTGACCTGCCACGACGGCTTCACACTGCACGACCTGGTGTCCTACAACGACAAGCACAACGAGGCCAACGGGGAGGACAACCGCGACGGCGAGAGCCACAACCGGTCCTGGAACTGCGGCGCGGAGGGCGAGACCGACGACCCCGCCGTGCTGGCGCTGCGGGGCCGGCAGATGCGCAACTTCGTCGCCACGCTCATGCTGTCCCAGGGCGTGCCGATGATCAGCCACGGTGACGAGTTCGCGCGCACCCAGCGCGGCAACAACAACGCCTACTGCCAGGACAGCGAGCTGGCCTGGGTACGGTGGCCCGAGGACGGCAGCGAACTGCTGGACTTCACGCGCGCGATGGTGTGGCTGCGCAGGGACCACCCGGTGCTGCGCAGGCGCCGCTTCTTCCACGGCCGGCTGGTGGAGGGCACCCATGACGAGCTGTCCGACATCGCCTGGTTCACCCCCGGGGGCAAGGAGATGACCCAGCGGGACTGGGAGTCGGCGCAGGCGTCGGCGCTGACGGTGTTCCTCAACGGCAACGCGATCTCCGAGCCGGGGCCACGCGGGGAACGGATCACCGACGACTCGTTCCTGCTCATGTTCAACGCCTCACCCAAGGCGCTGGACTTCGTGGTGCCGGTCAACCACGGCCGGCAGTGGCAGGTCGTCGTCGACACCGCCCGGCCCGAGGGCGTGCCCCCGGGCACGGGCACGAAGGTGGCGGACGGCGACCGGCTGACGCTGCCGGACCGGAGCCTGACGGTGCTGCAGCGCCCCGTCTAGAAGCGGGTGCCGCCCGTCGGGCACGCGCGCGTGGGAGGCGCTCCAGGCGCGCCCGGTGTACGTCGCCGGGCGCGCCGCCGGTTCCGCGGCCGCGGTGGCGCCGAGCGCGGCGCTGATCACCTCCATGGCGGCGTGCACGGGTCCGTCCGGGCGACCGGGCGGCGGGGCGCGGGCGAGTCGCGGGCCGCCTCCCCGTCGTCCGGAGCCGGCCACGCGGGGGCGCACGCGCGGGGGCGATGACACGAAACGCGGCGGGGCGGGTACGTAGCTTTCCATGACACCTGAGCGTCCTGACCCGGTGGTGCCCACGGCCACGTACCGGCTGCAGCTGCAGCCCGAGTTCCCGTTCGGTGCCGCGGCGGCGGCCGTGCCGTATCTGGCCTCGCTCGGCGTTTCCCATCTGCATCTGTCCCCCGTCCTGGAGGCCGTACCGGGTTCGCTGCACGGCTACGACGTCGTGGACCACGCGCGCGTACGTGCGGAACTGGGTGGCGAGGAGGGGCTGCGGGCCCTGGCGTACACCGCGCGGGATCACGGTCTCGGCCTGGTGCTGGACATCGTGCCGAACCACATGGCGATGGTGCCGCGCCACAACCGGGCCCTGTGGGAGGTGCTCCGCCAGGGCCCCAGGTCGCCGTACGCGCGCTGGTTCGACATCGACTGGGAGGCACAGGGCGGGCGGCTGCTCGTTCCGGTGCTGGGGCAGCCGCTCGGCGCCGCGATCGAGCACCTTCAGGTCGACGGCGGCGTCCTGCGCTACCACGACCACGCCTTTCCGCTGCGTGAGGGCACCGAACAGCTGCCGCTGCCGGAGCTCCTGGACGCGCAGTGGTACCGCCCGGTGTGGTGGCGGCTGGCCCGTACCGAGCTCAACTACCGGCGCTTCTTCAGCATCTCGGAACTCATCGGGGTGCGCGTGGAGGACCCGGAAGTGTTCGAGGCGACGCACGCCAAGATCCTTCAGCTCCTGCACGACGGCGTGATCGACGGGCTGCGCATCGACCACCCCGACGGTCTCGCCGACCCGGACGCGTACCTCCGGCGGCTGCATGAGGCGACCGGCGGCCGCTGGACGGTCGTGGAGAAGATCCTGTCCGACGGGGAGCACCTGCCGGCCTCCTGGCCCGTCGCGGGCACCACGGGCTACGACGCCCTGCGGCACGTCGACGGAGTGTTCGCGGACCCCGCGGGCGCCGGTGAACTTCTGGGCCAGTACCGGCGGTTCGCGGCGCCGCAGACGGACCGCGGCGGGCACTGGGAGGCGACGGTACGGCGGGCGGCGTACCGCGTGCTGGAGCACGAGCTGGCCGCCGAGGTGGACCGGCTGACCCGGACGGCGAGTCGGCTGTGCGCCTCCGCGCGGGACCTCGACCTGCGTGACCGCGCGCCCTGGGCGCTGCACACGGCGCTGCGTGAGCTGCTGGTGCGGCTGGAGGTCTACCGGCCGTACAGCTCAGGCGACGCCGCGGACGTCGTCACCGAGCAGGCCGCCGCTGAGGCCGGGGCGGCCTTCGTCGTCCCCGAGGAGGCCGGAGCCGTCGACGTCGTGCGCGGGCTGGTCCTGGGGCGGTACGGCGACGCGCCGGACCAGCTGGATTTCCGGGCCCGGTTCGCTCAGACCGCGTCGGCGCTGCGGGCGAAGTCCGTGGAGGACACGGCGTTCTACCGCTATGTGCCGCTGCTGTCGGCGACCGAGGTGGGCGGGAACCCGGGGGTCCCCTCGCTGCCCCCGGAGGAGTTCCACGCGTACTGCACGCGCGTGCAGCGCGACTGGCCGCTGACCGGGACGGTCGTGTCGACACACGACACCAAGCGCAGCGCCGACGTGCGGGCGGCGCTGGCCGTGCTCACCGAGTGCCCGCAGCGCTGGGCGGACGTGCTCACGGACGTGACCCGCACGGGTGAGGGCGTGCCGGACGCGCAGCTGGCGTGGGCGGCCTGGCAGACGGTGTTCGGCCTCGGCACGGCCGGCGCGGACCGGGTACGGCAGGCGCTGCTGAAGCATGTGCGCGAGGCAGGGCTGTACACCAGCTGGACGGAGCAGGAGCCGCCGTACGAGGAGGCGGTGGCGGCGTTCGTCGACACGGGCCCGTGCGGGCCCCCGGGGGAGGCCGTGGCCACGCTGCGCGCGGAGCTGGAGCCGCACATCCGGGCCAATGTGCTCGGCACGGCGCTCGTCCATCTGACCATGCCGGGGGTGCCGGACCTGTACCAGGGCACGGAGGGCGAGTACCGGGCCCTGGTCGACCCCGACAACCGCCTGCCCGCCGCGTTCCCGCCGGCTGCGGATCCCGGCGCCAAGGGGGCCCTGACCACGGCGGCGCTGCGGCTGCGGGCACGGCGGCCCGAGGTGTTCGGGGAAGCCGCGTCGTACGCGCCGCTGGCGGCGGAGGGCGCGGCGGCCACGCACTGTCTGGCGTATGCCCGCTCGGGTGAGGTCGTCGTCGCCGTCACACGGCTGTCGCTGCGGCTGGCGCAGGCGGGTGGCTGGCGTGACACGACGCTGCCGCTGCCGCCGGGCAGCTGGGCGGATGTGCTCGACACGGGTCGGAAGTTCAGCGGGCACGCGCGCGTGGGAGAGCTTTTCGAGCCACTGCCCGTGGTGCTGCTGGAACGGGTCGGTTGATATGGGGCGGCTGAGGTGATGCGGCTGGTCGTCGGGCTGAGGTGATGCTGCTGAAGAGGGTGGGCCCGGGGAGCCGGCTGTGAAGGGGCGGGTCGGCGAGTCTGCCGAGGGCGGGCACCCGCAGGGCCCGCAGGGAGAGCGCCGGAGGCGGGGCGGCCGGGGACGTGGGTGCCGTGCCCGGCGTGAACGCCTCTCCCCTCGCGGTACGTGCATCCGGGCGCCCCCTGGAGGCTCCGCGCCCTCTCCTTGACACCGTCCCTGGAGCGTGCGGTACTGCGGGTGCGAAGCCGGGCGGACAAGTCGGGGGTGAGTCTTCTGCCGGAGCCGCGCTACCCCACCGTGACCGAAATCGTGGCGTCCGCCCGGGCGTTGGCCGCTCGGGAACCCGGCTTGTGCACCCTCCGGCAGATCGGCGTCTCCCGCGCGGGCCGGCCTCTCCACCTGCTGTCCGTGGGGCACTCCCGGCACGCCGTCCTGGTCGTCGCGGGCGCGCACGCGAACGAACCGACGGGGGGCTCGACGCTGCTGGCGGTCGCCCAACGCGTCGTGCACGAATGGCGGTTGCGGTCCGGCATTTCATGGCACTTCCTGCTGTGCGCGGACCCCGACGGGGCGAGCCTGCACGTCACACCCGCGCCGCGCAGCCTCTTCGACTACCACCTCGGGTTCTTCCGGCCCGCCGGCCCGGAGCAGCCGGAGTGGTCGCCGGCCGTGCTGCCGCCCGACCGGCTGCCGCCCGAGACCCGGGCGCTGACCGGCGTCATCGACGAGCTGCGGCCCTACCTCCAGGTGACCCTGCACGGCACCGACCTGGGCGGCAGCTGGGTGCAGCTGACGAAGGAGATACCCGGACTGGCCGAGCCCTTCGCCAAGTCCGCGGCCGAGCTGCACATACCCGTGGAGACGGGGGCGTCGGACGCCGCGGGCTGGCCGGCGACCGGCCCCGGCGTCCATGTGATGCCGGCAGCCGGCGCCGGGCTCGCGTATCCGAGCATGCCCTCGGACGACGCGCGGCACAGCACCTGGTACCACGTGCACCGGTACGGTGGCCTGACGGCGGTCGTGGAGGTGCCCATGTGGGCGAGCGACCTGGTGGACGACCCGGCCACGCATCCGGCGCCGGCCGCGGCGATGCGGCGCCTGGCGGGCCGGCTGCTGCGGGACGCGCGCCGGGTGGAGCGGGTGCTGGCGGATGCCTCGCCACGTCTGGACGGCGTCGACGGGCCCCTGCTGCGGTCCGCCAGATGGGCGCTGGAGCTGGTGCCTGGGCTGGCCGCCGACTGGACGCACACGCCGCCCGCCGGGCACACGATGGCCTACATAGGAAGCGTCGACGCCTTCGCCCGCCGTCTGCCTCTGCGGGCGGCGGCGATGCTGTGGCGGGTCCTTCAGGAGACCGACGACCGGGCGGCCCCGCGCCTCGAGGGGCTCGTCGCGACCTGGAGCGAGGCCTTCGCCGACCGCTTCCGCGCCCGCTGGGTGCCCCTGGAGAACCAGGTCGAGCACCAGGCCCGCACCGTCGTCGCGGCGGCCCTGCACGCGCGTGACCGGTCGGCGTGACCACGGCGCACGCGCGCGGCCGACGGCCCCGAGCGCCGCGCGGAACCGTCGGCGCGACCGGGAGCCACGCGCGCGGCGCCCGTCGCCGCGTCAGCCCGTAGGACCCCTCCGCCCGCTCGACTCATTCACCTCGTTCACCTCGTTCACCTCGTTCACCTCGTTCACCTCGTCGTCGTCCAGCGCGAAGACCGCCCCCGTACGCGCCGCCGCCACGCAGTCGTTCGAGAACGTCTGCCGGTAGTCGACCGTCCGCCCGCGCCACTGCCCCCGCGCGTGGACGGTCACCGGCGCATGCACCATGGGGCAGTAGGCCTGCTTCAGCGGCAGGCGGCTGATGTCGCCGCCCACGGAGTCGAGCTGGGCGCAGGCCTCGGCGGCCCGCCGGTGCCCCTGGGGCGGTTCGCACAGCAGCAGGGTGCCGCGTGTGTCGCTGGATCCGCCGTCGCCCCGGGTGACCGAGAGGTAGAGCCAGTCGCTCGCGCGGGACTCCTGGACCGTCGCCCGCGCCGGTGCGGCACCGACGAGCAGGAGGGCGGCCACGGCCGGCAGACCGCCCCGTACGGCTTTCGTGGTGAGGGTGTGCGTCATTCCCGGTGCATCGGCACGACCGGTTCGCACCCCCAGCCCGGCTCACCCGAACGGAAGCCCCCGGACCCGTGCCGCCGGGCCAGTTCGAACACGTCGAGAATCACCTGGGACTGGTACTCGGCCTGGCGCGCCACGGGGATCCAGCGGGCCCCGCAGCCGTCGCGGTACTCGGCGCACCACCGGTCGACCAGCGCGTCCAGCTCCGGCAGCGCACCCGCCGGGTCGCGCCCCGCGCGCGTGACGAGCTGGTGCAGCAACCCCGCCGTCCGCAGAACCAGCCGCCGTCCGGCGATGCGCAGCGCCGTCAGATGGGCGGCGGTCAGCGGTGGCAGGGCGCGACGCGGCCGGTCACCGAGATCGGGGTCCCAGGCGTCGGCGAGCCCCGGGCACACCAGCAGGTAGTCGTCGACCGGGGCGAGCAGGCGGGCCGCGTCCGGAACCGTGGCGGCATGCGGGCGTACGCGCGCGAGGACGCCTCGCAGCAGCCGGGTGTCGTGACGCAGCGCGCGGCTGAGGGTCCGCAGCGCCGCGTCCGCGTCGGCGGGCACGGCTCCGTCCCCCACGGCTTCCACGCCCCACATGGGCGCCTCCACGACTGCCGTCACGGTGCCGTGCCGGTGCGGGTGGTACCAGGTGGACTCGACGGCGGCCTCGGTGATGGCGGCGACCAGGTCGCCCCGGTGCGGCGGCGGGATCCGGTAGACGGCGGGCCCCAGCACCGGCCAGTACAGCGCGTCGTACGCGCCGAGTTCGCGCGGGATGCCGAGGCGGGCCGACGTCCGTGCCACGGCCCGCGGGAGGCCGGGCAGGTCACGCGTGAGTTCGACGAAGCCGCCGCCGACGTCGACGCCGTGCAGGGAGCACTGGAAGAAGGGTTTCAGTTCGTCCTGGAGAGCGAGCAGGGCACGCGTCTCCGGCAGTACGGCGCCGGCCGCGCCGTGGGGCAGCCACTCGGGCTGTTCCAGGAAGCCGGGGCGGAAGAACCTCCGGAAGTACCGGTCGAGGCGGTAAGGGCCCGCCAGCCAGCCCTCGTTGTGCCGCAGGCCGTCGGGGTCGAGGCACAGCAGCAGGTTCCAGGTCGTGTCGGCGTCCTCGGTCAGGCGGGGGTCGGCGAGGGCACGCTCGGCCAGCAGCAGCACGGTGGCGCCGCCGACGGGCTCGTTGGCGTGCGGTCCGGCGACGATCAGGGCGTGACGGCTGCCGTGGCCGACGGACAGCACCCACAGGGGCGTGCCCGCCCGTGAGGTGCCGACGCGGCGCAGCCGTGTCGCACGGGGATGGCGGGCGACGAGGGCGGCCGCTCGCGCGCCCAGCTCGTCGACGGTCGGATAACGGAGGAGGGGCGGCAGGGCACACCTCCGTGGTGCCGTCGGTTCACCTGGTGTGCGTGGTGTAGGCACAGTCAGTCACGAGTTCAGGTGTACGTCAACACCGCCGTCGTCAGGGAGGCTTGAGGTGAGGACGTCAGGCGGGAGGCGAGCGCGCCGGGCGTCGGCGTGCCGGGTCCGCGAGGCCTTTCGGACAGCCTGGCTCAGTTGGCCGCGAGCCGGAACGCCGTCTGCCCGAAGCCCACCTGGTCGCCGTCGCGGACCACGGTGGCGCCGGTGACGCGCCGCCCGTTCACCGTGGTGCCGTTGGTGGAGCCCAGGTCCCGCAGGACCCACATGCCGCTCTGGCGGGTGAGTTCGGCGTGCACCCGGGAGACCGTCTCGTGGTTCAGCCGCAGTCCGTTGGCGGGGTCACGGCCTATGCGCAGGGGGTGTCCGGCCGCGGGGTGGGGCAGGAGGAGCTTGGGCAGCCGCTCGGCCCGCCAGGCCCTGCGCAGCCGCTCGGTGAAGCCCGACACCGCCTCGACCGTGCCGAACACCGCGCGGGCGATGCGGCTCTCGGAGGGCAGGTCGGCGGTGAGGACGGCGAGTTCGTCGGACCGGCGGGCGGCGAGTGCCAGTTCCATCCGCCGGACGAACGTGTCGTGCGAGAGACGGCCCATGGCGACACCGTCACGCAGCACCTTCAGCGCCTTGTCGCGCTCCGCGTCGGACAGCCGCGCGGGGTGGGTCGAGAACTCGAAGGACGACGTCACACCGGTGATTGTCGGGCAGTGAACCCCGGGTGTCCAGAAATCGGGGAAACGGCCACCACACGCGCGTACCGGACGACACCCGGCGCAAAAGGGGGTATGCACAAGCGGATTGATCTCGTGTGAAGCACGATGGTCGAGCTACATCACGGTGAGCAGACGAAGGGGAACCGTCCGTGCAGTTCGAGGTGTGGGCACCGCAGGCCGGCCGTGTGACGCTCCATTGCGACGGAGCCACGCGCGCGATGGAGCAGGACCCGGAGCGAGCGGGGTGGTGGGCGGCCGACGCGGATGCGCGTGACGGCACGCGCTACGGCTTCGCGGTGGACGACGGCCCGGTGCGGCCCGACCCGCGCTCGCGGCGGCAGCCGGACGGCCCGGACGGGCTGAGCGCCGTGGTGGACCACGGGCTCCACTCCTGGCGTGCCGAGTGGCCCGGGCGCCCGCTGCCGGGCGCGGTCCTGTACGAGCTGCACGTGGGCACGTACACGCGCGAGGGCACGCTGGACGCGGCGGCGGAGCGGCTCGAGCACCTGGCCGGACTGGGTGTCACACACGTCCAGTTGATGCCCCTGTGCCCGTTTCCCGGCCGCCACGGCTGGGGGTACGAGGGGGTCTCGCTCTGGGCGGTGCACGAGCCGTACGGCGGGCCCGCGGCGCTGAAACGCTTCGTCGACCGGGCCCACGAACTCGGCCTCGGCGTGGTCCTCGACGTCGTGCACAACCACCTGGGGCCGTCCGGCAACTACCTGCCCGAGTTCGGCCCCTACTTCACGGACCGGCACCACACCCCCTGGGGTACGGCCGTCAACCTGGACGCGCCCGGCTCGGACGAGGTGCGCGCCTTCCTGATCGGCAGCGCGCTGGCGTGGCTGCGCGACTACCGGCTCGACGGGCTGCGGCTGGACGCCGTGCACGCGCTGGTGGACACGCGCGCGGTGCACTTCCTGGAGGAGCTGTCGGCCGCGGTGGACGCCCTCGCCTCGGATTCGGGCCGCCCGCTGTTCCTGATCGCCGAGTCCGACCGGAACGACCCCCGGCTCATCACCGGGCGCGAGGAGGGCGGGCTGGGAGTCCAGGCGCAGTGGAACGACGACTTCCATCACGCCCTGCACACGGCGCTGACGGGCGAGTCGCACGGCTACTACGCGGACTTCGCGCGCGCCCCCGTCGCCGCCCTCGCCAAGACGCTCACCGGCGGCTTCTTCCACGACGGCACCTACTCCAGCTTCCGGGGCCGGCGGCACGGCCGGCCGCTGGACCGTTCGAAGATCGCCGCGCACCGGCTCCTCGGATACAGCCAGACCCACGACCAGGTGGGCAATCGCGCGCGGGGCGACCGGCTTTCCGCAGGCCTCTCCCCCGGCCTGCTGGCCTGCGCCGCCGCGCTGGTGCTGACCGGTCCGGCCACGCCCATGCTGTTCATGGGCGAGGAGTGGGCGGCCGGCACGCCCTGGCAGTTCTTCACCGACCACACCGATCCCGACCTCGCGGAGGCGGTGCGGCGGGGCAGGCGGCGGGAGTTCGCGTCGCACGGCTGGGCCGAGGAGGACGTGCCCGACCCGCAGGATCCGGCGACCCGGGACCGCTCCTGCCTCGACTGGGCCGAGCCCGGCCGCGAGCACCACGCGCGCGTGCTGGCCTGGTACGGCCGGCTCATCGCCCTCCGCCGAGAACAGCCCGACCTCACCGACCCCGACCTCGCCGACATCAAGGTGGCCCACGACGAGGAGGCGCGCTGGCTGGTCTTCCGGCGAGGGGACATCTGCGTGGCCGTGAACCTTTCCGGCACCACCGTGGAGATCCCCCTCGGCACCCGCCCTGCCGGGATCCTCGCAGCGTGGGAACCGGTGGCGCCGCCGGACGACGAGGGGGTGCTCCGGGTGCCCGGGGAGAGCTGCGTCGTGGTGGCGCAGCCGTAGGGGGTGGGAGGCGCGGGGGTGGGCCTGCGACGTCGGGCGGGGAGCGGGAAGGGGGGAGCGGGAAGCCGGGAGCGGGAAGCCTCGCCCCGGCCCCGACTCCGCGTCCGGCCCCCTCGCCTAGGGGTCGTCGCCCCCGTCGTCCCCCCGGAATTCCGTCACGCGTTCCAACAGGATCGCCTCCCACGCGTTGCGGAGCTGCGTCCTGAGGTCGGGCAGCGCCGCGTCGGACCGGCCGGAGAGCCGGTCGGCGAGGTGGACGACGCTGTCGCAGCGGGCCAGCCACAGACCGCGCAGGCAGGGCCGGGCGCCGTACCCGGCGAGAGTGGCGGCGCGGACGGCCGCGGGGGCGCCGACGGCGAGGGCGAGGGCGGCGACGTCCTCGGCGGGGTCGCCGACGACCACGTCGGCCCAGCCGAGGACGCCGCGGACCCGGCCGTCGGCGCCGACCACCAGGTGCGCGCCGGTGAGGCCGTGATGGACGAGGACCGCGCCACCGGACTGGGCGGCGAGCTGGACCGGCGCGGCCGGGGTGAGCTGGTGCATCCGCCCCGCGTCGAACTCGTCGGCCCGGGCGAGCCGTTCGGCGGCCTTCCCGGCGGCCCGGCGCAGCGCCCCCAGGGAACGCGGCGCGGCACGCGGCACGCCGAGCGCCTCGGCCTGCCGTACGGGCACCTCGCGCAGCCCCGTGAGGATCCCGGCCAGGTCTGCCTCTCCCAGGGCGGAGATGTCCGGCTCCGGCGCGGAGCCGCCGGGCACCTTGGTGTCCAGCGTGTAGGTGAGGCCAGGCGCCCATTCGCCGTGCGCCACGCTGACCGGCACGGCGACCGGGAGGTGCGGGCGGACGACCTCGCGCAGGCGCAGCTCGCGGCGCTGGCGTGCGGCGCTCTCGCGGTCGGGGGCGAGGCGCAGCACGTGCCGCGAGCCGACCCACCACGTGGTGAGCCCGCCGCTCTCGTCGACCGGCCGGACGTCCGGGCCGGCCGTACCGTCCTTGAGCAGGGAGCGGACCAGTCGGCGGACGGTGTCCTCGGTGGGTGTCGGTGCCTGGGTCATGGTGGGACCGTTGTCGCTCGGGTGCGTACAGGGGCTCCTGGGTCGGGTCACTCCACTATCAGCATCTCCCGGGTCGTGTTGTTCAGGCGCCGGCCGCCCTCCTCGGTCACGGTGACGATGTCCTCGATGCGCACCCCGAACCGGCCCGGCAGATAGACGCCGGGCTCCACGGAGAAGCACATCCCGGGGACCAGGGGCTGTTCCTCACCTTCGACGACGTACGGCGGCTCATGGGTGGTGACGCCGATGCCGTGCCCGGTGCGGTGGATGAAGTACTCGCCGTACCCGGCGCCGGCGACGACCGCGCGGGCGGCCCGGTCGACGTCCTGGCAGGGCACTCCCGGCCGGACGGCCCGGAAGCCCGCCTCCTGGGCCTCGCGTACGAGGTCGTGCACCTCGCGCTCCTCGCCGGTGGGTTCGCCGACGTGGACCGTGCGGGAGGTGTCTGAGCCGTAGCCGTCCTTGAGGCCGCCGAAGTCGAGGACGACCATGTCGCCGCGTGCGATGACGCGGTCGCCGGCCTCGTGGTGCGGGCTGGCCCCGTTCGGGCCGGAGGCGACGATGGTGAAGTCGACCTGGGAGTGGCCGAACCGGCGCAGCAGGCCGGCGAGGTCCCGGGCCACGTCGCACTCCCGGCGGCCACCGAAGCGAACGTTCCTGATCTCCTCGAACGTGGCGTCCGCGGCGGCTCCCGCGGCGGCCAGGAGTTCCAGCTCCGCCGGGTCCTTGACGGCCCGCAGCATCGGCAGGGCCTCCGTCAGGGAGGCGTACGACGTGCCGGGCAGCGCACTCTGCAGGCCCAGCAGGTGCATGGCCCAGGCGTTGTCGCTGATCCCGAAGCGCCCGGAGACGCCGAGAAGGCCCGCGGTCAGGGCGTAGGGGTCCTTGCCGTCGGTCCAGTCCCGCAGGGTCACGGCACTCGCGCCGGCGGCGTGTGCGGCGTCGGGGGCCTCCAGGGCCGGAACGACGAGGACGGGGTCCCGGTCCGCGACGAGCACCAGCAGGGTGAGCCGTTCGGTGGCGGCGGGGGGCGCGTACCCGGTGAGCCAGGCCAGGTCGGGCCCCGGGGCCACCAGCAGCCCGGCCAGCCCCGCGTCGGCGGCCTCCCGCACGGCGCGCTCCATCCGGGCCCGGTAGTCGTCAGCGGTGAAGGGCGCGGCCGTACTGCCGGTCATACCAGCCTCCTTGCGCGGGTGCGGGAACCTCGGCAGCATCCTGCCCGCCCGGCGGGGGCGACGCGAGCCGGTGAGGCGTGGTTCGCGGTGTCCTGTGCCGGCGCGCCGGGAGCGCGTGCCGTCGAAGTCCGGGCCGGGCTCTCGGCGGACCAGGGTGAAACGCCGCTCGGACCGATGGCGGTCTGCGATGATCCATGTGCGTCTCGCGACACAGGCGACCGCTCGATCTCACCCGCTGGAGGCTGCGATGGACGTGACGCTACGAGAAGTGCGGGACGGCGATCTACCGGTCTTCTACGCCCACATGAACGAGCCCGAGGGGACGCGGATGGCGGCGTTCACCGCCAAGGACCCGTCAGATCGTGCCCGTTTCGGCGCCCACTGGGCGCGGATCCGCCGCGATCCGGCGGTCATGGTGCGCACCGTGGTCGGGGAGGACGGGGAGATCGTCGGCCATCTCGGTGTGTTCGGGCCGCCCGGGGAGCGCGAGGTCACCTACTGGATCGGGCGGGACTACTGGGGCCGTGGAGCCGCCACCGCCGCGTTGCGGGAGCTGCTCGGCGTCGTACCGGACCGCCCGCTCCACGCCCGTGCGGCTGCGGACAACGGCGGCTCGATCCGGGTCCTGGAGAAGTGCGGGTTCGTGGCGACCCGCACCGAGCGGGGCTTCGCGAACGCGCGCGGGGAGGAGATCGACGAGGTGATCCTCACCTTGTCCGACTGACCTCGCGCCTGCTCGGTCCTGGAGGTGACGCCCGGAGCTCGCCGGCGCCACGCACACGGCAGAGCCGGCGCGAGCGCCGGATGTGATGCCTGGATGCGGTTGATCCGAGCGGGTGCGGGACCGGCTGGGGGAGCTGGACGCACTGCCGGTCACCGGCGACATCGCGGACCACGGCGCGGAAGGCGGAGTTCGAGGAGGCGGCCCGCGTTCCGGGTCTGCGCTCCGGTGGCGCGCCCGACCCGTCGCCGACCTGCCCCGGCAGCCACGACAGCCGAGCGCCCTTCCCCAAGGCCCTGCTCGGCCGGCCCGCGGCCGAGGGGCCGGTGGGCGAGGCGCACCTGTTCGAAGGCGCCGCCGTGCCGGTGCGCGACTCCAGCACCCCGGCGCGCGACGAGGGGTGCCTGGACGACGAGGGGCGGCTCACCAGCCACTTCCGTGTGGTCATGTGAGGACGCCCGGCGCCACCGACAACTGCTGGTGACCACCGCCTTCGTGACGCACCGTCACCACAACCGCCGCTCCGGGACGCGCCCTGTCCACCGCCCGTACGAGATCGGCCGCGGACTCGACGGGCGTGCCGTCGAAGGTGAGCAGTACATCGCCCCGTACCAGGCCCGCCGCGTGTCCCGGGCCGGGGATGTGCACGCCGACGACCAGGGCGCCGGGCTTCTCGGCGTCGGTGACCTCGACACCCAGGACCATGTCCGCCGCGGGTACCGGCCCGTCGGCCGACGGCCCCGGGGAGCTCGGGCCGGGCGAGGCGGACGGAGGCGCCGGTGCCGAGGGCCCCGTCCCGCCGGCCTGAGCGCGGACCTCGGCGAGCTTGCTCATGCCGATCACCGTCGCGGCCACCGTGCCGATTCCGATGCCGCTCAGCAGGAGCACCGCCGCGGCGAGCAGCCCGGACAGCAGGGTCGTGAGCCGTCGGCCGCGCCGCCGTGCGGCATGCGGTCTCGGAGCGGGATCGGAGCCGGTGCCTCCGGCTTCCTGGCCGGGGATCGGCTTGGGACGCAGCGCAGTCTGTTCCATGGTTCGCCTCCGCTGATGCACTACCCGGCACACCGGCGCACGACGAGCCACGAACGAGTGAGACTGAGGGCGCCGCGCAAGCGCTCCGGGCACGCTCACGGGGTCCGGACGCCGGCGTAAGACGTCGCCGGCGGACCCGGCGAGTTCTCACGGGACGCCGCGAACGACGTACGAGAACTCGCCGAGGAGACGGCCCTGACGGTGGCCGGGCGGCTGAGCGGCCGGGTCAGCCGACCGGCAGGGGCGTGGACGGCGCGCGGTCCGGCAGGAAGCCGTGGGCCCGGCCCTCCAGCCAGTCCGCCTTGTAGCGCGCGACCGAGCGGTGCCAGTTCAGGATGCCCGCCATCCAGTTCTGCAGGGCGGCCACATATCCGGCCATACTTTCCCGGTCCTCGTTCGACAGCGCGAAGTCGTCGTACACGACGGGCAGTTCGGTCGCCGCCACATGCTCGAACTGCTGCATCCGCTGCGTCATCAGGTCATTGACGATGGTGAGGGCGGTCGGGTAGTCGGTGCCGAAGAAGTTCTGCACCACGAGGATCGCGTTGTGGATCTCCCCCTCGTACTCGATCTCCTTCTGGTACGAGAAGACGTCGTTGAGGAGGCACGCGTAGTCGATGGCGGCGTTCTCCAGCGAGCGGACGGGGCCGCTGCGGTAGACCTCCGGCGGAATGTGGGGGCCGTGGCCCATCCGGCAGAGGCTGATGGTCAGGTCCGAGCCGAAGGTGGCGCGGCGCATCTCCAGATAGTCGACGGGGTCGGGGACGCGGTTGTGCAGCTGGTTGGCCACCTCCCACACCCAGCTCTCGGTCATCACCTCGATCGAGGCCTTCAGCCGGCGGCGGGAGTCCTCGTCCATGTTCACCGTGGTGCGTCGCCACAGGTCGACGAGGCCGCGCTCCATGGCGTTCACCGGGACGACCGGCGCCGCGCCGTCGACGGGCATGCAGCCCGAGAGCCGTTGTGTGGACAGCTTGGCGGCGGCGAGGTCGCGGCGGTGCCCGAAGACGAGCGGGTAGTAGTCGTCGCCGTAGGTGCCCCAGGCCAGCCAGCAGGCACTGAGGTCGAGGGCCTGCGGACTGCCGTCCGGATCGAGGCCGGCGGAGCACAACGGCAGGTCGTTCGCGGCGAGTTTGTCCTCGTCCCAGACGCCCTCACTGAGCATGCCGACGCCCTGCACCCAGGGCAGGAGGCGGGCGCGGGCGCCGTCCAGGCCGGGGTTGAGGCGCACCTGGTACGGCATATACATGTCGGGAATCCGCGACGGGCCGACCTTCTGGAACGGCACGTGCGTGTACGCGCGCAGCCGTTCGGCGCCTGCCGAGGCGAGCAGCGAGCGGACGTCGGTGCCGGAGGTGCCGATTCCGGTGGCTCCCGCGCTCCACGGGGTGCTGGCCGTGGCGTTCTCGTTCATGTAGCGGCTGGACCGCATGTGCCACTCGTGGCCGCCGGACTGCCAGTCCTGCAGGCCCTTGGTGTAGGCCGCGACGGCGGCCAGTTCGCCCGGGGTGAGGCCCTTCTCCAGGGCCAGCGCGGGGACTTCGGTGAACGCGGTGTGCTCGAACTGGTGGAGCCGGGAGGTGAGGATGTCGTTGACGGCCTCGGCGGCCTCCTGCGTGGTGCAGCCGAAGAAGGTCTCCAGGACGAGCACCCCGTTGCTGAGCTCGCCCTCGTCCTCGACCTCCCGCTGGTAGGAGAACAGGTCGTTGCGCAGATGGACGCCGTCGGAGAACGTCTCCATCAGTACCCTCAGCGGCCGGGAGCCGGCGACGGACGCGGGCACCTCGGCGGTCGCGTACTCCACGAGACCGGCGGACCAGGGAGCGCCGCCGACCTTGCGGCGCATCTCGATGTACTCGACGGGGTTGGCGATCCGCCCCTCGTTGATGTTGGACAGCTCCCACAGGGACTCGTTCAGCAGATGCTCGGTCGCGACGGAGAACCGGCGGCGCCAGTCCATGGACATCGAGGGCACCGTACGCGCCCAGAGGTCGGCGAGGCCCGCCTCCACCGGATTGTCCGGCTCCGGCAGGGGCGTGGACAGATCGAGCGGCATGAACAGCGGCAGGCGGTCCAGGTAGGCCTTGCCGCCGGCGCGGTCCTGGCTGCGCTTGAACGTCTCCAGGAAGTGGTCGTCGAAGAAGAAGACCCACACGTACCAGTCGGTGACGAGCGAGAGGGCCTCGGCGTCGCAGTCGGGGTGCGTATAGGCGCAGAGCAGGCCGTAGTCATGCGCGTCGAGGTCGGCCTGCTCCCAGATCCCGGACCCCTCCAGCATGCCCATCTCGCGTGCCCACACGGTCGAATGGGCACGCGCCTGGTCGAGATGCGGGTTCAGCCGCGCGGGATACGGCATGTAGAAGTGCGGGAGTTCGAACGGCTGCTGCGTCATGGCCGGGCCCTACCCGCGGCCTGTCGAGGGCATCCACGGGCCAGGACATGATCACACCATCGCGTGAATCGGGGCCGAATCCGGGCGTCGGCACGGCAGTTCATGGCGTTCGGTTCTCCCTGCACCCATCAGGCGCCCCTGCCCGCCGGGGACGGCCCCCGCGTCTGCCCGGCGGGCACATCGCCCGGCTGCAACTGCGGGTGCTGCATCAGGAGGCGCCACGGGCCCTGCCCGCGAAGCTCCGGATCGCGGCGCCCCCTGAGCGCCTGGTGTCCCACGTCGTCAACGGCATCAAGCACCTGCGACTCGGCGTCCACCCGGAGCCGCGTTGACCTGGATCAGCGCATGGGTGCCGCCGGTCCGCCAGCCCTGCCCCTCGGCGGCGACCAGCGCGGCCTCGGTGTCCGCGTCGAGGCCGCAGATCACGTCGGACTTCAGGGTGCGCAGGGCGGCGACCGGACCGGGGAAGTAGTCGGTCAGGTCCGCGAAGGAGGTGGTCGGGGGCAGGTGCCGGTCGCCCACGAGGCGGCGGTAGTTGAGGTCGCCCTTGACAATGGTCACGCTCGCCGCGGCGAGCTCGGTGCGCAGGTCGCCGGGCATCTCGGCGTACGGCAGCGGTCCGCAGGAGAACGGGTGGACCCGCACGGTCAGCCGGCCGTCGGTCGTCGCCGCCCACAGCCGCCGGCCGTACTCGCCCGCCGCGCCCGGCGCCCCGGTCAGCCGGCGCAGCGCGTCGAGCACGTCGGCCGGGGTGGCGTCGGAGACGTAGTACGGGTGGGGCTTGACGTGCAGCACGGCTCGCCCGGCACGGCCCTCGGCCAGGAGGTGGGCGACGAGCAGCAGGTCGGGGACGAGTTCGCGGCCGGCGTTGTCGGCGATCAGGCAGAGCGTGCCGGTGCCCGAGGGCGGCAGGAGGGACCACAGCGTCTCGCTGTCGTCGGCCACCAGAGCGGGGGCGGCGGCCGGGGTGTCGCCCCCGGCGGAGAGCCGGAATCCGAGGTCGGCGCGGTTGCCCCAGAGCGAGCCGTGCAGCAGGGCCTGGGCGCGCTCGTCGGCGGGGCGGGATCGCAGGTCGTCGAGGGCGGCGAGTTCCTCGTCGGTCGCGGGCGCGTCGAGTTCGTCGAGCTTGACGGGGCGGAACGGGTCGATGGCCTGCTCGGGTCCGGAGCCGAAGTAGCCGGTGGCTTCGAGGAGCGCGCGGTAGAAGTAGCTCTCCGACCACAGCCAGGGCACGTCGAACCAGGACTGCCCGGCATAGGTGCCAAGCCCCCACGCGGCCCATCGGTCCCGGTCGTGCGCGTCGGAGGGGAGTGGTTCGATCACCCCCTCGGCGCAGCTGGTGAGCAGGGCGTCGAGCGCGCGCCGCCGGTCGGGTCCGTACGGCAGGGACTCACGCACCTGCCGGATGATCGCGGGATGGCGTTCGGCCAGCACGCTGTGCGGGAAGGAACCGGTTTCGTTGCCGAGGATCACGGGCGCGGGCGCGGTGTCGGGCATGCGCCTCACCGTACCGCGCGCCGCTCAGACGGCTCTGATCTCCCGTTCCAGCTGCGTGGCGAGGCCGAGGTAGCGCGGGCGTCTGGTCACCGGCACGAGGCCGCGGATGAGGACGTACCACATCTCGGTGAGCCGGCGGGGGAGCCGCAGGACGGGTTCGAGGGTGCGGCCCGCCACGCGTATCCCGATGAAGAAGCTGACGAGGGAGTGGGCGACCGCGTCGACGTCGACGTCCGGATGCATGTCGCACTCCCTGACGGCTCCGACGAGCTTTCGGGAGACGATGTCGAGCCATTCGGTGAACGGGTGCGGCAGGGGCGGCCGCACCCCTACTCCGCCGGTGGCGAGCCGGAGCCCGGCGCGGGCCACCGGCCCCTCCACGGTGAGCCGCACCAGGCCGAAGGTGATGCGGATCAGGCCTTCGAGCGAGGAGCACTCCCGGTCGTCCACCTCACGGGCCAGCCGTCGTGCGGCGTGCGACTGGATCTCCATGATGGCGTGTGCGAGGTCCTCCTTCGCGGCGAAGTGGAAGTACAGGGCGCCCTTGGTGACTCGGGCGTGCTCGACGATGTCGCTGAGGCTGGTCGACTCGTATCCCTGACGGTCGAACAGGTCGGCGGCGGCCCTGATGATCGTGGCGCGGGTCTGCTCGGCTCGTAACTGCCTCGCCATCGGCTGGACTCTCCTGGGAATCAAAACGGGTTGTGCCGTTTGTTTCTTACCCCCCGCACACGATATCTCACTCCTGCGCCGTGTCGACCAGGCACTCGAAGACCGTCAACTCCCCTTGCCTCGCGACGACTCGCAGGGTTGCGCCGGCGTCGGCGCAGGCCTCGATCCATACGGGTTCGTCCAGTTCGGCGTAGCGATGGAACACCGAACGGAAGGAACTGGGCGTCCCGCCGCCGGGCGTCCGGGCCCAGGCAGCCTGACGGGCGGACTCCAGCAGCAGCATGCCAGGGGCGTGATCGAGCGGATGGTCGAAGAAAACGGGATGCGCGGTATCAATTCTGAGGCGCCAGCGGTCCTCGCGTTCGGTGGGTGCCAGGACGACGTCGCCCGGCAGGGCGCGGCCCACGACTCGGGGCGGCAGCCCGGGCGGGGCGGGCGGGACGGTCACGGTGGCCGGGGTGCGGCCACCGCGCAGCCTGCGGTAGACGGCCTCGGCGACGCAGGTGAAGGCGACCCGGGCGGTCGCCACGCGGGCGCCGTCGAGCAGTACCTCGGCGGTGTAGCGGGCGCCGGCCGGGCGGCCGGCCCGGCGGCGGACCTCGACGAAGTGGACGTCGACGACCGGCTCGGCGGGTACCGGGCCGACGGCCAAGTGCGCGGGAGAAGTGTCGACTTCGAATTCCTGGAGCACGAAGTGGTGACCCAGGGGCACGTCGTACTCGGTGTGCGCGATCAGGGTTCCGCTCTGGCGGACGGTTTCCACGACGAGAAGGGGCTCGTACGCGGAACGGTCGTGCGACACGTGTAACCCGTGGGCCCGGGGCCACTGGGCCGCGACGGCGAAGCGGTCGGTTCCGGTCTCTTTCCAGCCGGTGAGGAAAGTCTCGGCGACGGCCGCGCGATGCACGAACTGCCGGGGGACAGTCGCCGTCAGGATCGGGGTTTCGGCAAGTTGCCGCGCTTGTGGCATGTTTCTCCCTACGGTCCCCCGAAGGGTGGCGCGGACGGTGGTGCGTCCGCCGTGGGTGGGCGTCAGAATACGAGGTGACCGGTTTGTTTTCAATGCGATCACTCCGTAACACCCTATGATCAGGGAAGTTCCGGCACGATCGTGGCGCCAGCGGCATGAACCGGCCAACTGGGCGCCGGAGAGGGTCTCTCATGGCGAAACAGGAGCGCGCCATCAGGACACGCAGGGCGATCCTGGAAGCCGCCGGCGCGGTCTTCGACGAACACGGTTACACCTCCACCACCATCGCCATGGTGCTGGACCGCGCCGAAGTCACCAAAGGGGCGCTGTACTTCCACTTCCCGTCCAAGGAATCCCTCGCCCAGGCCGTCCTCGACGAGCAGGTGCCCTTCGGTTCGATCCCTCCCCAGGCGTGCAAGCTGCAGGAGATCGTCGACATCACGTTCGTCGTCGGCCGGCGGCTGCTGAGCAACGCCCTGCTCCGGGGCAGCGTGCGGCTCGCGGTGGACCAGTGCGCGCCGCCGGGGGTGGACCACACCGGGCCGTTCCGGCAGTGGGCCGAGCATCTGACGCCGCTGATGGAACAGGCCCAGGCGCAGGGCGAGTTGCTGCCCACGGTGGACCCCCGGGACACCGTCGAGCTGCTGATCGGTTCGTTCACCGGCATACAGCTGATGTCGCGGGCCCTGACGGAACGGGACGACCTCGGGCACCGGCTGTCGGTGCTGTGGTCCCACATGCTGCCGAGCATCGCCGTGCCCGGACTGCTGCTCGGCCTGGACAGCCGTGCCGACCGGGGAGCGCGGGTGCTGGACTCGCTCAACACTCGCGTCGCCTCGTGACAGCGGAACGATCCCGCAGGCGTCCCGGAGAAGCGCTCAGCCGTACGCCGGCCAAGGCCCGCAAGGGCCTTGGCCGGCGTACGGCCGTTGTCCGCGGGGTCGCTCAGAAGGTCAGACTCCAGTTGTTCAGGCGGCCGGTGTCCAGGGCGGCGGTGTCCTGGACACGGAGCTTCCAGGTGCCGTTCGCGGACTCGGAGGACGCGTCGACCGTGTAGGTGGTCCTGACGTCGTCCGCGGAGTCCGAACCGCTGGAGGACTTCAGGCGGTAGGCCGAACCGTCCGGGGCGACCAGGTCGATGACCAGGTCACCGCGGTAGGAGTGGGTGATGTCCACCCCCACCCGCAGGGCCGAGGGCGCGTTGCCGGTGCGGCCGGCGACGGTGATCGGGGACTCGACGGCCGGCCCGGCGTCCGGGACGGCGACGGCGGAGCTGCTGGAGAAGGTCGTCCCGGTGGGCGTACCGCCCGTCACGGCCAGGACCGTCTTCGCGGCGTCCGCCAGGCCCGCGCCGCAGCCGCCGGAGCAGGCGCCGGGCAGCGCACGGGCGTTGGACTTGATCGCCGACTCGATCTGCGCCGGGGTCAGCGAGGGCTTGGCCGACTTCATCAGCGCGGCGAGGCCGGCGATGTGCGGGGTGGCCATGCTGGTGCCCTGGTAGTAGGCGTAGGACTCGGTGGACGGCGTCCTGGTACCGGAGTTCAGCGTGGAGTAGATGCCGTTCGCGGTGCCGGTGCTGGTCTGACCGCCCGGCGCCGAGATGTCCACCAGGGAGCCGTAGTTGGAGTAGGACGCCTTGGCGCCCGAGCGGTTGGTGGCGGCGACCGAGATGACGTTGCCGCAGTTGCCCGGCGAGTGGCTGGCCACGTTGTCGTTGTCGTTTCCGGCGGCCACGACGACGGTCGTGCCCCGGTTCACGGCGGCGTTGATGGCGCTCTGGGTGGCGGAGGTGCAGGCGCCGTCACCGCCGAGGCTCATGTTGATGACCTTGGCGACGTTGGAGTTGGCGGGCACGCCGGCGACCGTGCCGCCGGACGCCCAGGTGATGGCGTCGATGATGTCGCTGTCGTAGCCGCCGCACTTGCCGAGCACCCGCACCGGGGAGATCTTGGCGCCGTGGGCGACGCCCGCCATGCCCTTGCCGTTGTTCGTGGCCGCGGCGACGGTGCCGGCCACGTGCGTGCCGTGCCAGGAGGAGTCGCTGCCCGGGATGCCCGAACCGCATTCGTCGGTGAGGTACCAGTCGCCCGGGTCGGCCGGGTTGCTGTCGCGGCCGTTGCCGTCGACGGACACGGCGGTGTCGGCGATGAAGTCGTAGCCGGCGACGATGTTCGGAGCGAGGTCGGAGTGGGCCACGTATCCGGTGTCGATGACGGCCACGGTCACGCCGCTGCCGGTGGAGGTGGGCCAGGCTCCGGGGACGTTCATGCCGGCGGCCGCCTCGAAGAGGTCCCACTGCTTGGCGTAGTCGGTGTCGTTCGGGTCGGCCTGCGGGGTGTTCAGGCGGTCCGGGACGACATAGGCGACCTGCGGATCGGCCTGGTACTCGGCGACGACGCCGGCGACGTCCGACCTGGTGAGGTTCTCGCCCAGGTCGACGAGGGCGGCGCCGGTGCCGAGGCGGCGCCGGAAGTCGAGGTCCTCGCCGGTCTCCGCGCCCTTGGCCTCGGCGTCGGCCTCCGCGGACCGGTCCGACCTGGCCTCGGCGGCGCCGGACTTGTAGCCGACGATGAGGCGCTCGGCGGTGGTGCCGGGGGCGGCCTCGGTCTGGGCGGTGGGGACTTCGGCCGCGCGGGCCTCACGCGCGGAGGTCTCCTGGGCCGCGGCCACCTGTGCGGTGGCGGCGGTGAGCAGCGCCGCGGAGAGGGCGACGACGGATATCAGCTTGCGTCTGACGGCAGGGGAGGTTCGCAAGAGCTTGCCTTTCGTGGCCGTACTCCGGACAGCGCGGAGCGGCGGTCTGTGCGCTTCGTCGTCGAAGCGGAGGGGGGTGTAGCCGAAAAGCGGGCGTGCGGAGGCCGGCCTGGCGCGACGCCGACCCGTCAGGGGTTACCTGTGGGTCAGCAGTGCTCGAACGATAGGCAACGGAACTGCCGTGCGGATACAGGGGAAACCCTTTGCCAGGCCGGAAGTGCACCCTCGTTGTCGAAGGGTTGACCGCCGATGTCTGCTTTCGCTTCATGAGGCGCTCGCCTTGTTGCGAACTGCCCCTGGGAATCGCCGCGCGGGCATCGGCTCGGCCGGGAAACAGGTGTGCCCCGCACGCTCCAGGGCGGTGCGGGGCACATCGGGTCCGCCGGTACGGCGGTGCGGGTCAGTCCAGGCCGACCGACGTCAGCCAGGCCTTGGCCACGTCCAGCGGGTCCTTGTTCTCCAGCTGCACCTGGGCGTCCAGGTCGAGGAGCGTCTTGGTGTCGAGCTTGGCGGAGACCGCGTCGAGGGCGTCGACTCCCTCCTGGGAGAGGCCGCTCTTGTGCACCAGCGGGGTCACGTTCGCGAAGCCGAAGAGGTTCTTCGGGTCCCGCAGGACGACGAACTTCTCCTTGACGATGGTCGGGTCGGTGGTGAAGATGTCCGCGGCCTGCACGGTGTTCTTCGTCAGCGCCGCCTGGGTCAGCGGGCCACCGGCGTCCAGGGCCTTGAAGGACTTGAACTTCAGGCCGTACTCCTTCTCCAGTCCGACCAGCCCCTGGTGCCGGGTCTGGAACTCCGGCGAGCCGCCGATGACCAGCTCGGGCGCGATGTCCTTGAGGTCGGCGAGGGTGGACTGCGGGCCGAGGTCGTACTTCTCGGCCGTCTCGGCGTTGACGGACACCGAGTCCTTGTCCTCGGCCGGCGACGACTCCAGCAGCGTGAGCTTGGCGTCCAGCTTGGCCTTGACCTCGGCGTTCACGGCCTCGGCCGACTTCTGCTCGGCGTCGGGGTCGAGGTAGGCCAGCAGCGAGCCGTTGTACTCGGGCAGGACGGTGATGGAGCCGTTCTTCAGCAGGCCGTAGGTGGTCTCGCGGCTGCCGATGTTGGGCTTGTACTCGACCTCTATACCCTTGGCCTTCAGGGCCTCGCCGTAGATGTCGGCGAGGAGGATGCTCTCGGCGAAGTTGTTGGAGCCCACGACGACGGTCTTGCCGTCCGAGGCGCCCTCCGAGAGCGGGTCGGACGTGTCGTCGGAGGACGAGCCACAACCGGCGACCAGCGCCGCCGCGACGGCGAGGGCGACGGCGGCCGCACCGCGGTGTCTCGTACTGGACAAGGTGCTCTTCACGGTTGAAGTCACGATTCCCGTTCCGGGCTCGACGATGTGGCGGGGTAGCGGTGACGTGACCTGCGGGCACATCGGGCCCACCGCGGACGTGGCACGCACACCGCACCTACTGATCCAATCCAGCCTGTTCTCGCCCAGTCAAGCAAATTCAGGTCACCAATTGGCTTCGATGAGTGACCACTTGCGATGAAGACGATGAAGCAAATCTGGACGAGTTCCGGTCGAGTTCCTGTCGAGTTCCGCTCGCCCAGGAGCAGGTCGTAACTGATTCTTGACGTGGAGTGGCGCGATCCGCCCTCCCAGAAGGCGATAGTCTCACCGGAGTTGCCCTCCGGTCACAGCGGTGACACGAACCGCACCGGTGTCGCCGTACACCGGCCGAACGTCGATCGGAACGACACGCGAACGGACACGCGCGCAGCTTCTCCGCGCGGTGCGACACCCCACGAAGGAGGCTCGGTGTCCACGAACGAGGTGGGCGCGCCCTTCCCCGGGCCCTCGGCCTCGCCGGGACAGGGGGAGACCGCGATGCCGGCACCTGGACCGTCCCGGGGTGGTGTGCGCGGGTTCGCCGACCGCCTGCCGTTCCGTCAGAAGCTCAACATCCTGGTCGGCGTGCCGCTGGCAGGTGTCGCGGTGCTGCTCGCCCATCTCATCTCCGGCCAGGTGGCCCAGGCGCGCAGCGCGGCGGAGGCCGCCGCCCTGGTCCGGGACAGCGCGCAGGTCGCCGGACTCGTCGACCGGGTGGAGACCGAGCACCAGCGGGCCATCCTGCTCTCCGTGCGGTACGAGGCCCGGGGCGGCGACGCCAGGCCCGCGCTGACCGACTACCGCCTGGCGCAGCGGGAGACAGACGCCCAGGTCGAGAAGGTGCGCGCCACCTTCGGCGACCGGCTTCCGCAGACCGAGTCGCAGGCGCTGCGGGAGGTCGAGGGCCTCGAGAACCTGCGCCGCACCATCGAGCAGGGCTATCTGCCCGCCGACAACATCGACCCGGCCTACCACAACGCCGCCCAGGGCCTGATAGACGGCCTCGGCCTGGACCGCAACCCGGCCCTGGCCGCCACCTTCACCGGCAATCTGCTGGACTCCCTGCTGCGCGCGGACGCCGCCCACAGCTCCTTCGAGACCAGCGTCTTCTCGGCCACGACCGGCGACTCCAACGCACTGATCGAGTTCGTCGGCGCGGTCGGCGCCTACGAGCTGTACCAGCACCAGGCCGAGCGGTTCGGACGGTTCGCCACCGAGGAACAGGCCGCCGAGCTGCGCGGCATCGAGCACAACCCCGCCCAGGCGACCATCCTGCGGCACTACGCCGAGCTCCAGATCGACCCGAGCTCGCTGCAGGCCGCGACGCCGGCCGCGGTCCGCGAGAAGTTCACGCTCGCCCTGTCCACCTACCCCACCTACGGGCAGCAGTCCGACACCCGGCTGGCGATCACCGGCTCGCTGATCGACCAGATCGCCGACCGGGCCGACGAGGCCTCCGACGACGCCTGGTGGAACGCCGCCTGGCTGCTGGGCCTCGCGCTGCTCGGCTTCCTGCTGTGGGGTGCCGCCTCGGTGGTGGTACGCCGCTCGGTGGTGCGGCCGGTGCAGGCGCTCACCGGTGCCGCCCGGCAGGTCGCCGACGTGGCCGGCCGCGAACTCGCCCGGGTCGCCGACGACGACACCGAGGACGACGCCCCGCCGAGGCTGCGCGAGATCCCCGTCACCGCACAGGACGAGATCGGCGACCTCGCCGACGCCTTCAACCAGGTGCAGACCACCGCGGCGGCCCTGCTGGAGCGGCAGGTGCTCAGTCGCCGCAACGTCGCCGAGATGTTCGGCAACGTCGGCCGCCGGGTCAGCAACCTCACCACCCGGCAGCTCGCCCTGATCGACGCCGTGGAGCGCGGCGAGACCGACCCCGCGCTGCTCGAACGCCTGTACCGCATCGACCACATCGCGGTCCGGCTGCGCCGCAACGCCGACAGCCTGATGCTGCTCGCCGGTATCCGCGAGACCGTGCTGGACGGCGGCCCGACCGCCCTCACCAACGTCGTACGGGCCGCACTCGGCCAGATCGAGGGCTATCAGCGGGTCGAACTGCACGCCGGCACCGAGATCATGGTCGAGCCGGACATCGTCGGCGACCTCACGCTGATGGTGGCCGAACTCCTGGAGAACGCCGTGTCGTTCTCGCCCGCGGGCAGTCCCGTCGAGGTGACCGTGCGGACCGGTGGCGACGGAGCGACGATCACCGTCGCCGACCACGGCCTGGGGATGAGCGCCGAGCGGCTCGACGAGGAGAACGCCCGCCTGATCCGCCGGGAACGCCTGGACCTGGTGCCGACCAAGGTGCTGGGCCTGTTCGTGGTGGGCAGCCTGGCCCGCCGCTGGGAGATCGGCGTGACCCTCTCCCGTACGCCCGGCGGGGGTGTGACGGCCGAGATCCGCATCCCCTCCACGCTGCTGCTCACGATGCGCCCGGTGGCCTCCGGCGGTACGACGCAGCACGGCAGCGGCGGGGACGGTACGGGCGCCGGCAGCGGTTCCGCCACGGGTGGGAGGGCGGCGGACCCGGCCGCCCCGGCGTCCGGGTCAGGACCGCGCCCCGCCGCCGGGTCCGGGTCGCCCATCGAGGACTCCACCTCGCTCCCCCGCAGGGTCCCCCGGCGCGAACCCGGGGCCGGCGACGGTTCCCCGCTCATCCCCCGGGCCCGTGGCGAGGCGTCCACGAGCGGCGCCCGCCCGCTGCGCCGGCGCGTCCGGGGCGCGACCCTGCGGACCACCGCCGGTGCCGAGGCCGGCCCCCCGCAAGCGCACCGGGCCGCCGCACCCGCCGACGCCGAGGCCGTCCGCGACGCCCTGGAGGAGTTCGAGGCGGCCGTGGCACGCGCCCACCGCGACGCCCGTCGCGACGAGGACACGGCCGGCGGCACACGACCGCCGTACGACCGCGACGAGGGCGGCACGGGTGACCCCCACGGCGCGCCCGGCAGCGACTCGCAAGACCCCAGGCATCTCCCGGAAGGAGCGGAGCAGTGAGCACGTCGACAGGTGGAACTCCGACGGGAGGCACCACACCGGACGAACTGCGGGCCGCCGCAGCCGACTTCACATGGCTGCTCAACCGCTTCGCGACCGAGACCGCGGGCGTGGTGGACGCCATCGCGGTGTCCTCCGACGGACTGCTGATCGCCGTCGCGCAGCTGCGTGAACGCGCGCACTCCGAGCGGCTGGCCGCGATCGTCTCCGGCCTCACCAGCCTGGCCGCCGGCGCCTCCGGCAACTACGGCCTGGGCGCGCTGAACAAGGTCATCATCGACCTGGAGGGCGGACACGTCCTGGTCTCCGCGATCGGCAGCGGCGCCGTGCTCGGCGTGGTCGCCGACAAGGAGGCCAAGCTGGGCAACATCGCCTACGAGATGACGCTGTTCGCGAACCGGGCGGGCGCCGCGCTCAGCCCCCAGCTCGTGCTCGAACTGAAGAACAGCGTCGGCGCCGGGTCCACGGGCTGACCGGTCACCGCCCGGTCGAGGAGGAAGACACCCATGGCGGACGACCCGACGCCCCCGGGCCCGGACCCGGCCGGCCCGGTCCCCGCCGTACGGCCGTTCCTCGTCACCGCCGGCCGGGTGGCGGGCGCGGGTCGGGCCGCGTCCGCCCGGACCCTGCCCGTCGAGACCCAGGTGGTGGCCACCGCCGAAGGGCTCGACGCGCTCGGCCGGCTCACCTTCGAGCGGCACGACATCGTCGCCGCCTGCAAGCAGCCCCAGTCCATCGCGGAGATCGCCGCGCTGCTGCGGCTGCACCTCAACGTCGTCCGGGTCCTCGCCGAGGACCTGCGCACCGCCGGGCATCTGGCGGTGTACGTGCCGAACGCCGCCGTCACCCATGAGGCGTCCGTCCTGCGCAGGGTTATCGATGGCCTCCGCGCCATCCCCGACTCCCGGGGGGTACTCCGTGACACCGACTGAACCGCTCGCCGCCGACGTGGCCGCGCAGAGCGCCGTACGGCCGCCGCTGCCGGTGAAGCTGGTGGTCGCGGGCGGCTTCGGCGTGGGCAAGACCACCGCGGTCGGCGCCATCTCCGAGATCGAGCCGCTGACCACCGAGGCGGCCATCACGGAGGTCGCGGCGGGGGTGGACGACCTGTCGCACACCCCGCGCAAGACCACGACCACGGTCGCGATGGACTTCGGCTGCATCACCGTCGACCCGACGCTGAAGCTGTACCTGTTCGGTACGCCGGGACAGGACCGCTTCGGCTTCATGTGGGACGACATCGTCGAGGGCGCGGTCGGCGCGCTGGTCATCGTCGACACCCGGCGGCTGGACGACTGCTACGCGGCCGTGGACTACTTCGAGCACCGGCAGATCCCGTTCGCGGTGGCGGTCAACGCCTTCGACGGGAAGGTCGAGCACACGCTGGAGGAGGTCCGCTGGGCGCTCGACGTCGCCGGGCACGTCCCGGTGGTCGTGTTCGACGCACGGGAGCGCGGCTCGGTACGGGACGCGCTGCTCGTCGTACTGGAGCTTGCGCTGGCCCGCAGCGGGGGGTGAGGCGGCGTCAGGCGCCCCGGCGGACCCCGCGGGAGACCGTGAGGCGCGCGACCGCCCAGAACAGGCCGAGGGTGGCCAGCGCCAGCACGGCGACCAGGGTGGCGCCGCCCACGACCTTCTCGTAGTCGCGCTGGTAGAGGCCGTCGACGATGTAGCGGCCGAGGCCTCCGAAGCTCACGTACGCGGCGATGGTGGCCGTCGAGACGATCTGGATGGCCGCCGAGCGCAGACCGCTGAGGATCAGCGGCAGCGCGACGGGGATCTCGACCCGGAACAGCACCCCGGCCTCCCCCATGCCCATGCCCCGCGCGGCGTCCACGGGAGCGGGGTCGACCGAGCGCATCGCCTCGTAGGTGGTGACGAGGATCGGCGGGATCGCCAGCACGACGAGCGGGATCATCACCGGTGCCAGCCCGAGCCCGAGCAGCACGAACATCAGCACCATCAGGCCGAAACTGGGCAGCGCGCGGCCGGCGGTGGCGATCAGGGCGAGCGTGTTGCCGCCGCGCCCGGTGTGCCCGGTCAGCAGTCCCACGGGGAGTCCGACCGCGGCGGCGATGCCGAGCGCCATCAGCGTGTACTGGACGTGTTCCAGCAGGCGGGTGGGGATGCCGTCGTACCCCTGCCAGTGGGCGCTGTCGCTGAAGAAGGCGTCGACGAAGTTCAGTACGTTCACCGGGCGGCGTCCTTCAGGGCGTTCGGGCGCGGGGCCTTGCGGGTGTCGCGCGGCATCCACGGGGTCACCAGGATGCGCAGGCCGATCAGTACGGCGTCGACGAGGACGGCGAGGACGGCCGTGCCGATCACGGACAGCCAGATCAGGCGCGGCTGGTTGTAGATCATGCCGCTGTTGAGCAGGTTGCCGAGGGCTCCCTGGTTGCCGATGAGCATGCCGACGCTGACCAGGGAGATGCTGGAGACCGACGCCACCCGCAGCCCGGCGATGATCGCGGGCGCCGCGATCGGCAACTGCACCTGGACGTAGCGGCGTACGGGCCCGAAGCCCATGGCGGTGGCGGCGTCGAGCGTCTCGCGCGGCACCGAGCGGACGCCGTCCACGATCGCCGGGACGAACACCACCAGGCTGTAGACGGCGAGCGGGATCATCACCGTCGTCTCGCTCAGCCCGGTGTAGTCGATGAGGACGACGAAGAAGGCGAGCGAGGGGATCGCGTACAGCACGGTCGTCACCCACAGCACGGGCGGGTACAGCCAGCGCAGCCGCACGCACAGCTGCGCGACGGGCAGCGCCACGAGCAGTCCGGCGAGCACCGGGAGCAGCGCCTCGCGCAGGTGCAGCGCGATCAGTCCCCAGTAGCTGTGCTGCAGGTCGCTGGGCAGGTCGAAGAGGCCGTTCATCGAGCGGCCTTCGCGGGGCCGGCCGCGGTGTCGGTGGCGGTGTCGGTGGCGGGGGCACCCGCGTGCGCGCCACGGATCGCCTCGGCGATGGTCTGCTGGGAGACGACCCCGGCCACCCGGCCCTCGCCGCCCACGGCGACGGCCCAGCCGGTGGGCGACAGGACGGCGCAGTCGAGCGCGGCCCGCAGCGAGTCCCGTTCGGCGACGAAGGGCCGCCCGTACGGCAGCAGTCCCTCCCGCTCGATCCGCCCGGCGGTGAGGTCGCGCGGCGCGCTCCAGCCGAGCGGCCGGCCGTCCAGGTCGGTCACGAGGAGGTAGGGGACGTCGCCCGAGCCGCGGGCGGCGATCTGCTCGGCGGTGGCGTCGACGGCGACGATCGGGGTCGTGAGCAGCTCCAGGCCCGCGGACGGGAAGAAGGACAGCCGCCGGATGCCGCGGTCGGCGCCGAGGAAGTCCTCGACGAACTCGTCGGCGGGGCTGGACAGCAGCTCGGCGGGCGGGGCGAACTGGGCGAGCCGGCCGCCGGTGCGCATCACGGCGACCATGGTGCCGAGCTTGACGGCCTCGTCGATGTCGTGCGTGACGAAGACGATGGTCTTGCCCAGCTCGGCCTGTATGCGCAGGAGTTCGTCCTGAAGGCCCTTGCGGACGACGGGGTCGACCGCGGAGAACGGCTCGTCCATCAGCAGCACCGGCGGGTCGGCGGCGAGCGCCCGGGCCACGCCGACGCGCTGCTGCTGTCCCCCGGAGAGCTGGTAGGGGTAGCGCCTGGCGAGCGCGGCGTCGAGGCCGACCCGCTCCATCAGCTCCCGGGCGCGGGCGCGGGCCCTGTCCTTGCCCCAGCCGAGCATGCGGGGCACGGTGGCGATGTTGTCGACGATGGTGCGGTGCTGGAAGAGGCCGGCGTTCTGGATGACGTAACCCATGGAGCGGCGCAGCGTGTTGACCGGCTGCTGCATGATGTCGGTGCCGTCGAGCAGGATCCGCCCCTCGCTGGGCTCGACCATCCGGTTGATCATCCGCAGCGTGGTCGTCTTGCCGCACCCGGAGGGTCCGACGAGGACGGTGATCGAACGGTCGGGTATCTCCAGTGACAGCCGGTCGACCGCCACCGTGCCGTCGGAATACCGCTTGGTGACTGAATCTATCCGTATCAAAACGCCGAACGCCCTTCGGGTGTGGCAGTCGCCGCCCGCTCTCGCCTGGTGGCGGGCCGTCGCCGGGAGAGTCTAGACCCGTTGTGTTGCGAGATTTTGGCGACCCTCGTTCGGTTTCCGTCCGTACCCGGCCGGGCGCCGTCGGCGGAGGCCTGCGCCGCGACCCGGCAGCGCCGCCGTCCGCCGCGCACCCGGCGCCCGCCGTCCACGGCGTACCTCTCGCAGCTCTCCCGGGCCGCCGCCCGCAGGACGCCCTGGGGGCCCGTCGCGAACGCCGGCGTGGGCGCGGTGTCCGCCTCGGTCAGGGTCGGGGCGCCGATCGCCCATCCGCTGACGTGCACACCCGCCCGGGACCGAGGTGTGCGTGACGCTCGGTCACGGCCGGGCGACGGTGGTGCGGGGCTGCGACGCTGGCCCGGGGACACCGGCCGCCGACCGCGAACGCGTCTGCGACCGCTTCCGCCGGGCCGACGGGGCCCGCAGCCGCGACCGGGGCGGCAGCGGTCCCGGCCTGTCCGTCGCCCGCTCCCTGGTACGGGCCCACGGCGGCACCCTCGGGCCGGCACCGAACCGGGAGCGGCGGTGTTCGCGGCCCGCCTGCCGACGGACCCACCGCCCGGGGCGCACACGGATTTCGCGTCGCGCCGGCGGCGCAGCGCCACAGCCGGAATCACGCGCCGTCCGTGTCACGCTCAGACGTCCGCCGTCGGCAGCGTCACCTCGAAGCGGCAGCCGCCCGAGACGTTGCGCACGGCGGCCCGTCCCTGATGGGCCTCCACGATGCCGCGCACGATGGCCAGTCCGAGCCCGGCGCCGGCCGGTGGCGTACGGGCGTCGCTGCCACGCCAGCCGGTGTCGAAGACGCGCGGCAGGTCCTCCTCCGCGATCCCGCCGCAGCCGTCCGTCACGGACAGGACCACGCCGTCCGGCGACCGTTCGGCGGCCACCGCCACCGTGCCGTCGGACGGCGTCCGCCGGATCGCGTTGACGAGCAGGTTCCCCAGCACCCGGCTCATCTCCTTGCCGTCCACCTCGACCGGCACGGACTCGACCCGGTCACCGACGAGGCGGACGCCGTGCTCACGGGCGAGCGGGTCCGCGCCTGCGAGGGCGTCGCCGACCAGGTCGTACACCGAGATCCGGCTGGGGCTCAGGGCCAGGGTGCCCGCGTGGATGCGGGAGAGCTCGAAGAGGTCGCCGACCATGTCGTTGAGGCGCTCGGCCTCGGCGCGGATCTGGCGCAGATAGCGCTCGGGGTCGGCGGCGACGCCGTCCTCCAGCGCCTCGGACATCGCGCGCAGCCCGGCGAGCGGGGTGCGCAGGTCGTGCGAGATCCAGGCGACCAGTTCGCGCCGGGAGCTCTCCAGGGCGCGCTCCCGGTCCCGCGACTCGGCGAGCTTGCGGCTGGTCGCCTCCAGCTCGCGGCTGAGGGCGGCCAGTTCGGCGGTGACGGGACCGTCGGGGCTGGTGAAGGCGCCGCCGTCCCCGAAGGAGCGGGCGGCGAGGGTGAGGGCCCGGCTGCGCGCGGCGACCCAGCGGCCCAGCAGCAGCGCGGTGGCCAGGGAGACCACGGCGGCCATGGCCACCACGGTGGTGACGACGGTCAGGTCGTGGGCGGACAGGAACATCGCCTGCGCGACCGCGAGCGTGCCCGCGAACATCGCGCCGACGGCGACGGCGGCGACGACGGTGATGTGCTCGGTGAGGGAGCGCCGCCGGATCAGCATCAGTACCCCGGCGCCGAGCAGTCCGGCCGCGGCGGCGCCCAGGAACGCGAACAGGGCGATCAGCAAGGTGTCCCGCACGGCTCACACCTCCCCGTCGCCCGCGTCGAAGCGGTACCCGACGCCCCACACCGTCTGGATGAACCGCGGCCGGGCCGGGTCGTCCTCCACCTTGCCGCGCAGCCGCCGCACATGGACGGTCACCGTCGACAGGTCACCGAAGTCCCACCCCCACACCTCACGCATCAGCTCCTCCCGGCTGAACGCCCGCCCCGGATGCCGCAGGAAGAACGCCAGCAGGTCGAACTCCCTGATGGTCAGCGCGAGTTCGTCGCCGTTCCTCGCGGCCCGCCGCGCCGCGGGGTCCACCGTGAGCCCGGCGGCGCCCAGGGAGTCCGCGGGCTGCTGCGCGGCGGGCCTGGTCCTGCGCAGTACGGACTCCACCCGCAGGACCAGTTCGCGGGGGCTGAAGGGCTTGGTGACGTAGTCGTCGGCGCCCACCTCGAGACCTAGGATCCGGTCGTCCTCGTCCCCCCGCGCGGTCAGCATGATCACCGGCACCGGCCCGCGCACCCGCATCCGCCGGCACACCTCCAGCCCGTCCATGCCGGGCAGCATCAGGTCCAGCACGACCAGGTCCGGCCAGTGCGCGGTGGCCCGCGCCAGTGCGTCCGGGCCGTCACCGGCCCGGTCCACGACGTATCCGGCCCGGTCGAGATATCCGGAAACCACCTCGGCGACGGTCGGGTCGTCGTCGACGACCAGGACCCGGGCCCCGTACGACTGCTGTTCCATGCCGCCAGCCTCGCATCCCGCCCGCGGGTACGGGACCGGCGGCACCCGTCGTCCCTGATTCGTAAGGAACGGTGTTCCGTGCGGAGTGCTTCTTCGTGCCGGACGAAACGACCGCGCCCACCGGGAGCGGCTCAGGTGGCGAAGGCGACGCCCTCCTCCTCCGGCTGTGGCCGGTGCCGCAGCCTGGACGCCAGGACGGCCACGTCGTCCTCGGCGTGACGGGCGTCGAGCTTGGCCAGGACCGTGTCGAGGACGGACTCCACCCCTTCCGAGGCGGTGAAGCGCAACCGGGCCAGCCGGTTCAGGGACTGGTCGATGTCCTCGCCGCGGTGCTCGACGAGCCCGTCGGTGAAGAGCAGAAGCGTCTCGTCGCCGCCGATCCGGAACGTCGCCGGCTCGTAGCCGCCGAGCCCGGTGCCGAGCGGCGGGCCGACCGGCACCGGCAGCAGGGAGGTGTCGCCGTTGCCGTCGATCACGGCGGGCGGCAGATGACCGGCGCTGGCCAGCGTGATCTGGCCGCGCACGGGGTCGACGCGGGCGATCAGGCAGGTGGCGGGCCGGCGCTCCGGCTCGTTGGAGGCGATGTCGTCGAGCTGGCGCAGCACACGGTGCGGCGGAAGGTCGGCGGAGGCGATGTAGCGCAGGGCGGAGCGGTAGGCGGTCATGTCGACGGCCGCCTCCAGGCCGTGGCCCATCACGTCGCCGACCACGAGCAGGGTGCGTCCGAAGTGCAGCCGGACGGTCTCGCACCAGTCGCCGCCGACCAGGGCGCGCTGCCCGACCGGCAGATACCGGATGGCGACGTCCAGGTTCGGGTGCGGCCGGCCGGGCTCGGCGAGGAGCGCGCGCTGGAGGTCTCCGACGATGCGGCTCATCCGGTCGTGCTCCCGGGCGTGCCGGATGTGCGAGGCGGCCCGCTCGGCGAGCAGCGCCAGCACGGCCACGTCGGCCGGGGCGAAGGCTCCGTCGCCCCGGACGCACACCAGGACGCCGTACCGCTCGTCCCCGGTGACGAGCGGCACGCAGAGCGCGGAGCCGCGCCTGGCGTGCCCGCCCCGGCCGGCGCGGCACGCTGCCGCCGCCGCGGCGGCCCACCGGAGGTCGGGCAGCAGCGTGCGGTCGCCGCTCACCGCCACGAACTCCGCCTCGCCGTCCTCCGCCTCGGGTCGCACGATCGCCGCGGTGCACCTGGTCTGCTCGGCGGCCACCCTGGTGAGCTCGACGCAGGTGGTCTCCTCGTCGAGGGTCGTCCCGATCCCGGCGACGGTCGACCGCAGCGCCGTCAGCCGCGACGGCACGCCGGTTCCCGGTGCGGGCGTGTTCGTACGGCCGACGGTGCCGACCGTCGGGGGCCTTCGGAAGGACTGGAGCCATCGCGCCACACAAAACACCTTAAATGGATAGCAAAGGGACATGAGCCACGTATCGGCCGCCCGGGGCTCGCGCCGACCACTCGGAACGGCCGGAACCACCGGGGCGCCCCCTCGGCCACCACCGTGGATCCGCTCGCCTTGGCTACGCTTGCGCTTCCATGAGCTGGTTCGAATCCATGATTCTCGGCCTGGTCCAGGGACTGACCGAGTTCCTGCCCATCTCCTCGAGCGCCCATCTGCGCCTCGTGGCCGCCTTCTCGGGGTGGCAGGACCCGGGCGCGGCCTTCACGGCGATCACGCAGATCGGCACCGAGACAGCGGTGCTGATCTACTTCCGGTCGGACATCGCCCGCATCGTCACGGCCTGGTGCCGCTCCCTCACGGACCGCACGAGGCGCGCGGACCAGGACGCCCGGCTGGGCTGGATGCTGATCATCGGCTCGCTTCCGATCGGCGTCCTCGGCGTCACGTTCAAGGACCAGATCGAGGGGCCCTTCCGCGATCTCCGGCTGACCGCCGCCATGCTCATCGTCATGGGCGTCGTGCTGGGCGTCGCCGACCGCCTCGCCGCCCGCGCCGAGCGGGAGAGCGCCGAGCGGGCGGTCACGGACCGGACGGGCGCCGGGCGGGAGAGCGGCGCCCTGGCCACCGTGTCCAGCGCTCCCGGATCCTCCGGCTCCCCCGGTCCCCACGACTCCCCCGGCTCCCCGGCCCTCGGCGCCCCCCACCCCACCCGGCCCTCCGGCAAGACCTTGCACGACCTCACCGTCAGGGACGGCCTGATCTACGGCCTGTGCCAGGCGATGGCCCTCATCCCGGGCGTCTCCCGGTCCGGCGCCACCACCAGCGGCGGCCTGTTCATGGGCTACACCCGCGCGGCCGCCGCCCGCTACTGCTTCCTGCTCGCCATCCCGGCGGTTCTCGCCTCAGGGCTGTTCGAGTTGCAGGACGCCACCAAGGGCGGCCACGTCAGCTGGGGGCCGACGGCGCTGGCCACCCTCATCGCCTTCGGCGTCGGATACGCGGTGATCGCCTGGTTCATGAGGTTCATCGAGACCAGGAGCTTCATGCCGTTCGTGCACTACCGCATCGCCCTGGGCGTGGTGATCATCGCCCTGGTCACCTTCGGCGTGATCAGCCCGCACGCCGCCGAGTCGGCCGGGTGACCCCTCCAGGACCCCGGTCCGGCGCCTCCTGAGCCCTTGGGGAAATCCGGGCCAGGGGGATTCCGAGGCACCGCGGTATGTGACATATTACTGACGTGACCAAGTCGCTGACCTGCGATGTCGTGGTAGTGGGGGCCGGCATGGCGGGCGCGGCCTGCGCCTTGTACGCCGCCCGGGCCGGGCTGGACGTCACGCTCGTCGACCGGGGCCCGGTGTCCGGCGGCACCACCGGCGCCGGCGAGGGCAACGTCCTCGTCAGCGACAAGGAACCCGGCCCCGAGCTCCGCCTCGCCCTGCTGTCCGCCCGCTTGTGGGCGCAGCTCGCGCAGGAGTTCGGCACGGCCGTCGAGTACGAGCCCAAAGGCGGCGTGGTCGTCGCCTCCTCACCCGGGGGCCGTCTCGCGCTGGAGGAGTTCGCGACCGCTCAGCGGGCCGCCGGCGTCCAGGCCGTGCCCGTCGGCGAGCAGCAGCTCAAGGAACTGGAACCGCACCTGGCGCCCGGACTCCCGGGCGGCATGCACTACCCGCAGGACGCCCAGGTGATGCCCGCCCTGGCGGCCGCGCATCTCGTACGGGCCTGCGGCGCGAGGCTCGAGACCGGCCGGACCGTGACCGGCGTGCTGCGCTCCCCCGACGGCGCGGTGCGCGGCGTCCGCACCGACCGGGGCGACATCCACGCGCCGGCCGTGGTCAACGCCGCCGGGACCTGGGGCGGCGAGGTCGCCGCGCTGGCCGGGGTCCGTCTGCCGGTCCTTCCCCGGCGCGGGTTCGTGCTGGTAACCGAGCCGCTGCCGCCGCTGGTACGGCACAAGGTGTACGCCGCCGACTACGTGGCCGACGTGGCCAGCGACTCGGCGGCGCTGCAGACCTCGCCGGTCGTCGAGGGCACGGCGGCCGGCCCGGTGCTGATCGGCGCCAGCCGTGAACGGGTCGGCTTCGACCGGTCGTTCTCGCTGCCAGTGGTACGGGCACTGGCGGCGGGGGCGGTCCGGCTGTTCCCGTTCCTGAAGCGGGTGCGGGCCATACGGACGTACGCCGGCTTCCGCCCCTACCTTCCGGACCATCTGCCGGCCATCGGCCCCGACCCGCGGGTGCCGGGCCTGCTGCACGCGTGCGGGCACGAGGGGGCGGGCATCGGCCTGGCGACCGGTACCGGGCATCTGCTCGCCCAGGTGCTCACCGGACAGGCCCCGGAGCTGGACCTGACGCCCTTCCGTCCGGACCGGTTCGAGGGGGAGTCGGCGTGAGCCTCCGTCAGGAGGCCTCACCACTTGCGCGGGAGGAACGCCGTATGGATCCGATGAAGTTGACCGGCGCCCGGCCCGGTCCCGTCCTCGCCGTCACCTTCGACGGCCGTGAGATCGCCGCGCTCCCCGGGCAGACGGTCGCCGCCGCGCTCTGGGCCGCCGGGATCACCTCCTGGCGCGGCACCCGGCATGCGGGCCGGCCGCGCGGGGTGTTCTGCGGGATCGGCGTCTGTTTCGACTGCCTGGTGACCGTCAACGGCCGCCCCAATCAGCGCGCCTGCCTGGTCCCGGCGCGGCCGGGCGACACGATCCGCACACAGGAGGGGACGGGCCACGATGACTGACTCTCCCCGTCTCGCGGTGCTCGGCGCGGGCCCGGCGGGCCTGGCGGCGGCGACGGCGGCGGCCGCCGCGGGCGTCCGGGTCACCCTCGTCGACTCCGCCCCGGACCCGGGCGGCCAGTTCTACCGGCAGCCCGCGGCCGGGCTGGGCGCGCGCCGCCCGCAGGCGCTGCACCACCGCCGGCGCACCTGGCGGCGGCTGCGCGAGGGGCTCGACCGGCAGCTCGCCACGGGCGCCGTCACCCACCTGCCGGAGCATCACGTCTGGTGCGTCGAGCGGCACTCCGGCGGTTTCACCGTGCACGCGCTGCTCGGGCCGCTCCAGGAGGAGGGGGTGTCGGTGGACGCCGACGCGGTCGTCCTCGCCACCGGCGGCTACGAGAAGGTGCTGCCCTTCCCCGGCTGGACCCTGCCCGGCGTGGTCACGGCGGGCGGCGCACAGGCCATGCTCAAGGGCGGGCTCGTGCTGCCCGGACGCACCGTCGTGGTCGCCGGCACCGGGCCGCTGCTCCTGCCCGTGGCGACCGGGCTGGCCGCGGCGGGCGCGCATGTCGCCGCACTGGTCGAGTCCACCGGCCCGACCGCCCTCCTGCGCAACGCCCGCGCGCTGGCCGCGCGGCCCGCGAAGCTCGCCGAGGGCGCCGGGTACGCGGCCCGGCTCCTGCGCCGCCGGATCCCCGTACTGGCCCGCCACACGGTGGTGGAGGCGCACGGTGAGCGCCGGCTGGACGCCGTGACGGTCGCCGCCCTCGACGCCGGGGGCCGGGTCCGCGGCGGCACCCGGCGCCGTATCGCCTGCGACGCGCTCGCCGCCGGCCACGGCATGCTGCCGCACACCGACCTGGCCGCGACCCTGGGCTGCCGCCTCGACGGGGTCGCCGTACGCGTGGACGACGAGCAGCGCTCCGACGTGCCGGGCGTGTGGGCGGCCGGCGAGGCCACCGGCGTCGGCGGCGCCGAACTCGCCTGCGCGGAGGGGCACATCGCCGGGTGCTCGGCCGCCGCGCGGCTGACCGGCCGGCAGCCCGACGCCGGGACATGGCGGGCCGCGGCGCGGCGCCGCGCCGCCCTGCGCCGGTTCGCCGCCGCGCTCGACTCGTCGTACGCGCCCGCCGCCCACTGGACCGGGCTGGTGACCGACGACACCGTGGTCTGCCGGTGCGAGGAGGTCCCGGCGTCCGCCGTCCGGGCGGCGGCCGGCGAGCTCGGCGCCGGGGACGTGCGGACCGTGAAGCTGCTCACCCGCGCCGGGATGGGCTGGTGCCAGGGCCGGATGTGCGGGCCCGCGGTCGCCGCCCTCACCGGCTGCCCGCCGACCCCGGCCCGTACGCCGTTCGCCCGGCCGGTACCCCTCGGGGTGCTGGCCGGACAGGCCCGGGACGCCCGGACCGGACCGGCCCCCGACAACCAGGACGGGAAGGATGCTCATGACGACTGACCGGCAACGCCCCTGGCATGGCGTACTCGTCGCCACCGCGCTCCCGCTCACCGCCGAGCTGGCCGTCGACCACGACGCGTTCGCCGGGCACTGCGCCTGGCTCGTGGCGAACGGCTGTGACGGCGTCGTACCGAACGGCTCGCTCGGCGAGTACCAGGTCCTCACGCCCGAGGAGCGTGCCCGGGTCGTCGAGACCGCCGTCGCCGCGGTCGGTGGGGAGCGGGTGATGCCCGGGGTCGCCGCCTACGGCGCGGCGGAGGCCCGGCGCTGGGCCGAGCAGGCGCGCGACGCGGGCTGCGGCGCGGTGATGCTGCTGCCGCCCAACGCCTACCGCGCCGGCGAGCGGGCCGTCCTCGCGCACTACGCCGAGGTCGCCCGGGCGGGCCTGCCCGTGGTGGCGTACAACAACCCGGTCGACACCAAGGTCGACCTCGTGCCGGAGTTGCTCGCCAAACTGCACGGCGAGGGGTACGTCCAAGCCGTCAAGGAGTTCTCCGGCGACGTCCGGCGCGCCTACCGCATCGCCGAACTCGCCCCGGAGCTCGATCTGCTGATCGGCGCCGACGACGTCGCGCTGGAGCTGGCGCTCGCGGGCGCCAAGGGCTGGGTGGCCGGGTATCCGAACGCGCTGCCGAAGGCCTCGGTCCAGCTGTACCGGGCCGCGGTGGCCGGCGACCTGGACACCGCGCTGCCGCTCTACCGGCAGCTGCATCCGCTGCTGCGCTGGGACTCGCGCGTCGAGTTCGTGCAGGCCATCAAGTTGTCCATGGACATCGCCGGACGGTACGGCGGCCCGTGCCGGCCCCCTCGGGAGCCGCTGCCGCCCCAGCAGCGGGCGGCGGTGCGGGCGGCGACGGAGAAGGCCCTCGCCGCGGGGCTCGGATAACGGGAGGCCGGCCATGCGCAGCACACTCGTCCTGCACGCCGTCGACTCGCACACCGAGGGCATGCCCACCCGTGTGATCACCGGCGGCATCGGCACCGTCCCCGGCGCGACCATGAACGAGCGGCGGTTGCACTTCCGTGAACACCGCGACGACGTCAAGCGGTTGCTGATGAACGAGCCGCGTGGCCACGCGGCGATGAGCGGTGCGATCCTCCAGCCGCCCACCCGTCCCGACTGCGACTGGGGCGTCGTCTTCATCGAGGTCTCCGGCTATCTGCCGATGTGCGGGCACGGCACGATCGGGGTGGCGACCGTGCTGGTGGAGACCGGCATGGTCGAGGTCACCGAACCGGTCACCACGATCCGCCTGGACACCCCCGCCGGTCTCGTCGTCGCCGAGGTCGCGGTCGAGGGCGGCGCGGCCAGGAACGTCACCCTGCGCAACGTGCCGTCGTTCTCCGCCGCCCTCGGCCGCAAGGCCACCCTGGCCGACGGGCGCACGGTGACCTACGACCTCGCCTACGGCGGCAACTTCTACGCCATCCTGCCGCTCGCGGAGTTCGGCCTGCCGTTCGACCGTTCCCGCAAGGACGACATCCTCAAGGCGGGCCTGGCGCTCATGGCGGCCGTCAACGCCGAGAAGGAGCCGGTCCACCCCGAGGACCCCTCGATCCACGGCCTGCACCATGTGCACCTGCTCGCCCCGGACGCCTCCGCCCGCCACTCGCGCCACGCGATGGCGATCCACCCCGGGTGGTTCGACCGCTCCCCCTGCGGTACGGGCACCAGCGCGCGCATGGCACAACTGCACGCCCGCGGTGAACTGCCGCTGCACACCGAGTTCGTCAACGAGTCCTTCATCGGCACCCACTTCACGGGCCGCCTGCTCGGCACGGCGGAGGTGGCCGGGATCCCGGCGGTGCTGCCGAGTTTCACGGGGCGGGCGTGGATCACGGGCACGGCCCAGTACCTGCTGGATCCCGAGGACCCGTTCCCGGCCGGATTCGTGCTGTGAGGGAGGCTGTGAGCAGACATGTCAGGACGCCCGCACGACATCCGAGGAGCCACCCCATGACGGCGCCGCCCCCCAGCCTCCCCGCGCTCGGCGGCAGGAGGAGCAGCTACCGCGAGCGGGTCGCCGACGCGCTCCGTGCCGCGCTGATCACCGGCGAACTGCGCAGCGGGGAGGTCTACTCGGCGCCCACGCTCGCCGCGCGCTTCGGGGTCTCCGCGACGCCGGTACGCGAGGCGCTGCTGGACCTGGCCAAGGAGGGCCTGGTCGACACGGTGCCCAACAAGGGCTTCCGGGTCACGGCCGTCTCGGAGCAGCAGCTCGACGAGTACACACACGTCCGCGCGCTGATCGAGATCCCGACCACGGCCGGGCTGGCCCGCACCGCGGACCCGGTGGCGCTGGCGGAGCTGCGTCCCGTGGCCGAGGAGATCGTCACCGCCGCGGCGGCCGGCGACCTCATCGCCTACGTGGGGGCCGATCTGCGCTTCCACCTGGGCCTGCTGGCCCTCGCGGGCAACGAGCACCTCGTCGACGTGGTCCGCGACCTGCGCCGCCGCTCCCGCCTGTACGGGCTGACCGCGCTCGCCCGCCAGGGACGCCTCCAGGCCTCGGCCGAGGAGCACCTGGAACTCCTCGACGCTCTCCTCGCCCGCGACGAGCAGTCCGTCCACACCGTCATGACCCGCCACCTGAGCCACGTCCGCGGCCTGTGGGCGGCCCCGCACCCCACCCCGGACGGCGCCCCCCGGCCAACGCCGACGGACGCGGCGACCGCCCGCTGACCGACGACCCCGGCGCCACCGGCCGACGGGCGCACGTCCTGACTTCCCGACGGCGGCCGTGCGGTGGCTCAAGCCCCCGGACATCCGGGCCACCGGCCGAACGGGCGACCGGACGCCTCGGGACGCCGGGGGCCGAAGACGTGGCGCCCGAGCAGACGCCGGCCGCAGCCTCGCACGGCAGCCCGGCGGGAAGCACAGGGCCACCCGGGCGGCCCACAGGCGGCAGCCACATCTCCGAGCGGCGTCCGGCGGCCCCAGGCCCGGCGAATGCGGCGCCGCGGGAAGGCGCGGGACCCGGCCGCCGCCCGCCCGGCCACCCCGGGGGGAACGGTGCGCCCGGACCCGGCGGCAGCGCGTCGGCGGGCAGCGGGCACCCCGGTCGGGGCCGGCCGCAGGCCCGGGCGGCGGACCGCCGGGGCCGGGACGGGACCCGGGCGGCGGACCCGCCGCCCTCGGCCGAACCGCCGCCCTCGGCCGAAGCACCGCCACCACACCCGAACCGCCGTCCCGGAAGCCTCCGCCCAGGTCGGTGGGGCCGCGTGACAGGAGTCACACCGCGGTGTAGTACGGAATCCGTCGCCGCTTCAAGGCTCACCCGGAGAGGGCAAGGTCACAGCCGTGCCCTCTGCTGCTCCTTTGTCCCCCTGACCTAACATCCGAGCATGACGGTCCTGCCCGACGACGGGCTTTCCCTGGCCGCCGAGTTCTCCGACGCGACCCGTGAGCAGTGGCAGCGCCTTGTGGCGGGCGTACTGCGCAAGTCGGGCAAGGACGTCGAGGGCGCGGCCGCCGAGGACGCCCTGGCCACCACGCTGGAGGACGGACTCCGCGTCCGGCCCCTGTACACCGCCCACGACGCCGCGCCCGAGCCCGGCTTCCCCGGCTACGCGCCCTATGTGCGCGGCGCCCGGGCCGAGGGGAACACCCTCGGCGGCTGGGACGTGCGGCAGCGGCACACGACCGTCGACGGCGGCGCGGTGCTCGCCGACCTGGAGAACGGCGTCACCTCGCTCTGGCTGGTCGCCGGCGAGGGCGGCCTGCCGGTGCCCGGACTCGGCCGCGTACTCGACGGCGTCTACCTCGACCTGGCCCCCGTCGTCCTCGACGCCGGACGCGATGTCGAGGACGCGGCGCGGGAGTTGCTGCGGCTGTACAAGGAACGGGGCGTCGCGCCCGAGGCGGCGCGCGGCAACCTGGGCGCCGACCCGCTGGGCCACGAGGCCCGTACGGGGCGGACGTACGGCTTCCCCGTCGTGGCGGGGCTGGCGCGGCGCTGCGCCGAGGAGTACCCGGGGCTGCGGGCGCTGACCGTGGACGCGCTGCCGTACCACGAGGCCGGCGGCTCGGCCGCGCAGGAGCTGGGGTGCTCGCTGGCGACCGGGGTGGCGTATCTGCGCGCGCTGACCGAGGCGGGCCTGGGCATCGAGCAGGCGTGCGGGCAGCTGGAGTTCCGGTACGCGGCCACCGCCGACCAGTTCCTGACGATCGCCAAGCTGCGCGCGGCGCGCAGGCTGTGGGCGCGGGTCGCCGAGGTGTGCGGCGGGCCGGGTGCCCAGACGCAGCACGTCGTGACCTCGCCGGTGATGATGACGCGCCGCGACCCGTGGGTGAACATGCTGCGCACCACGGTGGCCACGCTGGCGGCCGGGGTCGGCGGCGCCGACTCCGTGACCGTGCTGCCCTTCGACCACGCCCTCGGGCTGCCGGACGCGTTCGCCCGCCGTATCGCCCGCAACACCTCCACGATCCTGATCGAGGAGTCCCACCTGTCGCGGGTGATCGACCCGGCGGGCGGCTCCTGGTACGTCGAACGGCTGACCGACGAACTCGCCCAGGCCGGGTGGGAGTTCTTCCGCAGCATCGAGCGCGCGGGCGGCCAGGCCGCCGCCCTGCGCTCCGGCACGCTCCGCGAGCGGCTGGCCGAGACCTGGGCCGCCCGCGGCGCGAAGCTCGCCAAACGCCGCGAACCCGTCACCGGGGTCAGCGAGTTCCCGCACCTGGCCGAGAAGCCCGTCGTCCGCGAGCCGGCCCCCGAGCCGCCCTCCGGCGGCCTGCCCCGCGTGCGCCGCGACGACGCCTACGAGGCGCTGCGCGCCCGTTCCGACGCCCATCTCGCCGCGACCGGCTCCCGCCCCAAAATCTTCCTGGCCACCCTCGGCCCGGCCGCCGCGCACACCGCCCGCGCCACCTTCGCCGCGAACCTCTTCCAGGCAGGCGGCATCGAGCCCGTCACCGGGGGCACCTTCGAGGAGAGCGGGGCGAGCGAGGCCTGCCTGTGCTCCAGCGACGAGGTGTACGCGGAGCAGGCCGACGCCCGCGCCGCCGAGCTGACCGAGGCGGGCGCCACGCACGTGTTCCTCGCGGGCAGGCCCGGGCAGTACCCGGGCGTCGGCAGTTACGTCTTCGCGGGCTGCGACGCGATCGCCGTGCTCTCCGCGACCCTCGACCGGATGGGAGTGTCCTGATGTCCGTCCCCGACTTCTCCGGCATCGAGCTGGGCACCCCGGCCGCCGGCGGCAACGCCGACGAGTGGCGTACGACGGTGAAGAGGGCGGCCGCCGGTGACGACCTGCTCTGGGAGACCCCGGAGGGCATCGCGGTCAAGCCGCTCTACACCGGGCAGGACCTGGAGGGCCTGGACTTCCTGGACACCTACCCGGGCATCGCGCCGTATCTGCGCGGCCCGTACCCGACGATGTACGTCAACCAGCCCTGGACCATCCGCCAGTACGCGGGCTTCTCCACCGCCGAGGAGTCCAACGCGTTCTACCGGCGCAACCTGGCGGCCGGCCAGAAGGGCCTGTCCGTCGCCTTCGACCTGCCCACCCACCGCGGCTACGACAGCGACCATCCGCGCGTGACCGGTGACGTCGGCATGGCGGGCGTGGCGATCGACTCGATCTACGACATGCGCCAGCTCTTCGACGGCATCCCGCTGGACAGGATGACCGTGTCGATGACGATGAACGGCGCGGTGCTGCCGGTGCTGGCGCTGTACATCGTCGCCGCGGAGGAGCAGGGCGTACCACCCGGGAAGCTGGCCGGGACCATCCAGAACGACATCCTCAAGGAGTTCATGGTCCGCAACACCTACATCTATCCGCCGAAGCCGTCGATGCGGATCATCTCCGACATCTTCGCCTTCACCTCGCAGCGGATGCCCCGCTACAACTCCATCTCCATCTCCGGATACCACATCCAGGAGGCGGGCGCGACGGCCGACCTGGAGCTGGCGTACACCCTCGCGGACGGCGTGGAGTACATCCGGGCGGGCCGGGAGGCGGGCCTGGACGTGGACGCCTTCGCGCCCCGGCTCTCCTTCTTCTGGGCGATCGGCATGAACTTCTTCATGGAGATCGCCAAGATGCGCGCGGCCCGCCTGCTGTGGGCCAGGCTGGTCAGGCAGTTCGACCCGCAGAACACCAAGTCCCTGTCCCTGCGCACCCATTCGCAGACCTCCGGCTGGTCGCTGACCGCCCAGGACGTGTTCAACAACGTCACGCGTACCTGCGTCGAGGCGATGGCCGCGACCCAGGGCCACACCCAGTCGCTGCACACCAACGCGCTCGACGAGGCGCTCGCGCTGCCCACGGACTTCTCCGCGCGGATCGCCCGCAACACCCAGCTGCTCATCCAGCAGGAGTCCGGCACCACGCGGGTGATCGACCCGTGGGGCGGCAGCGCGTACGTCGAGAAGCTGACGTACGACCTCGCCCGCCGCGCCTGGCAGCACATCCAGGAGGTCGAGCAGGCGGGCGGCATGGCGCAGGCCATCGACGCGGGCATCCCCAAGCTGCGCGTGGAGGAGGCCGCGGCCCGCACCCAGGCCCGGATCGACTCCGGGCGGCAGCCGGTGATCGGCGTGAACAAGTACCTGGTCGACTCCGACGAGCAGATCGAGGTACTCAAGGTCGACAACTCCTCGGTGCGCACCCAGCAGATCGACAAGCTGCGGCGGCTGCGCGAGGAGCGGGACGAGACCGCCTGCCGGGACGCCCTGGACGCGCTGACCCGGGCCGCCGGCGGCGACGGCAACCTGCTGGAACTGGCCGTGCACGCGGCCCGGGCGAAGGCGACCGTCGGGGAGATCTCGGACGCCCTGGAGAAGGTCTACGGGCGGCACGCGAGCCAGATCCGTACCATCTCCGGCGTGTACCGCAACGAAGCCGGCGAGTCCCCGTCGGTCGACCGCACCCGCGCCCTGGTGGACGCCTTCGAGGAGGCCGAGGGGCGCCGCCCGCGCATCCTGGTCGCCAAGATGGGCCAGGACGGCCACGACCGCGGCCAGAAGGTGATCGCGACCGCCTTCGCCGACCTCGGCTTCGACGTGGACGTCGGCCCGCTGTTCCAGACCCCGGCCGAGGTCGCCCGCCAGGCCGTCGAGGCGGACGTGCACATCGTCGGGGTGTCCTCGCTGGCCGCCGGTCACCTCACCCTCGTACCGGCGCTGCGCGAGCAGCTGGCCGAGGAGGGCCGCGAGGACATCATGATCGTGGTCGGCGGGGTGATCCCCCCGCAGGACGTGCCGACGCTGCTGGACATGGGCGCGGCGGCCGTGTTCCCGCCCGGGACGGTGATCCCGGACGCGGCCCACGACCTGGTGCAGCGGCTGGCCGCCGGCCTCGGACACGAGCTGTGATCGATCTCGACGCGTATGTGAAGGGCGTGCTCGACGGCAAGCGGGCCGTCGTGGCGCGCGCGATCACGCTCGTCGAGTCCACCCGGCGGCAGCACCGGGAACTGGCCCAGCGGCTGCTCACCGAACTGCTGCCGTACAGCGGCAAGGCACGGCGGATCGGCGTCAGCGGGGTGCCGGGGGTCGGCAAGTCGACGTTCATCGACGCGTTCGGGACCATGCTGACCGGCCTCGGCCACCGGGTCGCCGTGCTCGCCGTCGACCCGTCGTCGAGCCGCACGGGCGGCTCGATCCTGGGCGACAAGACGCGGATGGAGCGGCTGGCGGTGGACCCGGCCGCCTTCGTACGGCCGTCCCCCACGGCCGGCACACTCGGCGGGGTCGCCAAGGCGACCCGCGAGTCGATCGTGGTGATGGAGGCGGCGGGCTACGACGTGGTCCTGGTCGAGACGGTCGGCGTGGGCCAGTCGGAGACCGCCGTCGCCAACATGGTCGACTCGTTCCTGCTGCTCACCCTGGCCCGCACCGGCGACCAGCTGCAGGGCATCAAGAAGGGCGTTCTGGAGCTCGCCGACGTGCTCGCCGTCAACAAGGCGGACGGCCCGCACGAGCGCGACGCCCGGGCGGCCGCACGTGAGCTGTCCGGCGCGCTGCGCCTGATGCACGGCAAGGACGCCTACTGGACGCCGCCGGTGCTGCACTGCAGCGCCCGCGAGTCGACGGGCCTGGACACCGTCTGGGAGCGCCTCGAAGCGCACCGCTCCCTGCTCGGGTCCACCGGCCGGCTCGCCGCGAAGCGGCGTGAGCAGCAGGTCGACTGGACGTGGACGATGGTCCGCGACGACCTGCTGGGCCGGCTGCACACCCACCCGGCCGTACGCGCCCTCGCCCCGGACCTGGAGCGTCAGGTCCGCGGGGGCGAGCTGACGGCGACGCTGGCGGCGGAGCGCATCCTGCGGGCGTTCGAGGGCGGCGAGGCGAACCCGGTCCCACCGCCGGGGTGAGACCGGGCAGGCCGCGGCTCCTTACTCGTCGTCGGGAGCCAGCCGCAGAGAAATGCTGTTGATGCAGTACCGCTGGTCCGTGGGCGTGGGATAACCCTCACCCTCGAACACGTGCCCGAGGTGCGATCCGCAGCGCGCACAGCGCACCTCGGTGCGCACCATCCCGTGCGAGCGGTCCTGCACCAGCTCCACCGCGTCGCTTTCCTTGGGGTCGTAGAAGGACGGCCAGCCGCAGTGCGACTCGAACTTCGTGTCCGAGGTGAACAGCTCGGCACCGCAGGCCCGGCACGCGTACACGCCCTCGGTCCTGGTGTCGGTGTACTCACCGGTGAACGCGGGTTCCGTAGCGGCCTGGCGCAGCACGGCGTACTCGGCCGGCGTCAGTTCCACGCGCCACTGCTCGTCCGGCTTCTCGACGTCGTACGACATGGGTGTCAGCCCCTTACTTCGGCAGGCGGTCCAAGATGCGCGGTCCGAGGTCGGTGACATCGCCCGCGCCCATGGTGAGAACCAGATCGCCCGCCCTCGCCATTCCCGCGACCACCCCGGGCACCTCGCCCTTGTCGTGCACCGCCGTCACGTCCGCGCCCGCCGTCCGGGCGGCCTCGATGATCAGCTCGCTGGTCACGCCCGGAATCGGGTCCTCCCGGGCGGGGTAGATGTCCAGCACCACGGAGGCGTCGGCGAGGGCGAGGGCCTGGCCCATCTCCTTGCCCAGCTCCTGCGTCCGTGAGAACAGGTGCGGCTGGAAGACCACCAGGATCCGCGCGTCGCCCGCCGCGGCCCGCATCGCCTCCAGGTCGGCGCTCATCTCGGTCGGGTGGTGGGCGTAGGAGTCGATCACCTGCACCCCGGCCGCCTCACCCTTCAGCTGCAGCCGCCGCTTCACCCCGGTGTACGCCGCGAGCGCCGGGGCCAGCTCCGTGGCCGGGATACCGAGGGCCACACCCGCCGCGAGGGCGGCGACCGCGTTGTGGGCGTAGTGCCGGCCGGGGACGGAGACCGCGAAGGTGAGCTCGCGGCCGTCCAGCAGGACGGTGACCTCGCTCTTCAGCCCCTGCGGTACGACCGACAGCACCCGCACGTCGGCGTCGTCGGCCGCGCCGTAGGTCACGGCCTTCACGCCCGATGCCGCGACCCGCCGCGTCAGCTCCCGCGCGCCCTCCTGGTCCGCCGAGATCACCAGCGTGCCGCCGGGCACGATCCTGCCGGCGAAGGTCTCGAAGGACTCGTGGATCTCTTCCATGGACGCGTAGTTGGCGTGGTGGTCGAGCTCGACGTTGAGCACGATCGCGACCTCGGGCGCGTACTTGTGGAAGCTGCGGTCGCTCTCGTCCGCCTCGGCCACGAAGATGTCGCCCTCGCCGTGCAGCGCGTTGGAGCCGGGCGCGTCGAGGTCCCCGCCGATCGCGTACGACGGCCGCAGCCCGAGCGCGGACAGCGACACGGCCAGCATCGAGGTGGTGGTCGTCTTGCCGTGCGTACCGGCGACCGCGATCGGCCGCAGGCCCCGCATCAGGGCGGCGAGCGCGTCGGACCGGTGCACCACGGGGATGCCCAGCTCGGCCGCGCGGGCCAGCTCCGGGTTGCCGGACCGGATCGCGGACGACACCACGGCACAGCTGGCGTCGTCCGCGAGGTGCTCCGCCGCGTGCCCGAGGTGCACGGTGACACCCAGCGCCCGCAGCGCCTCGACGGTCTCCGACTCCTTGGCGTCACTGCCGGCGACCTTGGCGCCGCGCTGCGCCAGAATCTTCGCGATACCGGACATCCCGGCCCCGCCGATGCCGATGAAGTGCGGTCGGTCCATGGCGGTAGGAAGGCCGGGTGCCATGTGTGTTCTCCCCAAGATCCGTTACGACGGGCTGCGTACCCCGACGGGGAAGCGCGGCCCCAGCCTATTCCGTGCGGCGCGGCAGGCCCGGCAAGGGGGCGGCGGGGTCACGCGGCCAGGGGGCGCGGCGACCGGTGACCGGCCCCAAGGCACCCGCACCCGCAGCCGCACCCGCCGCCCTACGCCTTGCTGTGCGAGAACAGCTTCAGCACCGGCACGCCCACCTTGTGCCGAGCCCGCGAGGCCCAGTCCCGGTGGAAGAACTCCTCCACGTAGTGGGGGTCCGTCAGCACGATCACCTCGTCGGCCCCCACCTCCTCCACCATGCCCTTGAGGACGTCCAGCGGATGGTCCTCGATCAGCCGGCCCTGCGCCGCGCTGCCGGAGGCCCGCAGGGCCTGCAAGGACACCTCCAGTGCCCGCTGCCCCTCACTCCTGGCCGCCTCGCCCTCCGGCGTCTCCCCCTCGCGCGCCGCCTCGTCCAGTTCCCCCAGCGCGAGGTCGTCGATGGCACGCAACAGGCGGTCCGCCTGCTCGCCGCGCGGCTGGAGCAGCACATGGAAGGTGACCGGCTCCTCCCCGTGCAAGGTGGTGACGAACTCCACGTCGGCGGACGTCAGGGCCTTCTCGATCATCAAAACGCTTGTGAACACCAGGCGCCCCTTCTCCTCCGAGGGCCGGTGGGCCCTTTCGTCCATGGCCGTCCGGCCCTGCGGAAACCATCCTGCCCCGTGATCGCGCGGGTAGTGCGGGTCATAGTGTGCCCGTCCCGAGCTAAGCGGAGCGGCACATTCCGTCGATCTCAGGTCCGACGGTAACGGGAGAACAAAAACCCGGCTTCTTCCAGCAGGGACGCCAGTTCGAACCGCTGCGGGACCGCCACCGCCGGCCCCCCTGCGATGCGCGGCGCACCGCCCGCCGTGAGCATCGGGGAGACGGTCAGGCACAGCTCGTCGAGCACCCCGGCCGCCACCAGCTGACCCAGCAGCCGGGGCCCGCCCTCGGTGAGCAGCCGGGTGTGACCCAGCTCGGCGAGCGCCCGTACGGCCCGTGCGGGCTCCACACCGACGCCGTCCCCGGCGACCACCACCCGGGCGCCCGCCTTCTCCGCCGCCGCCACCCGGTCCGGCGCCGCCGCCGCCCCGGTGAGGATCAGTGTGGGGACCACGGGCGAGGCGAACAGCGGCAGGGAGAAGTCCAGGTCCAGACCGGCGCTGACCACCGCGATCGCGGGTACGGGCTGCTGCCCGGCCGCCTCACGCCGCGCCGCGAACTCGGCACGCACGCGTGCGGGGCGGTACCCCTCCTGGCGGACCGTTTCCGCGCCGACCAGCACGACATCGGCGAGCGCCCGCAGCGTGCCGAAGACGCGCATGTCGGTGGCGTTGGAGATGGGCTGCGACCTGCCGTCGTGCTGCGCGGCACCGTCGAGCGTCGCGACCATGTTGGCCCGCAGCCACGCCACCGGCTTCCCCGTACCCGGCTCGGGGTAGGCGTAGGCCTGCGCCAGCTCCGCGAGATCCCACTCACGGTCGGCCGGGTCCAGTGTCGTGTCGGTCACAGGGAAGAGGCGTCGCATGCCGTGCAGTGTTCCACGCGTGCCGGGATTCATCCGGGGCGCCGTCGGGCGGCCTGGCGTGCGGGGACGGCGGATCGTCCGGCTCCGGGGCCGCACCCGCGCGCGGACGGTGCCCGGACGTGTCCGCGGACCGGCCGGTGGCCGGAACCGCCCCCGGACCACCCCTTAGCATGGGTAAGCGTGTCCTCCTCCACCGCCGCCGGCCGAAGCCCCGTAGCCGCCGAAGCCGCCCCCCTCTCCCTCTGCGCACGAGAGCCGCACGTTCCCGCGGACCGCCTGGTGGCCGAGATGGTGCCCCCGCCCCGCTTCGACTCGGTGCGCTTCGGGACGTACATCCCGGACCCGAACCAGCCCAGCCAGACCGAGGCGGTGCGGGTCCTGGAGGGCTTCGCGGCCGGCCTCGGCGCGGCTCCCGGCACCGGCAGGCGGGGGTTCCTCGGGTTCGGCAGGGCCAGGACGCCGAAGGCCCCCGCCGGGCCCCGCGGTGTCTACCTCGACGGCGGCTACGGCGTCGGCAAGACCCACCTCCTCGCCTCACTCTGGCACGCCACCCCCGCCGAGCCCGACCGCAAGGCCTTCGGCACGTTCGTGGAGCTGACCAACCTGGTCGGCGCCCTCGGCTTCCAGCAGACCGTCCAGACGCTCTCCGGCCACCGCCTGCTGTGCATCGACGAGTTCGAACTGGACGACCCCGGCGACACCGTGCTGGTCTCCACCCTGCTCGGCAAGCTGGTCGACGCGGGCGTCGCGCTCGCCGCCACCTCGAACACCCTGCCGGGCAAGCTGGGTGAGGGCCGTTTCGCGGCCGCCGACTTCCTGCGCGAGATCCAGGGCCTGTCGGCCCACTTCCGGGCCCTGCGCATCGACGGCGAGGACTACCGCCACCGCGGCCTGCCGCAGGCGCCGGCGCCGTTCACCGACGAGCAGGTGACACGGGCGGCGCACGCCACCGAGGGCGCCGCGCTCGACGCGTTCCCGCCGCTGCTCGACCACCTCGCCCGCGTTCACCCCAGCCGCTACGGCGCGTTGACCGACGGGGTCAAGGCGGTGTGCCTGACCGGCGTGCGGCCGGTTCCCGACCAGTCGACGGCACTGCGGCTCGTGGTGCTCGCCGACCGGCTCTACGACCGTGAAGTGCCCGTCCTGGCCTCGGGGTTGCCCTTCGACCAGCTGTTCAGCGAGGAGATGCTGAAGGGCGGCTACCGCAAGAAGTACTTCCGGGCCATCTCGCGGCTGACCGCGCTGGCGCGGGACGCCCAGCGGCTGACCGAGGGCCGGTAGACGCCACGCCGTACGCCGCGTCAGGGGACGGATCACGCCAGCTCAACCTCACTTTTGAGGCTCTCTTGGGCTCGAAACGCCAAGTTGACCCTGCAAACAACTTCGCAGGGTTAATGTCTTTCTTGACCAGCTGTTGACCAACCGTTGGTGCGGGCAAGAGGTACGACCGAACCGGAGGGAGGACCGATGCTCCGAGGCACGACGATCCGGACCCTGCGCACGGCCCTTGTCGCGGTGTCGTTCATCCTTCCCTTCTTCGCGCCTTCCCCGCCCTTCGCAGCTGCGTACACGGCCCGTCACATCGAGGCCAAGGCTCAGCCCGGCGCCACGCGCTCCGGTGAGCAGATACGCGAGGGGGCCGAATCCGACGCGGTCGTGCCCAGTGCCGCGTACGACCACGTGTCGAGACCCTCGACTGCCCACTCCCCGGCCCTGTTCGAGGCCTGAGGCCCCCTGAAGGCCGGTCGCCGCGACCGGCCGCCGGGAACGGAGCAGTCCCCTCACGCACCCTGTCATGCACGTCCGACGCGCCCCCACTGCGCGCCAGGAGGAATCACCACGTCATGCAGCCCCTCATCGACAACGCCCGCATGTTCGGACAGCGCCCTGAGGAGTTCGCTCAGCTGGCTCAGGGACAGTCCCCTGAAGTCCTGTTCATCACCTGCTCCGACTCCAGGGTCGTTCCGGCCCTGATCACCGGCGCCCGCCCCGGCCAGCTGTTCGAGCTGCGCACCGCGGGCAACATCGTCCCCCCGTACACCTCCGACCGTCCCACCGGCGAGGCGGCCACCATCGAGTACGCCGTGGAGGTGCTCGGCGTCCAGGACGTCGTGGTCTGCGGCCACTCGCACTGCGGGGCCGTCGGCGCGCTGGTGCGCGGCGACGACCTCGACGCCGTACCGGCCGTGCGTGACTGGCTGGCGCACGCCGCCGACCGGCCGCGCGCCGTCGAACCCGCCGACCCGACGGTCGCCGAGGCGGTACAGACCCACGTCCTGGCACAACTGCTGCGTCTGCGCTCGTACCCGTGCGTCGAGCGGCGGCTGGCGGACGGCCGGCTGCGGCTGCGCGGCTGGTACTACGAGGTGCACACCGGCGCCGTGCGCGAACACCGCACCGGCACCGGCGTGTTCGAGGCCCTGTGAGGGCCGCCATGACCAAGTACCCCTACCTCAGGCAGGACTTCGCCGCCTCGGTCGTCGTCTTCCTCGTCGCGGTGCCGCTGTGCGTCGGCGTGGCCGTCGCCTCCGGCGCCCCGGCCGAACTCGGCCTGGTCACCGGCATCGTGGGAGGCATCGTCACCGGTCTGCTGCCCGGCAGCAGTCTTCAGGTGTCCGGCCCGGCGGCGGGCCTGACCGTCCTGGTGTACGAGGCGGTCACCGAGTTCGGGCTGCCGGTGCTCGGTGTGCTCGTGCTCGCCGCCGGCCTGCTCCAGCTCCTGATGGGCGCCCTGAAGCTGGGGCGCTGGTTCCGGGCCATCTCGGTCTCGGTCGTCGAGGGCATGCTGGCCGGCATCGGACTCGTGATCATCGCGGGCCAGCTGTACGCGGCGGCCGGCATGAAGGCCCCCACGTCCGGCATCGACAAGATCACCGGCCTGCCCGAGGCCCTCGTGGCGGCCGTCGGCAGCGCCACGGCGGTGGCCTCCGTGGCGATAGGGGCGGGCACGATAGCCGTCATGGTGTCGTGGAAGCGGCTGCCGGAGAAGGCCCGAGCGGTGCCCGGTGCTCTCGCGGCGGTCGCCCTGGCCACGCTCGTCACCTTCGCGTTCGACCTCCCGGTCGCCACGGTCGAGGTGAACGGCCTGATCGACTCGATCCAGCCACCCGGCGCCGACGCCTTCGGCGAGCTGGCGAACCCGGCCGTCCTCGGCACCGTCCTTGCCTTCACGTTGATCGCCTCGGCGGAGAGCCTGTTCAGCGCCGCGGCCGTGGACCGGCTGCACGACGGTCCACGCACCCGCTACGACAAGGAACTGATGGCCCAGGGCGCGGGCAACGCCGTCTGCGGCGTGCTCGGTGCCCTGCCGATGACCGCGGTCATCGTGCGCAGCTCGGCCAACGTCCAGGCGGGTGCGCGGACCAAGGCCTCCCGGGTGCTGCACGGCGTCTGGCTGCTGCTGTTCGCGGCCCTGCTGCCGTCGGCGCTGGCGCTGATCCCGCTGCCCGCACTGGCCGGCATCCTGGTCCACGCGGGCTGGAAGCTGATCCCGTTCCGGCAGCTCGTCACGATGTGGCGCGACCACCGCGGTGAGGCACTGATCCTCGTCGTCACGGCGCTCGCCATCGTCGGGGTGAACATGTTCGAGGGCGTTCTGATCGGCCTGGCCCTGTCGGTCGCCAAGACCGCCTGGGAAGCCTCGCACCTCAAGATGGAGGTCATAGACAAGGGTGCCGGGCCGATCCAGGCCCACCTGTCGGGCAACGCGACCTTCCTGCGGCTGCCGAAGATCCTCGACAGCCTGGAGTCGCTGCCCCAGGACCGGCCCATCGAGCTGAACCTGTCCGGTCTGCATCACCTGGACCACGCGTGCCGTACGGCGCTGGAGAGCTGGGCCGAGCGGCACAGCGCCTCGGGCACCGATCCGGTGAAGGTGACCATACCCTGACCGGCCTCATGGCCCGGTGTCCGGTCCGGAGCCCCGTGGCCCCGGACCGGACACCGGGCATATCGTTGCAGGAACAGACATTGCGGACCTCTGGCGAGGAGGTCGTCATGCTCGATGAACTCCTGGTGGCGGCGGCCACGGCCGGTTCCGTGGGCGTGGTGTACCTCGGCGCCGCGGCGCGGGTCGTCAAGCAGTACGAGCGCGGTGTGGTGCTGCGGCTCGGCCGGCTCAGGGGCGAGGTGCGGTCGCCCGGATTCACGCTGATCGTCCCGCTCGTCGACCGGCTGCACAAGGTCAACATGCAGATCGTCACGATGCCGGTACCGGCCCAGGAAGGCATCACCCGCGACAACGTGACCGTGCGTGTGGACGCCGTCGTCTACTTCAAGGTGGTCGACCCGGCGAGCGCCCTCATCAAGGTCGAGGACTACAAGTTCGCGGTCTCGCAGATGGCCCAGACCTCACTGCGCTCGATCATCGGCAAGAGCGAACTGGACGACCTGCTGTCCGACCGCGAGAAGCTCAACCAGGGCCTTGAACTCATGATCGACAGCCCGGCCGTCGGCTGGGGCGTGCAGGTCGACCGGGTGGAGATCAAGGACGTCTCGCTGCCCGAGACGATGAAGCGCTCCATGGCCCGCCAGGCGGAGGCCGACCGCGAGCGCCGTGCCCGCGTCATCAACGCCGACGCCGAGCTGCAGGCGTCGAGGAAGCTCGCCGAGGCGGCCCAGCAGATGGCGGAGACCCCGGCGGCGCTGCAGTTGCGCCTGCTCCAGACCGTCGTGGCCGTCGCCGCCGAGAAGAACTCGACGCTGGTTCTTCCCTTCCCGGTGGAGCTGCTCCGCTTCCTGGAGCGAGCACCTCAGCTGACGGACCACCCGCAGGGGAGCGTCCAGAGCCACGGCCGTGCGCAGGGTGCGGGAAACGTCCCGGACGTGTCACGGGAGCCGGGCCCCGTGCCCGCGGCGGCACCGCAGCAGGTGCCCCAGCGGCCCGACGAGGCCGCGGGCCTCACCAGGCAGGCCGACGGCACTCCCGGCACCGGTCAGGAGCCGCGCCCCGCCCCGGGACTCGCCGGCGCTCCATGACGGGTGCCACGCGCGTGGTTCCAGCGACCGGCGGCAGCCGGCGGACACGGCGTGCCCTGGGGTGGGCGCCACCTTCTCGCCGGACTGGAGGGTGTACGCCGACTGCTACGGCCCGGGGACGGCCTTCGCGGTTCGCGGTCCGTGGCGGAGGCCGCCGGCCGGGTGACCCGGCGCCGCGTCTGCGACGACTGCCGACATGAAGGTCATATTTTCACAAGGTGATCACTTATGCGCGTAGAGTCATCACCGTCTGCGTCCTGGGCGCCGCCCTCGCGGCCTGCGGCACCGGCCGGCCGCCGCAGGGCGGCCGGCCGGCGGTCCCCTCGGCGCCCGCCTCCCCCTCGCAACCGCCCACCCTCGCCCCCGGCCCCGCGGGCCTCACGCCGGTGTTCACCAGCGGCCCGCGGACCGGGGGCAGGACCGTCGCGCTCACCTTCGACGCCGACATGACCGCCGACCAGGGGCCCCGCGCGGCCGGCGGGGAACACTTCGACAACCCCCAGCTGATCGCGACACTGCGGGCGCTCAAGGTGCCGGCGACCGTGTTCATGACGGGCCGGTGGGCGGAGCAGTACCCGACCCAGGCCCGCGGCATCGACCGGGACCCGCTGTTCGAGGTCGCCAACCACTCCTACAGCCACTACGCGTTCACCGCCGACTGCTACGGCCTGCCGACCGTCGGCGAAGAACGGATGCGCACGGAGGTGGAGCGGGCGTACGCGGCCTTCCGCCGGGCCGGCGTGCGGGACGCGAAACCGTACTTCCGGTTCCCCGGCGGCTGCTACGACCAGCGGGCGCTGCGCGCCCTGAGCGGTTCCGGCGTGACGTCCGTGCAGTGGGACGTGGTGGGCGGGGACGCCTTCGCGACGGACGCGGACGCGGTGGCCCGGCAGGTGCTGCAGGGAGTGCGGCCCGGGTCGGTCGTCGTGCTGCACTGCACGCGCAGCGCGGCGCCGACGACCGAGCGGGCGGTCCGGACGATCGTGCCGGAGCTGCGGCGGCAGGGGTACCGGTTCGTGAAGGTGTCCGAGCTGATCGGGGCGTCGGCCGCGGCCTCCGCAGGATCGTCGTGACCGGCATACGCTGGAGCCATGAGCGACGGTGACGACTACTGCCTGATCAACGCGAGCAGGCCCCCCAAGGCGGACGGGCCGCCCTACGCGGAATGCGTGCTGTGCCGGGAACCGACGGAGTACCCGGAGTCGTACAAGGGGATCACGCTGTGTCCGGCGTGCGAGTGGCTGGAGGCGCAGCGCACGGCCTGCTCCGGGTAGCCGGCGCGGTGCGGTCGCGGGGACCGGGCGCATGGCTCCTCGCCTCCCCGGGGTTGGCAGACTGGACGGCGTGACCACTGAACCCGCTGACAGCCCCTTCCGCTCCGGGCCCGGCGCACGCGACGCCGCGCCCCAGTTCGTGTTGCCACTGGTCGTGCGGATGGAGCGGGACGCCCCGCCCGCCCGGACCGACGCGCTGGAGACCGCCGCCCGTGCCGTGCTCGTCCTGCTGAGTGACGCCCGGTCGCTGGACGACGGGGAGTGGGCCCAGGCCGTACGGGACTGGCAGGACGCGCGGATCCGGAAGGTGGTGCGGCGGGCCCGGGGCGCCGAGTGGCGGCGGGCCGGAGCCCTGCCCGGGATCACCGTGACGGGGAAGTCGGCCGAGGTGAGGGTGTTTCCGCCCGTACCGCTCGACGGGTGGCCCAAGGACCTCGCGCGGCTCCAGGTGTCGGGAACCGACCTCGACGATCCCGAGCCGCCGCTCGGCGCGGACCGGGGCACTCCCGTGCTGTGGCTGAACCCCGAGGTCGCGATGTCCGCCGGCAAGGCCATGGCACAGGCCGGTCACGGCGCCCAGCTCGCCTGGTGGGAACTGCCGGACGAGGAGCGCGCGGCCTGGCGCGACGCCGGCTTCCCGCTGGCCGTGCGGACCTCGGAGCCCGCGCGGTGGCGGCGGCTGACCACGTCCGGTCTGCCACTGGTGCGCGACGCCGGGTACACCGAGATCCCCGCGGGCAGCTGCACCGTCGTCGCCGACCATCCGGCGTTGCGCTGAACCGCCGCACGGCTCGCGGGACCGGATGAACATCCGGCGCCCCGCCCCCGTAGAGACAGATGGGGACACCGGGGACCCAACCGGGGACCCAACCTCAAATGTTGCTCTGAAGGCGCACGCGGCGGGATTCGGGCCCCGCGAGCGGGGCCATACCCCCCTCACGCCGGAGAACAGCGGTCCGTCGAAGGAGACGACTCAGCGGATCCAGGTGCGACAGGACAGACGTGAAAGAGGGGGCCATGCAGCGACTGGGAACCGGAATCGGGTGGCGGCCGGAGATCGCGGACGCCGTGGAGCACATGCCGGGCGTCGACTGGGTCGAGGCCGTCGCCGAGAACGTCTGCCCCGGGCACCTTCCCCCCTCGCTCGAGCGGCTGCGCGCGCGAGGGGTGACCGTCGTCCCGCACGGCGTCTCCCTCGGCCTCGGTGGCGCCGACCGGCCCGACCCGGCGCGTCTTTCGGCGCTGGCCGAGCGGGCGGAGGTGCTCGGCTCGCCACTGGTCTCCGAGCACATCGCGTTCGTCCGGGCGGGCGGCCCGCTGACGGCGTCCCCCGCCCTGGAGGCCGGGCACCTGCTGCCGGTGCCGCGTACCCGGGACGCCCTCGACGTGCTCTGCGAGAACATCCGCATCGCGCAGGACGCACTGCCCGTGCCGCTCGCCGTGGAGAACATCGCCGCGCTGATCTCCTGGCCGGGCGAGGAGATGACGGAGGGGCAGTTCCTGTACGAGCTGGCCGACCGCAGTGGTGTACGGCTCCTGATCGACGTGGCGAACCTGCACACCAACCACGTCAACCGGGACGAGGACCCGGCCGAGGCGCTCGCCGAACTCCCGCTGGAGGCCGTCGCCTACGTCCATGTCGCCGGCGGCTTCGCGCGTGACGGCGTCTGGCACGACAGCCACGCCCACCCGGTCCCCCGGCCGGTCCTCGACATCCTCACCGACCTCGCGTCCCGGATCTCCCCGCCGGGCGTGCTGCTGGAGCGCGACGAGAACTTCCCGGAACCGGCCGAACTGGAGCGGGAGCTGACGGCGATCCGGGGGGCGCTGGAGAAGGGGGCGCGGGAGAGGACCTTGGCGCCGGTCGCCTCGGCTGCGGCTTCCACGGACTGCGCGGGCCGCGTGTCCGGCGCGCCCGCGGCCGTCCCGGCGGCGCGCACGCCGGGAGACTCGGCCGTCGAGCCCGCCGGGTCCCGGGGCACCGGGTCTCCGGCGCCCGGCTCCGGCCCCGCCCGGCAGCGCCTCGCTCTCTCGCAGGCCGCGCTCCTGTCCGCCCTCGTCGCCGGCACCCCCGTCCCCGAAGGGTTCGACCGGGCACGGCTCGCGGTGCAGGCGCGGGCGCTGGCCGGTAAGCGGGCGGACATGGCGGCCGGCGTCGCGCCCGAGTTGCCGCGGATCCTGGGAGCGGGTTTTCGGCCTTCCTTCCTGGCGTACGCCCAGCGGCATCCGATGACCGGGGGGTACCGGCGGGACGCGCTGGACTTCGCCGAGCAGTTGCTGCTCGCCGGCCGGCCCCAGGAGGCCCGGTCGCGGCGGGAGTTGCGGGAGTGGTGGCTGGAGCGGTCCGGCTCGGTGCCGCGTCCCCGTTCACGGATGGCCAGGGCCCGGCGGGTACTGCTTCGCCGCTGACCGCGGGCCGGGCGGAACGTCACGTACCGGCAACGCCCGGTCCCGGAATGTGAACAAGGCATGGAGTCTCTCAGTCGGCTGGCATAGAAACACGGCATGTTCTGGATCCTCCTGCTCCTGCCGGCCTGGGCCGTGTCCGGTCTCGCGTGCACCCGGCTGTGCCTTGCAGCCGTACGCGCGGCGGAGGCCGGCGCCGTGACAGGAGGCCAGCGCGATCTGACGTTGTACGAGGCCGCGTTCCTGTCCGGCGGACCGGCGCGCGTCGCCGATCTGACGCTGGTGTCGATGGCACGGCAGCGGCGGCTGCTGCTCGCGCACACCGGCTGGGCGACCGTCGTGGACCCGCGCGGCCGGGACGACATCGAGCGGTCGGTGATAGGCGCCATCGGGCCGCAAGGGCAGTCCCCCATCGCACCGGTAAGGGCTGCTGCGGCCGCCGCCGACGCGGTGCACGGTCTCGCCGAGCGGCTCGTCGGCGCCGGTCTCGCCGTGCCTGCCGGGTCAGGGACCACCGTGGGGGCCGGCGTGCGCCAGGTGCGGATCGCCGCGGCGGTCGTGCTCGCGCTCGGCGTGGCCGCGCTGCTGATGCCCGCTCAGGACGGCGTGCCGCGCCATCTGGTCGCCCTCTGGTTCAGTCTGCCGCTGTTCCTCTGCCTGAGCTGTCTCGCCCTGGCCCGTATCGAGGCCCACCCGTACTCGCGCTGGGCCTCTCCGGCCGGACAGCGGCTGCTCGACGCACTGGCCCGGCATTCGGGCGACGCGGGGGACGAGCGGGCCTACCTCACCTCGGTCGCCGTGCGCGGCGTCCGCGCGGTCGGCGAGCCGGACCTGCGGGCGGCCTTCGCGCATGGCGGGCACCGCTGGCGGGCCTGACACGGGCTCACCCGGCTCACCGGGCGCACCGGCCCCTCGGGGCGTATGGGCGCATTGGTGCCGACACCAGCCCACTGCGCTTGCCTTTGCCCACAATCGTACGAAGCATCCCTTCTGTCGCTGCCGCGCTCCGAAGGGATTCGCGATGAGAGCTGCCGCCCTCTACACGGCCGCCGGTTCCCTGCTCCTGGCCACCTTCGCCGCCGCCCCGGCGGGCAGCGCCCCGGCCCGCCCGGACGCGACGGCCGAACTGCGCGGCACCACCCTGGCCGCCGCGCGCGCCGCGGCCGCCGGTGTCGACTTCGGCGTATGCCCCGGCGCGCAGGACCTGCCGGCCGGCATGGAGTGCGGCACGGTCACCGTCCCGCTCGACTACGCGCGGCCCGACGGCAGGCAGATCGGGCTCGCCGTCAGCCGGGTCCGGGCCACCCAGCGCGACCCGCACAACAGCAAGCGCAAGGTCCCCCGTCAGGGCGCCCTGGTCTACAACCCGGGCGGTCCGGGCACCTCCGGCCTGCCCTTCCCCCTGATCGGCCGGCTCCAGGAGTGGAAGCGCCTGGCCGCCGCGTACGACCTGGTCGGCTACTCCCCGCGCGGCGTCGGCCGCTCCGCGCCGCTGTCCTGCGAGGACCCCGCGCAGCACCTCAAGGGGCCCTCACCCGCACCGGCGCACCCCTCGGAGAGGGACAAGCAGGAGCACATCGCGCGGGCCAGGGCCTACGCGCGCGGGTGCGTCGAGCGGTCCGGGGACGCGCTGCGGCACTACCACTCCCTGAACAACGCGCGCGACCTGGACGTGCTGCGCGCCGCGCTGGACGAGGACAAGCTGACGTTCATGGGGGCCTCGTACGGCAGCTACTTCGGGGCGCTGTACGCCACGATGTTCCCCTCGCACGTACGGCGGATGGTGTTCGACTCGGCGGTGGACCCCGACCCGGCGCAGATCTGGTACCGCAACAACCTGGCCCAGTCGGCGGCGTTCGAGGACCGCTGGGCGGACATGAAGGACTGGATCGCCCGGCACCACGGCGTGTACGGCCTGGGCGCCACGCCTGCGGAGGTGCAGCGCGGATACGACACCGCACGGGCGCGGCTCGCCGTGGAACCGGCCGGCGGCAAGGCCGGGCCGGGACAACTGCAGGGCGCTTTCCTGGAGGCCGGCTACTACGACAGCCTCTGGCCGTCGCGGGCCGAGGCGCTGTCCGCGTATCTGAAGGGCGATCCGGGTCCGCTGGCCGAGCTTGCCGCGCCGCAGCGCAAGACGGCGGCGCAGGCGGAGAACGCGCGTGCGGTCTACACGGCCGTCGAGTGCAACGACGCGCCGTGGCCGACGGAGTGGAAGGTCTGGGACCGGGACAACACCCGGCTCGCGCGCGTGGCGCCGTTCGAGACGTGGAGCAACGTGTGGCTGAACCTGCCGTGCGCCTACTGGCAGGCGCCGCGGCAGCGGCCGCTGGACGTGCGGACCGGGCCGGGCGAGCTGCCGCCGACGCTGATCCTGGCCGCCGAACGGGACGCCGCCGCCCCCTATGACGGCGCCCTCGAACTCCACCGCCGGCTGTCCGGCTCGGTCCTGGTCACGGAGCGGGACTCCGGCACCCACGGCATCGCGGGCGGCCCCAACGCGTGCGTCAACGCCCACGTGGACGCCTACCTGCTCGACGGCCGCCTCCCGGCGCGCCGCGCGTCCTGCGCCCCGCGCCCGGAGCCGGAGCCGGGCGTCCCCGCCGAACGGGGCGTCCCCGCCCGGCAGCGCCAGGCCGCGGCGGGCCTTCGCTGATCAGGCGAGGCCCGCGACCAGCTCCGCGATCTCCTTGCGGCGGCCGGTGAAGAACGGCACCTCCTCGCGGACGTGCATCCGGGCCTCCGAGGCACGCAGGTGACGCATGAGGTCGACGATGCGGTACAGCTCGTCGGCCTCGAAGGCGAGGAGCCACTCGTAGTCGCCGAGGGAGAAGGAGGCGACCGTGTTGGCGCGCACGTCCGGGTAGCCGCGGGCCATCTTGCCGTGGTCGGCCAGCATCCTGCGGCGGTCCTCGTCCGGCAGCAGGTACCAGTCGTAGGAGCGCACGAAGGGGTAGACGCTGACGTACGCGCGGGGCGTCTCGTCGGCGAGGAACGCCGGGATGTGGCTGCGGTTGAACTCGGCGGGGCGGTGCAGCGCCATGTTCGACCACACCGACTCCATGGCGCGGCCCAGCTTGGTGCGGCGGAACAGGTTGTACGCCTCCTGCAGCTGGTCGCTGGTCTCGGCGTGCCACCAGATCATCAGGTCCGCGTCGGCCCGCAGCCCGGAGAGGTCGTAGGTGCCGCGGACGGTGACGTCCTTGGCGGCGAGCTGGTCGAACAACTCCTGGACCTCTTCGGCGTAGCCCGCGCGGTCCTCGGGCAGCACGTCCTTCAGCTTGAACACCGACCACAGGGTGTAGCGGATGACCTCGTTGAGGTCCTTGGCCAGCTTGCCCTTGTTCGGGATCCGGTCGGGGGCGGTGGTGGAGGCGTCGTCACTCATGTCCCTCATTCTCCCGCTCCGCCGTGCAGGCTCTGCACCGGGTGGGCGGTGAGCTCCCGCACGGCCGTCAGGTCGCCGTGGATCTGGTCGACCGCGGCGTACGCGCTCGCCACGCACGCCGGGATGCCCACCCCGTCGTACACCGCGCCGCACACGGCGAGGCCCGGCAGCTTGCCGACGTGCTCGCGGACCCGGGCCACGCGCGCGTGGTGGCCCACGGGGTACTGCGGCAGGCCACCGTCCCAGCGGGTGACGCGGGTGGCGACCGGTGTGGCGTCGAGGCCGGTGGCCGCCTCGAGGTCGCGCCGGGACACGTCCACCAGCCCGGCGTCGTCGCGCCTGAGGATCTCCGTCTCGCCGTACCGCCCGACCGAGGTGCGCAGCACGACCAGGTCCGGGTCGTCGCCGGCGATCCAGTCCCATTTCCGGGAGGCGAACGTGGAGGCCTTGATCGTGCGCCCGTCGACCGGCGGCACCAGGAAGCCGCTGCCCTCGGGCAGGCGCGCCTCGGTGCGGCGGTAGGCGAGGGTCACCAGCGCCATCGACGCGTACTCGACCGCGGCCAGTTCGGTCGCGGCCGCGGGGGCCTCGGCGCGCAGCAGCCCGGCGGCGGCGGACGCGGGCACGGCGACGATCACCGCGTCGGCGTGCAGGACGTGGTCGCCGGCCACGACCCGCCAGCCCCTACGGCCCGAGCGGCGCAGCTCCGTCACCGGGGTCCCGGTCATGATCTCGCCGCCGCGCGCCCGCACCGACTCGGCCACGGCGAGCGGCAGGCTGCCGACGCCGCCCTCGACGCCCATGAACACCGGCCCGCTCTGCGGGGCCGACGCCGCCCTGGCCTGGATCTCCCGGACCGCCTCGGTGAGCGAGTCGTGCGCCTGGGCGGCCTGGAACAGCTGGGGGACGGCCGAGCGCATCGAGATGCGGTAGGCGTCGCCCGCGTAGACGCCGCCCAGCAGCGGCTCGACGAGCCGGTCGACGACCTCGCGGCCGAGCCGCGCCGCCACGAACCGGCCCACCGCCACGTCGTCGCCGACCTCCGTGCGGGGCAGGCCGGCGTCGCGCTCGACGCGCGCCAGGCCCTCCTCGGACAGCACGCCCGCGAGCGCCGCCGCCGATCCCGGCACGCCCATGACATGGCCCTTGGGCATCGGGCGCAGCGCGCCGCGGGTCCACAGCGAGGCGGTCGTGGTGGCCGGAGGCCGGAGCCGGTCCGCGAGGCCCACCTCGCGCGCGAGGGCGACCGCCTCGGGCCGGCGGGCCAGCATCGACTCGGCCCCCAGGTCCACGCGCACGCCCGCGATCTCGCCGGGCAGCAGCTTGCCGCCGATCCGGCCGGACGCCTCCAGCACGGTCACCCGCGCCCCGCGGTCCAGCAGCCGGTGGGCCGCGGCCAGCCCGGCGATTCCGGCTCCGACGACGACGGCGTGCCCGGCGCCGGTGGGTGCTGCGTTCATGACTCCACCCTCTCAGACACCACCGGCAGTCACCCCGTCGCCCCGTGGCCCCGCCGAGTCCCGACCGTGACCGCATCGGGACCGCGCGGGCCCAACGTCCCGGCCCGTCCCGGCGTCGAAGGAGCGTCCGATGCCACGACCCCCGGGGGTTCACCACATGCACGCGCCACGCACCGCACGCCGCTTCGCGGCTCGCCCTGTCCCGGCTCTGGCCGGGCTCCTGCTCGCCACCGCCCTCGCGCTGACCGGGTGCAGCGGCGAGGCGCGCACCTCCTCGGGCTCCAGGGGGGACGCGGCCGCCGCCCAGGACCAGGGGGCCGCCGGTCCGGGCGCGAAGGAGGGCGCCTACGACAGCGACAGCCGCCCGGGCGGGCGGAGGCCTCCGGCCGCGCCTCAGCTCCCGACGAACCGCATCATCCGCACCGCGTCACTGACCGTGCAGGTCAAGGACGTACCGAAGGCCCTGGACGAGGCCCGTACCGCCACCGAGACCGCGGGCGGCTTCGTGGGCAGCGAGACCACCACCCGGGACGAGGACGGGGGCGAGCACACCCGCGTCGTCCTGCGGGTGCCCGTCGCGCGGTACGAGGACGTCCTGGCCGGCCTGGAGGGCACGGGCAAGCTGCTCGAACGCACCGCGAAGGCGACGGACGTCACCGACCAGGTCGTGGACGTGGAGAGCCGCATCGAGACCCAGCGCGCCAGCGTCGCCCGGATCCGCGAGCTGATGGACCGGGCGACCCGGCTGAGCGACGTGGTGGAGCTGGAGGGCGAGCTGAGCGGCCGCCAGGCCGACCTGGAGGCGCTGCTCGCCCAGCAGGCGTCGCTGAAGGACCGCACGAGCCTGTCGACCATCACCCTGTCGCTGTTCGAGAAGCCGGTGGCCACGACGCCGAAGGAGGACGACGCCCCCGGGTTCACGGACGCGCTGGCGGGGGGCTGGGACGCCTTCGTCACGATGCTGCGCTGGATCGCCGTCGCCCTGGGCGCGGTGCTGCCGTTCGCCGTGCCGGCGGCGCTGCTCGTCCTCGTCTGGCTGCGCCTCGTGCGGCCCCGCAGGGCGCGCCGCCCCGCGACGGCGCCCGCGACGGCGCCCGGGCCGCTGCCGGCGGCCCGGCGAGCACCTGAGCCCGCGGCCGGACCCGCCCCGGAGGAGGAGCGGGGCGCGCGGGACTGAAATGCCTCGTGGCCGTAGCGTGTTCGCATGAGCATGAGCGGTGCGAGAGGTACCAGAGAGCGACTCGTCGTGATCGGCGGTGACGCCGCGGGCATGTCCGCGGCGTCCCAGGCCCGCCGTATGAAGGGCCCCGGTGAGCTGGAGATCGTGGCGTTCGAGCGCGGCCACTTCACCTCGTACTCCGCGTGCGGCATCCCGTACTGGGTGGGCGGCGAGGTATCCGGCCGTGACGAGCTGATCGCCCGCACGCCCGAGGAGCACCGCTCCCGCGACATCGGCCTGCGGCTGCGGACGGAGGTCGTGGAGATCGACGTCGCCGGGGCGCGGGTACGCGCGCGGGAGGTCGATTCGGGGGCCGAGTCCTGGACGTCGTACGACAAACTCGTGATCGCCACCGGCGCCCGGCCGATCCGCCCGGACATGCCCGGCGCCGACGCTCCCGGCGTGCACGGTGTGCAGACCCTGGACGACGGCCAGGAACTCCTGGACACCCTCACCCGCACGCGGGGCAGGCGAGCGGTGGTCGTCGGGGCGGGCTACATCGGCGTCGAGATGGCCGAGGCGCTGATCAACCGCGGCTATCAGGTGACGGTCGTCAACCGGGGCGCGGAGCCCATGTCCACGCTCGACGCGGACATGGGGCGGCTGGTGCACCGGGCCATGGAGGGCATGGGCATCACCATGGTCAACGACGCCGAGGTCACCAAGATCCTCACCGGTGACGACGGGCGGGTGCGGGCGGTGGCCACGGAGGACGCCGAGTACCCGGCGGACGTGGTCGTGCTCGGCATCGGCGTACGCCCCGAGACGACGCTCGCGAAGGCGGCGGGGCTGCCTCTCGGCGAGCACGGCGGGCTGCTGACCGATCTGGCGATGCGGGTACGCGGTCACGAGAACATCTGGGCCGGCGGCGACTGCGTGGAGGTCCTCGACCTGGTCGCCGGCCGGGAGAGGCATGTCGCCCTCGGCACCCATGCCAACAAGCACGGACAGGTCATCGGCATGAACGTGGGAGGCGGCTACGCGACCTTCCCCGGAGTGGTCGGCACCGCGGTCAGCAAGGTGTGCGATCTGGAGATCGCCCGCACCGGGCTGCGGGAGAAGGACGCGCGGCGGGCGGGACTGCAGTTCGAGGCGGTGACCGTCGAGTCCACCAGCCGGGCCGGGTACTACCCCGGGGCCTCCCCGATGACCGTGAAGATGCTCGCCGAGCGCCGCACGGGGCGGCTGCTCGGCGTGCAGATCGTCGGCCGGGAGGGAGCGGGCAAGCGGGTGGACGTCGCGGCGGTGGCGCTCACCGCCGGGATGACGGTGGAGCAGATGACCGCCCTGGACCTGGGGTACGCGCCGCCGTTCTCACCGGTGTGGGATCCCGTGCTGGTCGCCGCGCGGAAGGCCGCGGGGAAGCTGCGCGGGGCGTCCTGACGGCGGGACGCAGGTGGCTCACGCCGTCCCGTTGATGCGGTCTATCGCCTGCCGTGCCTGCTCCGCGGGCGGGCGGGAGGGCAGCGACGACACCGAGGCCGGCGCCACCGGCATGGCCCCGGGCTGCACCCCCGCCGGTTTCGCGTGCGCGCCCGGGGAGACGGAGCGCAGCCGGTTGCCCACCGCCTCGTCCAGCGTCACCGGTCGCTGCAACTGCGCCGCCATGCGGCCGGCCTCCTGGCCGAGCCGGGCGACGTCCTCCCAGGGGAGGCGGACCACCAGTGCGAGCTGCGCCTCGCCGTCGGGGGTGGCCTGCACCTCAGGAGTGACTCGCTCGTTCATCGCCTGTTCCTCACGTCGTCCCGCGACGCGCCTCGCCGGGCCGCGGCCGGTCGAGGAGGCATACGCACGCCGGGCCCGGCGCGTTCACCGGTTCGGCGGGCACATCGAGGGCAGTACTTCCTTGTGGTGATCCCCGTCCATGACGTCAACCCCGCGCGCCGCACACCCTGGGTGACGTACGCGCTGATCGCGGCGAACGTCGTCGTGTTCCTGTCCACGCCCGGCCTCGCCGGATCGGTGGCGGGTGACAGCAGCCTGGCGCAACTGTGCCAGCTGCACGCGTTCCTGGACCGCTACGCGGTGGTGCCGCAGGAGCTGATCCACCATCAGCTGCCCCGCCTGGTGCCGACCGGGGACGTCGCGGTCGGCCCCCGGGGCCCGGGCTGTGCGGTGGGCCCGCCGGGGTACGACAAGTCACCCGAACTCAGCGTGCTCACGGCGATGTTCCTGCACGGCGGCTGGCTGCATCTGCTGGGCAACATGCTCTTCCTGCTGATCTTCGGCAACAACGTCGAGGACCGCATGGGTCATGTACGCTTCACACTGTTCTACGCCGTCTGCGGCTACGCGGCCTCGTACGCCTTCGCGCTGCTCAACGCCGGGTCCGCAGAACCGCTGATCGGCGCCTCCGGGGCGATCGCCGGGGTGCTGGGCGCCTATCTGGTGCTGTACCCCAAGGCCAGGGTGTGGGTGCTCGTCCCGTTCCTGATCTTCCTGCCGCTGCGCCTGCCGGCCTGGCTGGTGCTGGGCTTGTGGTTCGTGCTCCAGGCCGTGTACTCCTCCGGCGAGGGCGTGTCCGACGCGGGCACCGTGGCGTACGCGGCCCACATCGTCGGCTTCCTCGCCGGCATGCTCCTCGCCTGGCCACTGAAGCCGGGCACGCCACCGCCGCCGGAGCCACGCGGCCTGCTGTTCGGCAGGCGGGCGCGGCCCCGGCAGACGTGGTGAGCCGTCAGCGCGCGGTCTGCGTGTGGACGTACTCGACGAGGCGGGTGAGGGCGTCCGGGTCGGTGGACGGCATCACGCCGTGGCCGAGGTTGAAGATGTGGCCCTCCAGCCCCGCCGCCGTGTCCAGGACCTCGCGGGCCTTGCTCTCGACGGCCTCCTCGGTGGCGAACAGGACCGTCGGGTCGAGGTTGCCCTGCAGGGCCTTGCCGGGGCCGACGCGGCGGGCGGCCTCGTCGAGCGGGACGCGCCAGTCGACGCCGACGACGTCCGCGCCGGCCTCGCCCATCAGGCCGAGGAGCTCACCGGAGCCGACACCGAAGTGGATGCGCGGGACGCCGTACGCCTCGACCGCGCGGAACACCTTCGCGGAGGCGGGCAGGACGGAGCGCCGGTAGTCGGCGGGAGCGAGGGCGCCGGCCCAGGAGTCGAAGAGCTGGACGGCGGAGGCGCCCGCCTCGATCTGCACCGTGAGGAAGGCGGCGGTGATGTCCGCGAGGCGGTCGAGGAGGTCGGCCCACAGCTGCGGCTCGCCGTACATCATCGCCTTGGCGTTCTCGTACGTGCGGGACGGGCCGCCCTCGACGAGGTAGCTCGCGAGGGTGAACGGGGCGCCGGCGAACCCGATCAGGGGCGTCTCACCGAGCTCGGCGGTCAGCAGGCCGATCGCCTCCGTGACGTAGGAGACGTCCTCGGGGGTGAGGTCGCGCAGCTGTGCCAGGTCGGCGCGGGAGCGGATCGGGTGCTCGACGACCGGGCCGACGCCGGGCTTGATGTCGAGGTCGACGCCGATGGCCTTGAGGGGGACGACGATGTCGCTGAAGTAGATCGCCGCGTCCACGTCGTGCCGGCGCACCGGCTGCAGCGTGATCTCGGTGACCAGGTCGGGCCGCATGCACGACTCCAGCATCGGGATGCCCTCGCGCACCTTGCGGTACTCGGGCAGCGAGCGCCCGGCCTGCCGCATGAACCACACCGGCGTGTGCGGCACGGGCTCGCGCCTGCACGCCTTGAGGAAGGCGGAGTCGTACGTCGCTGTCGGCTGCTGGCCCGTAGGGCTTCCGTTGGCACTCACGGGAAAAGTCTCGCACGGCGCCCGAAGGGGCGGTGCCCGGCACCTGGTGCCGGCCGGCCGGCGCGCGCCGGGGTGCGCGCGCCTCGTCGGGGTCCGCCGGTGGCGGGACCCGGTGTCCGGGTACCGCCGGGCGGGGTGTCTAGCCTGCGCCCGGCGTCCGTTCCCCTTAATCTGCACCGCATGGCTGCGGCTCAGGGACGACTGTCGGACGGCGCTGGCGGAATGGACGACCCGAAGGAGGGGGACCTGCATACGGGCGACACTGCTCCCGTGCCCTTCCGGGCCGCCGTCGAGGCGCTGCGCACCGCACGGCTGCGGCCGCAGATCGAGGTCGAGCCCACCCGGGCGCCCCAGCGGCTGGCCCCGCACGCGTACGCGCTGGAGGCCGCCGTCGTCGACGGCGACCAGGACCTGGCCGACGGCCGGCTGGTGCTCCTGCACGACCCGGCGGGACACGACGCCTGGCGCGGCACCTTCCGGCTGGTGACGCTGGTGCGGGCGGAGCTGGAGGCGGAGATGGCCGCCGACCCGCTGCTGCCGGAGGTGTGCTGGAGCTGGCTGACCGGCGCGCTGCAGGCGCGCGGTCTGACGTACGGCGAAGCGAGCGGCACGGTCACGCGCGCGAGTTCGCACTACTTCGGCGGGCTGTCCGCGCGTCCCGCCGCGTCGCAGATCGAGATCCGGGCCTCCTGGACCCCCCGGGAGGGCCTGGGCGGCGTACCGGACACGGCGGCCCACCTCGCCGCCTGGTGCGACCTGCTGGCCCAGGTCGCCGGCCTGCCGCCGGCCGGTCCGGGCGACGCGTCGGTGGTCACCCTGCCGCAGCGGCGCGACCCGCAGGCCCGCTGACCCGCGGCGCGCACCCGGCCCCGCCCCGGCGTCCGGGCGTGCTTGCGAGCATGCCTCCGGACGCGTTGCCGCCGCGCCTTTCCCTCTCGCCCGCACACCCTGCTCGCCGAAGACGGGCCGGGCAAACACGCATGCGGCCATTCGGGTGGATCTCTTTGTCGATACGGCCACTTTCGACCGGACAACGAATCGAACCGAAACCGTTCGATCTTCGGATGATCGCTCGCGTGTCCGAATTGCTCGGATTGTTACTCACCAGATCGTGATCATTCTCTAAAGGCGGACCGGTTTGCTGCCGAAGACGTCTGTGACCTTGAAAGCACGGTTCGTCCCGGCTTCACCCCCCCACGAGCCGCCCCGTCCCCGCACCCAGGAGGCCTGGTGTCCGTTCTCCTTGAGCAGCCCGCAAGCCTGGTCGCCTACCGCCCGAACAAGCCGACCGCGATGGTGGTCGTGGCCGATCCCCGCGTCCGCTCGACCGTCACCCGCCACCTGTGGGCGCTCGGTGTGCGCGATGTCATCGAGGCCTCCTCCATCGCCGAGGCTCGTCCCCGCATCGGCAACCCCCGCGACATCTGCGTCGCCGACGTCCACCTGCCGGACGGCTCCGGTCTGACGCTGCTGTCCGAAACCCGCGCCGCGGGCTGGCCCAACGGGCTCGCCCTGTCGGCCGCCGACGACATCGGCGCCGTGCGCAACGCCCTCGCGGGCGGCGTGAAGGGCTACGTCGTCACCGGCACCCGTACCAACGTCGGGCTCCCCACCCGGCCGGGTGCCGCCCCCATCGGCGCGGCCGCCGCCCGTCTGCACCGCCGCCCCCCGGGTGCCCCGAGTCACCCGGGCGGCTACCGCGAGCTCTCCGGCCGCGAGGTCGAGGTGCTGCGTTTGGTCGCCGAAGGCCAGTCGAACAAGGCGATCGGCGTCTCGATGGGCCTGTCCGCGCTGACCGTCAAGAGCCACCTCGCCCGGATCGCCCGCAAGCTCGGCACGGGTGACCGCGCCGGAATGGTGGCCGTGGCCCTGCGCACCGGCATCATCCACTGACCACCGCCCCACCCGGAGCCGCCCCTCACCCGCTTCCCCACTCCCCCACTCCCCCCCCACTCCCCCCGCTCCCCCGCTTCCCGCCGTCCCTACCCGGGCCACCCTTTCGCCGGATCACCCCGGCATTACCTGACGTGCACGGGATCGAGCCGCCGATGCCCGCCCGCGTCCCCTCGGTCGTGACCGGGAACCCCATGGGCCTGACTGGTTTGCGACCCTCCGGGGGGCGGCCCCGCGCCCGGGCCGCGGGGGGGGGCGGCCCCCCCCCCCGGACCCCCTC